>NZ_WOYP01000083.1:12429-15278 GCF_011620715.1 Microbacterium sp. | reverse complement strand
CTCGGGTCCGCCGGTCTCTGGCGCTGACCCTCACCCCGCAGTGCGGAGCCCCCGCCCGCAGTCATCCCCGCGGGATGATGTCAGCCGCTGGCCATCGCAGGCGAGAACGGCTGCGTGATAGCGTCCGTGCACCGCGATGAATCACCGCGGTCGGCGAAGACGACCCGATCTTGGTGCTCGATCAGGAGGAAGATCCGCGCATGAGCCTCGCACGCCCGGAGACCGACCCGAATGTCACCCCCCTTCGGCTCCTGATGCTCGCCGTACCGGCACTACTGGTCGGGGTCGTCTCCGCGCTGATCCTCTGGACGCTCGATCGGAGCGCCGATGCCCTCTCGAACGTGATCTGGACCACGCTTCCGGGCGCGCTGAACGTCGACCCGAACGGCTGGTGGATCATCCTCGTGCTGACCGTCACCGGACTGGCGGTCGGCATCGCGCTGCAGGTTCTCCCCGGGCACGGCGGCCCGGATTCGGCCACGACCGAGCTCGTCGACAAGCCTCTGCCGCTGCGCACGCTCCCTGGTCTCGCCGTGGTCACGCTGCTCGGCCTCGCCGGCGGGGTGAGTCTCGGACCCGAGAACCCGATCATCGCGATCAACACCGCGATCATCGTCGCGGTGTTCGCGCGGCTCATCCCCCAGGTGTCCCCGGAGGTGTCGATGATGCTCGCAGCGTCCGCCACGATCGGCGCCCTGTTCGGCACTCCGGTTGCCGCAGCGCTCGTCTTCACCGGATTGGTCGCCGCCGTGCGGGCCGGCGGTTCCCTGTGGGACAAGCTGTTCCTGCCGCTGGCGGCGGCCGGTGCGGCATCCATCACGATGCACCTGCTGGGCGCCCCCCCGTTCGCGTTCGACATGCCGGCCTACGGCCCGCCGCAGGCGTTCGACATCCTCACCGGCATCCTGGTCGCCTGCGCCGTCACCGTGGCAGGTCTCGCGGCGCTGGCCGTCTTCCCCTTTGTCTACCGGGCGCTGCACGCCCTCGGGCATCCGATCATCATCACCACGGTCGGCGGGTTGATCCTCGGCATCCTCGGCTACATCGGCGGCCCGATCACCATGTTCAAGGGTCTCACTCAGATGGGTGAGCTGCTCAAGGACCCGAGTCAGTACGACGCCGGTCAACTCGCCGTGATCGCGGGCATCAAGATCGTCGCTCTGCTCGTCGCAGCATCCGCGCTGTTCCGAGGCGGCCGTGTGTTCCCGGCGGCCTTCATCGGCGTGGCTCTCGGACTTCTCGTGAGCACGCTGTTCCCGTCGCTGAACATGAGCCTGGTCGTCGCGTGCGCTGTGCTGGGCATCGTGCTGGTCGTGGCTCGCGACGGCTGGCTTGCGGTGTTCGTCGCCGTCGCGATCCCGGGCGACATCGCGCTGCTGCCGATCCTGTGCATCGTCGTGCTGCCGGCCTGGCTGCTGGTCTCGCAGGCACCGGAGTTCCGGATCGTGCCGCCGGCCGAACCGGAGGCGGCGCCCGTCCCGTCCGGCGGCTGACGTCTCCGGCCGCGATCCAGCGGGTTCAGTCGCCTCGGCCCTTTCCGTTCCCGCTGTTGCCGTTGCCGTTGCCGTTGCCGTTGCTGTTGCCGGGACCCGAGTTGTCATTGCCGTCGTCGGTGAGTCCCGGACCGACGGTCGGCTGCGGCACAGGTTCGATGCTCGGCGTCGGCGCGGGCTGCAGATCGGCCCGCACCACCTCGATCGCACCCTGGATGGATGCTGCGCGCTCTGCGGTCACATCACCCGCCGCGACGGCGGCGTCGAGCCTCTCCTGCAGTTCGTCCAGTCGGGTGAGCGCTGTCGCCTGATCGCCGGCCGCAGCCGACTCTGCTACGGCGACTACGCCGGCCTGCAGGTCGGTAGAGGCCTGCCGCGACAGCGTCAAGGGGGCGGTGGCGCAGCCCGCCAGGACGGCCGCGACCGCGGCGACGCAGATCAGCCAGGCGAGGCGGCGCATCACGGACTCAGCTCATTCATCAGATCCTGCAGATGCGTGTCGAGCGGCTCGCCGACCGCGGGAAGCGCCGGCGGCGGTGCCGGGGAGGCGGCGCCGATCGCGAGCGCGACGCCCACGACCGCGGCGACCAGTACGAGCGCGACGGCACCGACGATCATGACCCATCGCGACCGGTTCACGGGTGGGGAGCTGCCCGGCTCGCAGTCGCCGCCGGCCGGTGATGCGACCGACTGCTCACCCACGACCACGGTGGCGTCGGTCGGCGACGAGGTCAGCACGCGCCCCGACGCGTCCAGCATGGGCGGTGCGGGTACGACGGCTGCCTCGGGTGCCACCATCAACCGCGTCGCGGCCGGCTCGGAATCGATGGCGCGCGTGGCCTCGGAATCGGTCTCCTCGCTGTCGAGCACACGCCCGCGCACGGACACCTCGAGAGCCGTCGGACGCTCGCCCGGGTCGATCGCGGTCATCGCCGTCAGGAGCGACCGCCACCTGTAGCCCCAGTCTCCGGGGACATCCGGCGGCGACGTGAGACGGACCGAGACCGCCTCGATCGGAGTCTGCTGCGGGAAGGCGCGTCGTCCCGAGAGCGCCTCCAGCAGCACGAGGCCGAGGCTGTAGATGTCCGATGCCGTCGTAGGGGCGTGGCCCCGCACCTGCTCGGGCGAGATATACGCGGCCGTGCCGATCGCCGTGCCCGGCGTGGTCACCCGAGCGGCATCCACGAGGTAGGCGATGCCGAAGTCGGCGAGCACCGCGCGGAACGTGTGCTGCGGCGTGAGCGGTGGCCGCAAGAGGATGTTCGCCGGTTTGACGTCACGGTGGATGATCCCCGCACCGTCTACGTCACCCGGATCAGGGTGCGCTGCCATCCGGTCGACCCATCAGGGGCGATG
>NZ_WOYP01000083.1:0-12329 GCF_011620715.1 Microbacterium sp. | reverse complement strand
CTACGTCACCCGGATCAGGGTGCGCTGCCATCCGGTCGACCCATCAGGGGCGATGGGCGCGCGCTCTTCGATCTGCACGTCGCCGTTCTTGTTCACGGCGCGGACCGCGACGTAGTGGGTGCCGACCGTGGCGTCCCAGTCGACGAACCACTGCACCCAGGTGTCTTCATTGATCGGGCTCGACAGTGTGGCCGCCTGCCAGTCTCCGTCATCGATGCTGACCTCGACGCGGTCGATGCCGACCGTCTGGGCCCAGGCCACTCCCGCGACCGGGGTGCGCCCCGCC
This sequence comes from Microbacterium sp., assembly GCF_011620715.1. Classification (GTDB taxonomy): domain Bacteria; phylum Actinomycetota; class Actinomycetes; order Actinomycetales; family Microbacteriaceae; genus Microbacterium. The sequence goes on along the minus strand of NZ_WOYP01000083.1, from coordinate 12,043 downwards.
GGAATCGCCTCGCCGGTGCGCGGGGTGTCGAGCCGCGACGAGAACTTGACCGGCGCCTTCGCGCTGTAGCCGCGCGGCGTCCAGTACGCCTCATCGGCGTCGAACGTCGTGACCTTCAGCTCGCTCAGCCACTTCGTGGCGGAGACGTAGCCGTACAGCCCGGGCACGACCATGCGCACCGGGAACCCGTGCTCGAGCGGAAGGGTCTCCCCGTTCATTCCGACCGCGAGTATCGCGTCGAGGCCGTCGTCAGTGAGCGACTCGAGCGGAGTGCTCGCCGTGAAGCCGTCGATGCTCCGCGAGAGCACCATGTCGGCGCCGGACTTCGGCCCGGCGAGCTTCAGCACCTCGCGGATCGGAACGCCCAGCCAGACGGCGTTGCCGAGCAGGTCGCCGCCCACCTCGTTCGAGACGCACGTCAGCGTGATCGCATACTCGTTCACGCCCATGCCGACCAGATCGTCGAAGGTGAGCTCGACGCGCTGGTCGACCATGCCGTCGATCACGAGCCGCCAAGTGCCGGGGTCGACCGAGGGCACGGTGAGTGCGGTGTCGACCCGGTAGAAGTCGGCGTTCGGCGTGAACAGGGGCGAGATCCCGGGGATGTCGAGCTCGGCACCGGCCGGAATTGTCACAACCGTGCGCGGCGCGGGAAGGTTGAGCGCCTTGCGCACCGCCGAGATCGATCCCGCGGTCGCATTGATGACGGCGCGGGCGCCGACCCCGATGATGAGCGCCGAGGCGCCCGCGATGGCAGTGACGCGGAAGAACATTCGGCGGTCGACGGTCGCGGGTGCCGCTGTGCCTTTCGGGTGCACCGTCGGCCGCTCCACGGGCTGCGCCGTGGCGGCCACCGGCTCCGTGTCCGCCGACACCTGCGGCGCGGAATGGATCGAGGCGCTCGACCAGCGACGCAGCCGCGTCGCCAGGAACCAGAGGATGAGGCATCCGGCGATCGTCCCGGCGATCGGGGGGATCGCGGCGAATGGGCTCGCCCCCGCGCGCGTCACGATCGCCGCCACCGACACACCCCCGGCGATCACGAGGGCGACGACGCCGAGCGGCCGACGGAGGTACTGCAGCAGACCGGCGACCGCGGAGGCGACCAGCACCGCGAGCGCGAGGCCCACGAGCAGTGCGACCTTGTCGTACTCGCCGAACGTCGCGATCGCGAACTCCTTGAACGGCTGCGGCACGATGTCGATCACGAACGAGCCGACCGCGAGGATCGGACTGCCGTCGGGGGCGACCAGCAGAGCGACCAGCTCCGCGGCCGCGAGGAAGACCCCGGCACTGACGACACCGGAGACGGCTGCCCAGAACCAGAACTTCCGTCGACCGGTCCTCTCATTCGCCATTGCCAGACCTCCGCATCTGCGGGGCTTCCCCCTCTGCCTGTTGTTCGCGGCGGGCCGGCGATCGGATTGTCCGCTCCCCTCATGCGGCGCGCCTACGGCAGCGCCGCAAGGTCCGCCGGCTCGAACGGGACCTTCGACCCATGCCCTCGGGTGAGGGCCGTGAATAATCGGATCCATGTCGACACCTCGCACCGGTTGCAGCGCGATTTCGAGCTACAGCCGTGTCGAGATCCTCGCGCTCGTGCAAGCCCGGCCCGAGTGGCCGATCGCCGAGTTGACCGAAGCGACCGGCCTGCACGCCAACACGGTGCGCGAACACCTGCAGCGGCTCATCGAGGCTGGACACGTCATCCGGAGCACCGAACACCGCGCCACGCGCGGGCGGCCGAGAACGCTCTATTCGGCCGCGACCGGAAGCCGAGAGGCATCGAGTCCGATCGCCCGCCGGAAAGTGCACGACGCCGCTGTGCGCGGCGATGTGATGCGCCGCGTGATGCCGTGGACGGGCTCCAGCGTCGAGAGCATCGGCCGGCCGGCGACGCATCAGCTCGACGCGATCGTCGAGCATCTGGCGGACTCGGGCTTCGATCCGGTCGTCGACGAGGCCGATCTGACGATCAGCCTGTCCCCCTGCCCGCACGCCGCCAGCCAGGCAGGTCATCGGCAGACGCTCTGCGCGGTCCATCTCGGACTCATGCGGGCAGTGCTGACGGAGGCAGGCGGGCCGCTGCGGGCCTCCTGCATCCGATCCTCCCCGCACCCGACCGACTGCGTGGTCGAACTCGCCATCACCTGAGGCGCGCCAATTTGCACGGCCCACAACCTATCGGCGACGGCATCGGCTGTGTACCGTGACGATCAGAAACCCGGAAAGGTGAACCAATGGATCTCCTTGACCCGTTGCTGTTGGCGAGATGGCAGTTCGGCCTGACGACGCTCTACCACTTCCTTTTCGTCCCGCTCACACTCGGCATGGCGCTGACCGTCGCGATCTTCCAGACCGCCTGGTTCCGCACCGGCAAGCTGAAGTGGCTTCACCTCACGCGGTTCTTCGGCAAGATCTTCCTGATCAACTTCGCGATGGGTGTGGTCACCGGCATCGTCCAGGAGTTCCAGTTCGGCATGAACTGGTCGTCGTACTCCCGTTTCGTCGGCGACGTCTTCGGCGCTCCACTCGCCTTCGAGGGTCTGATGGCCTTCTTCTTCGAAGCGACGTTCATCGGTCTGTGGATCTTCGGCTGGGACAAGCTGCCCAAGGGACTGCACCTGGCCAGCATCTGGATCGCCACGATCGGCGCGTGGTTCTCGGCCTACTTCATCCTCGCGGCCAACGCCTTCATGCAGAATCCGGTCGGCTACCAGATGGCCGCGGACGGCCACCGCGCCGAGATGACCGACTTCGTCGCGGTGCTGACGAATCCCGTGGCTCTCGCCGCGCTGCCCCACACGCTCTTCGCCGCGTTCATGATGACGGCGGGCGTGATCATCTCGGTCTCGGCCTGGCACCTGGTGCGCAAGCAGAACCTCGAGATGATGCGCTCGTCGCTGCGCTACGGTCTGTGGGGCATGATCGTCGCGTTCATCGGCGTCGTGCTCACGGGCGACCAGCTCGGGCTGGTGATGGTCTCGACGCAGCCGATGAAGATGGCCGCCGCAGAGGCGCTGTTCACGACGGCGTGCGGAGCGGATGCGTCATTCTCGATCTTCACGCTCGGCACGCCGGACGGCACGACCGAACTGTTCTCGATCCGCATCCCGTACCTGCTGTCGTTCCTGTCCACCCACACCCTCGATGGCTGCGTCGAGGGCATCAATGACCTGAATGCCCTGTACACGACCGAGATGTTCCCCCAGTTCGCCGACCAGGTCGACGGCAATTTCGCTCCGGTCCTGTGGATCACGTACTGGTCGTTCCGCTGGATGATCGGCCTGGGCGGCGTCGCGGCGCTGACCGCCGTGGTCGGCCTGTGGCTCACGCGCAAGAAGGCCAAGCGAGAGGTGCCGGTCTGGGCCTGGCGCATCGCGATCTGGGCATGGCCGGCATCCCTGCTCGCCCTCCTGCTCGGCTGGGTCTTCACCGAGATGGGCCGGCAGCCCTGGATCGTGTTCGGGCTCATGCTCACCGAAGACGGCGTCTCGCCGAGCGTCCCGGGATGGACGGTGCTGATCTCGCTCGTCGCGTTCACTGCGATCTATGCGATCCTCGCGGTCGTCGAGGTCGGTCTGATCATGAAGACCGCGCACACCGGCCCCGAGCCGCTGCCCGAACCGGGGAGCGAGGGCGCTGAACCACCCGCGCTCGAAGACACCCCGACGACGGTCTACTAGGAACCCGAGGACGACATCATGGATCTCGCATACGTCTGGTTCTTCATCGTCGGCGTGCTGTTCGTCGGCTACTTCGTACTCGACGGCTTCGACTTCGGAGTCGGCATGTCGCTGCCGTTCCTCGGCAAGGACGAGATCAGCCGCCGTCAGATCATCAACACGATCGGCCCGGTGTGGGATCTCAACGAGACCTGGGTCATCGTCGCTGGGGCGTGCCTGTTCGCGGCCTTCCCGGAGTGGTACGCGACCCTGTTCAGCGGGTTCTACCTCGCTTTGCTGCTGATCCTGCTGGCGCTCATCCTGCGCGGCGTCTCATTCGAGTACCGCCATCAGCGCGACTCGCTGCGCTGGAAGAAGGGCTTCGACACGATGATCGTCATCGGGTCCGCCGTGCCCGCGCTGCTGTGGGGAGTCGCCGTCGCCAACTTCGTTCTGGGTGTCCCGCTGGATGCCGACCATGAGTTCACCGGCTCACTGCTGACGCTGCTGAACCCCTACGGCCTGCTCGGCGGCCTGACGACGCTCCTGCTGTTCTTCACCCACGGCGTCTATTTCGTCGCACTCAAGACGGACGGACAGGTGCACGACGACGCCCGCCGTCTCGCCCGGCGCTCGGGACTGCTCACCGTGGTCGTGGCGGCCGCGTTCCTGATCTGGACGATCTTCATCGCGGCCGGTCATGGTGCGCCGCTGATGGCGCTCGTGATCGCCTGCGCCGCACTGGCTGCCGTGACCCTGATCATGTCGCTCGTGTTCAACATGCGCGACCGCGAGGGCTGGGCCTTCGGGTTCGGCGCCGCGACCGTCGTGTTCGCGGTGCTCACGCTGTGGCTCGCGCTGTTCCCCTACGTCATGCCCTCAACCACCGACATCGCGAACAGCCTGACGATCGAGAACGCCTCGAGCACGGACTACACCCTCATGATCATGACGTGGGCGGCGGTCATCTTCCTGCCGCTCGTGCTGGCCTACCAGGCATGGACGTACTGGGTCTTCCGCAAGCGCGTGACCCGCTCGCGCATCGAGAAGGCATCCGCCGTCGCGGCTCACTGAGCACATCGAGCCCGCCGGAGGGCGGGATAGGCTCGAACCGTTGTGATGACAGAGACGGTCCCCGCGCCCCCGCCACTGGGCGCTGACGCGTCGGGTGGAGCCTCGGGGCGGGTGGGCCCGGCCGCAGCTGAGCCTGCGCGCACCCGCCCGCTGGACCCGCGTCTGCTGCGGTATGCCGGCGCGTCCCGCACCTTCTTCGCGCTGATCGGAGTCATCGGGGTCGCCCAGACCGCGGTGATCGTGGCGATCGCCTGGCTGCTGACGCGCGCGATCACCGGGGTGATCGACGGGATGCCGCTGCCCGTGCTGACCGCGACGCTCGCGTGGCTGCTGGTGGCCTTCGCCGCACGCGCGGCGCTGCTGTGGCTGCGCGAATGGGCGAGCGCCCGCGCGGCCGCCCATGTGGAGGCGCAGCTGCGCTCGGGTCTCGTCGACGCGGTCGGCAGGCTCGGCCCCGGCTGGCTCTCCACCCGCAACTCCGCCCAGCTCGCCGTCACCGCGGGGCGCGGGCTCGACGCGCTCGACGCATATTTCGGGCGGTACCTCCCCCAGCTCGTGCTGACGGTGATCGCGACACCGGTGATCGTGCTCGTGATGTGGTCGCAGGACTGGATCAGCGGCTTGACCGTGCTGCTCACGCTCCCGCTGATCCCGATCTTCATGGTGCTGATCGGTCTGGCCACCCGCACCGTGCAGAAGCGCCAGTGGCAGACCTTGAAGCGCCTCGCCGCACGCTTCTGGGACACCGTCCATGGGCTCAGCACGCTGAAGGTGTTCGGCCGGCAGGGCCGGGCTGCGGCATCCATCGAGCGCGTCACCGACGACTACCGCCGCGAGACGATGCGGGTGCTGCGGGTCTCGTTCATGTCGGGTTTCGCCCTCGAGTTCCTGGCGAGCATCTCGGTCGCGATCATCGCCGTCTCGATCGGCTTCCGGCTGCTGGACGGCTCGCTCTCGCTCGCCGTCGGCCTGTTCGTGCTGCTGCTGGCGCCCGAGGCGTACCTTCCGCTGCGACAGGTGGGAGTGCAGTTCCACGCGGCCGCCGAGGGTGTGGCCGCCACGGACGACGTGTTCGCGGTGCTGGATGCAGGTCGCGCTGCGCCCCCGTCGACCACGATGGATGCCGCATCCCCGGCGGTGGCGGGCGATCTCGTGCTGCACGACGTGGCCGTGCGCTACGGCGACCTCACGCTCGCGCCGGTCTCGCTCCGCGCGCGCCCCGGCACCGTGACCGTGATCGAGGGACCGAGCGGCGCCGGGAAGTCGAGCGTGTTCGCCGTGCTCCGCGACGCCGCATCGTGGACGGGGACCGCGACGTTCGCCGGGATGGATCTCGCGCGACTCTCGCCCGCCCGATGGCTGGCGTGGTCGGGTCAGCAGCCCGGGCTGATCGCCGGCACGGTGGCCGCGAACGTCGCTCTCGGCGCCGCCGACCCCGACGCCACGCTGGTCTCGGCGGCGCTCGCGCTCGCGACTGCCGACGACCTCGACCCCGCCCTCGTGCTCGGGGTGCAGGGCGCTGGCCTGTCCGGCGGGCAGGCGCAGCGGGTCTCGGTCGCTCGCGCGATCTACCGGCACCTGACCGGGAGGGCGAATGTGATCGCGCTCGATGAGCCGAGCTCGGCCCTGGACTCGGTCACCGAGGCAGCCCTGTGGAAGAGTCTGCGTGGCCTCGCCGACCGGGGCGCCACCGTGCTGCTCGTCTCGCACCGCACGACTGCTCGGTCGATCGCCGACGAGGTCGTGCACCTCGAGGCCCGCGAGGTGCACGCATGACCTCCGCCGCCGCGACCCCCGCGACCACCGCCACGCCGACCACCGCCACGCCGACCACCGCCACCACCGCCGAAGTGCTCCGCGGTGCGATGCCGCCGCTGCGACGCTTCTGGCCCGGGGCCGCCGCGGGACTCCTGTCCGAGGCCTCCGCGGTCGCCCTGCTCGCCGTGAGCGCGTGGCTCATCGTCCGGGCCAGCGAGCAGCCGCTCGTCCTCTATCTCTCCGTGGCGGTCGTCGGCGTGCGCCTGTTCGCGCTCACCCGCGCGACGTTCCGCTACCTGGAGCGGCTGGCCGGCCACGACGCCGCACTGCGTCAGCTCGCCCAGACGCGCTCCGCACTCGTGCGGCGCCTCATCCCCCTGTCCCCCGACGGGCTGGGCGGCACGCGGCGCGGTTCGATCCTCGGCGCTCTGGTGGACGATGTCGACGAGCTGCAGAACCTCCCGCTGCGCGTGGTGCAGCCCCTGGTCGCCTCGGCGCTCGTGGCGGCGGCATCCGTCGTGTTCATGGCGTTCGTCTCATGGCCGGCAGCCCTCACGCTGCTCGCATGTCTCATCGCCGCCGGCATCGCCTCGGTTCTGTGGGGCTGGGTCGCGGGCGCGCGTGCCGAGCGCGAGCTGGCGCCGCTGCGGGCGCAACTGGCGGATGCGGTGCTCGACCACCTCGGAAGCCTCGACGTGCTGATCGCCTTCGGGGCGGAGGATGCCGCGCGGCAGCGCATCCGCGAGACGGACGCCGCCCTGCGCCGGGCGGTGGTGCGACGAGCGCTCGGCCAGGCGGGCACCGCCGCGGTCGTCTCCCTGCTGGCCGGGGTCGCCTCGGTCGCAGCGCTCGCGGTGACCGCGCCCCAGTACGCCGACGGCGGCCTCCCCGCCCCGCTGCTGGCCGTGGCGGTGCTCGTGCCGATGGCGGTGTTCGAGGTGTTCGGCTCGGTGCCGCTCGCAGCCTCCGCGTGGCGGCAGGTGCGTGCGAGCGCGACCCGCATCTCCGAGGCGCTGCCGGCTCAGCTGCCGAGCGGCCTCGTCGACGAGACCGCCCTGCCCACCGGGGTGGGGCCGGCGGTCGGCGAGGGTCTGCGGCTGCGCGGCGTGTCGGCGCGCTGGCCGGGCGCCGACGGCACCTCGCTGCACGACATCGACTTCGACGTCAGCCCCGGCGAGCGCGTGCTGGTGGTCGGATCGAGCGGTGCCGGCAAGACGACCCTCGCGCACGCGCTCGTGCGCTTTCTGGAGGTCGACGGCTCGTTCACGATCGGCGGCACCTCGGTGCACGATCTCGCCGGCGACGACGTGCGCCTGACGATCGGGCTCTGCGAGCAGCGGCCGATGCTCTTCGACGAAGACATCCGCCAGAACCTGCTGTTCGCGAACGACGCGGCCACGGATGCGGAGCTGATGGCCGTGCTCGAGCGCGTGGGCCTCGGCGACTGGGTCCGCTCCCGCGGGGGGCTGGATGCCCGCGTCGGCGAGCGCGGCGCACTCGTCTCGGGAGGACAGGCGCAGCGCATCGCGCTCGCCCGGGCACTGCTGCGCGGCTTCCCGGTGCTCGTGCTCGACGAGCCCACCGCGGGTGTCGACCCGGCGGCATCCGACGCCCTGCTCATCGACCTGCTCTCAGCGGTCGGTGAGGATCAGGCGGTGGTGCTCATCTCGCACGTCGACGTGCCCGCGGGCCTCGTGGATCGGATCGTGCGCCTCGTGCACGGCCGCGTCGTCGGCTGAAGAGCACGTTGCACGTGTTGCCTTCGGCGGGCTGGCCGAACGAGATGCCGGTGATCGGGGCGCCCGTTCCCGGTCCGCCGCAGTGGATCGCCGAGCGGAACTGATCGCCGCGGGGGATCACGCCCTCAGAGACGAGGAACCCGGCGGCGAGTTCGACGTCGTTGCCAGGGGTGCGCATCGTGACGGCGAGCGCCGTGCCTCCGACACGGATCTCGAGCGGCTCTTCGACCGCGAGCGTATCGGAGCGACGCACTGGTTCGGCGCGCCGTCGGGTTTGGCGTCGAAGACGAGCACCTCGGCACCTCGAGCACCTCGGCCCCGGCAGATAACCTGAAGGCATGGCCCTCCCCGCACGACCCGACGCTGTCGTCGGCGCGGGCGGAGAGCGATGATCACCGCCGAAGATCACCGGCAGGCGATCCTCACCGCCGTGCAGCACCTCGATCGGCTCACCGTGCCGCTGGCGAACGCGCTCGGGAGCACGCTCCGCACAGCCGTGCATGCCGCCGTCGATCTGCCCCTGTTCGACAACTCCGCGATGGACGGGTTTGCGGTGCGCTTCGCCGATGTCGCGACTGCGAGCGCGGCATCCCCGGTCGTGCTTCGCGTCGTGGCCGATCTGCCTGCCGGCACCGCGCTCGATCCCGCCCTCAACCCGGGCGAGGCCGCCCGCATCATGACCGGTGCGCCGCTGCCGACGAGCGCCGACACGGTCGTGCCGTTCGAAGCGACCGCGGGCGGGCTCGCCGACTCGCTCGCATCAGTCATCGTCACCGAGGCACCGCTTCAGATCGGCGACCACATCCGGCGGCGCGGCGAGGATTGCACCGCGGGGACCGAGCTCGTACCGGCCGGCGTCGAGCTCGGCCCCCTGCAGCTGTCCGCGATCGCCGCCGCCAATGTCGCTCGCGTCACCGTCAGCCGCCGTCCGCGCGTCGCGGTCATCGCGACGGGTACCGAGCTGCTGCCACCCGGGTCGAGCCTGAATCGCGGGCAGATTCCCGAATCCAACTCGGTGCTGCTGGCTTCGCTCACCCGCCGCGCGGGAGCGGGCGTCGTGCTGCAAAGGACCGTCCGCGACGTCGACGGCGAACTCCGCCAGGCGATCGCCGACGCGACCGCGCACGGAGCAGATGCCGTCATCACATCGGGCGGAGTGAGCGCGGGGGCGTTCGAGGTCGTCAAGACCGCGGTGTCGGAGATGAGCTTCGTGCAGGTCGCGATGCAGCCCGGCCGGCCGCAGGGCTTCGCCGCGGGGCCACCCCTCATGTTCGGCCTGCCCGGCAACCCGGTGAGCGCGGCAGTGTCCTTCGAGGTGTTCGTGCGCCCGGCGCTTCTCGCGATGCAAGGACGCACGCAGATCCACCGGCCGATGCTGCGCCTTTCCGCGACGGTCGCGTGGCGGTCGCCGCGCGGACGCGTGCAGTATGTGCCGATCGCGCTTGTCAGAGGCGGCGTGGCCCCCGCGACAGAACGCGGATCGCATCGCGCCGGCGGCCTCGCCCGCGCCGAGGGCTATGCGGTCATCCCCGCCGACGTCGAGGCCGTCGCCCCGGGCGAGCTGGTCGACGTCTTGCTCGTCTCATGAAGACCACGGCCGCGATCCTGCTCGCCGGCGGCCGCGGCTCGCGCATGGGCGGCGTGCACAAGCCGCTCCTCGAAGTCGGGGGCACGACACTGCTGGACGCCGCAGTGGTCGCCGCGCGCGCCGCCGGCGGCGACCCGATCGTCGTCGTCGGCCCCGCCGACGACGCGCATGCCGACCTCATCTGGGTGCGCGAGAACCCGCCGTTCGGCGGCCCCGCCGCGGCGATCCTGGCGGCACTCCCCCTGATCACCGGCACCCGCACGCTCGTGCTCGCGTGCGACCTGCCGCGCGTCGCCGACGCCGTCCGGGCGCTTCTGGACGCCCCCTTCACCGCCGACGGGCTCTGCCTCGCCGATGCTTCGCTGCGGCCGCAATGGCTGACCGGGCTCTATCGCACCGACGCGCTCCGCGCGGCGGCGGCGACGATGCCGGATGCCGGTCGCGACGCCTCGGTGCGCAGCCTGCTCGGCGCCCTTGCGATCACCGTGGTGGCGGCATCCGATGATCTCGCGATCGATATCGACACGTGGGACGATCTGAGCAGGGCGCGAAGCGCCGGGAATGAGACGGAAGGACGAAGGAGGAGCCCATGAGCGAGCGACTGCCCCCCGAGGCACTGGACGCGTGGGCCGAGGCGCTGCGCGAGCTGTTCGGACTCGATGCCGACGACATCCCCATTCCCCTGATCCTCGATATGGCGCGCGACGTCGCGGTCGGGGTCGCCCGACCCGCCGCGCCGCTGAGCGCGTTCGTCGCAGGCTTGGCGGCAGGCCGCTCCGGGGGCTCCCCGGAGCAGGTGCACCGGGCGGTGTCCGAGATCACCTCGATCGCGAACGGCTGGCGCGAGCAGGACTGATCAGTCCGCGCGGCGTTCGAGCCGGATGATGATCGACTTCGGGGCGGGTGTGCCGCTGATGTCGGCAGTCGAGTCGAGCGGCACCAGCATGTTCGTCTCGGGGTAGTACGCAGCGGCGCTCGGCCGGGCAGGCGCCTGACCGTGATGCGGCGCGGCGCGTCAGCGCCTGCCGGTGCCGAATATCCCCGGATGACCCCGCACTCGGCCTACTGAGGCGCTGCGGTCACCTCACGGGCGGATGCGGCCGCGGGGCGTTCGCGCCAGAGCAGGGGTGCGTACAACCCCGCGACGATCAGGACCACACCGACGCCGATCATCGCTCCGGCGAGCGTGTCACTGAGCCAGTGGGCGTGCAGCACCGTGCGGCTGAGCGCCATCAGGAAGACGTACACCGCGCCGACGAGAACCACGATCAGCCGGGGAAACAGGATGAACGCGGCGGTCGCGAGCGTTGCGGCATTGGCCACATGTCCGGAAGGAAAGGAACCGAAGTCTGAGATCACGATGATCTCCTCAGGCCGGACACGACCGAACAGGTGCTTGAGTATCTGCACCAGGCCCGCAGACGCGATCTCAGCCGTGATGAAGAAGGCCGCCGACCACGGCCGTTTCAGGATGACCAGCGCAAGCGCACCGGCGATCGGTACGGCGAAGAAGCCGAACCAGCCCGCACCGAGGAAGTTCATCACCTGAGAGAACGCCACCAGGAGCGGGGCGGCGTTGGCCACGAAAAGCGCATTCCACCACATGTCGAGGCTGAACGGCTCGGTCCGGAAGAATATGAGTGCTCCGAGCGCGCAGGCCGCGAGCAGCAGAAACCCACCCACGGCGAACAGCACGGTACGCGACGGGCCCACCGCGATCGGTCTCGGCATCGCCGTCATCGTCCCATTGTGCCCCTCCCAGCTGATGACGCGATCGCGCGCCCCGAGCCGAGATCACACCCATGACCCCGACGCCCCCGCGCCCGATCGACAAGAAGCCCCGCGGCAATCCCGCCACCCAGGCGCAGATCGCCCCAACCGCCAAGCTGCGCGGCGCGATGGGAATGGCATCGGATGCCGAGCTGGTCGCACTCGACGCGGCGTCCGGCCGGCAGGCGGACTGCCTCTTTCTGCGGCGCACGATCCGGCATCACGAAAGCGCGATCCCGAAGGCGCGATCAAGCAGGCACGATCCCGAAGGCGCAGGCGATCCTCGACGTCGGATCAGAGCCGCGCGTTCTCCAGGTGGCCGAGACGATCCGCGCCGGTCAGACCGCCGAGATCGACGCGATGCAGGGAATGCGGCAGCGGCTCACCTGCATGGTCTGACAAGTTCGCCTGCGCCTCGCGTCCGCATCGCTACAGTGAACGGGTGACCG
>NZ_WOYP01000047.1 GCF_011620715.1 Microbacterium sp. | reverse complement strand
ATGCGTTGACCTTCGCGCGTGCGCGGACGGTCTCGCGCGCCTGATCGCGCACGATGAGGTCGAGGTAGCGGCTGCGCACGCGGCTCTCCTCGGAGAGTTCGCTGTACATGTTCGGCAGCGGAAGGATCGCCTTCGCCGCGACCCGCCAGCTCGCCACCATGATCGACAGCTCGCCGCGGCGACTGGAGATGACCTCACCGCTCACGAAGACGTGATCGCCGAGGTCTACGAGGTCTTTCCATGCCTGCAGCGAGTCCTCGCCCCCGCCGGCGAGGGACACCATCGCCTGGATGCGGCTGCCATCTCCTGCCTGCAGGGTCGCGAAGCACAGCTTGCCGGTGTTGCGGCTGAACACGATGCGGCCCGCGACTGCTGCCGTCACCCCCGTCTCGGCTCCGGCTTCGAGCTCGCCGTACCGTGCGCGCAGGTCGGGAATGGTGTCTGTGATCGGGACCGCGACCGGGTACGCACCACCCGCCGCATCCGACCGCTGGTCGTTCAGCCGTTCGCGCTTGGCCAGCCGCACAGCCTTCTGCTCGAAAACGTCCTCTTCAGTCGGCTCGGGTGGGGTAGCGGGCTCGGGCGTCGTGCTCATCGTCTCGGGGCTCCTCGAAGTCCGCCCAAGTCTAGTCGCGGCCGGGCAACACGCTTTGGCGATGCGCTCACGAGAGGTCCGGCGGAAGTCGGCGACGCTGTGAAGCGGCCGGGCTCAATCATCCTCGAAGTGGACCGTCAGGGTGGACGGCGGTTTGTATGGGCCAGACATGTTCACGAGGATCCCCGTGAGGTTGAGCGCGAGAAGCCCAACAATGACGGCCACGAGGACATTCGCCCATCGCAACCGGCTGGCGAATGCAAAGAGGACCGCAGCAACGGACCAAGCAGCCGCCGGCTGGAGCACAATCAGGTTTCGCACCGTCCAGACATGGACAACCTGCGAAACCACGAATGCGATCAGCAGCGCCGCCCCCAGCATCGTCGCAAGCACTCGGGCGGCCACCCAGGCGAACGCCTCGTCCTCGGTCGGCGCGGCGAGAGTGCCACGCTTGCGTTGAAGAAGGGTCGCTGAGGCGAGGGACACGGTCAAGATCCCCAAGATCACGAGCGCGGCAGGTGATCCCCACGCGAATCCCCGTGCGGTGTGGTGCAGTCCGTCGACTGCGAAAAGAGTGGTCAGGCCCTCAGTCACGTCCGCCACGGTGGGCGCCGGAATCCACGAGGAACCGCCCGCAAAGCCTGGGGCGATCAGAGTGGCGAGCAGCAGCCAGAGTATCTGCGGCATCAGGGCGAGCGCTGCGAGTGCAGACAAGAGCGCGATTCGACGCCGCCAACGGAGCCCAATCGCTATCGCTGCGCAGAGGACGAGAAGCGTGTTGAAGAGGTGGATTCCAGACCCGATCGCACCCCACAGCACCCATGAGACCATCACCGCGCGTCCCGGCGGATGGGGTTCGACGCACATTCGCAACGTCATGGCCGTCAGCGCGACCGCCGCGAGCCAGGCGAGACTGTACGAGCGCACATCCTGCGAGTAAACGATCGCGAAGCCCGAGACGGCTACCGACGCCACCCATATCAAGCGCAAGCCGAGGGGGAAAGGCGACGCGCGAAGGAGCCAATATGCGAGCCACACTCCGGCGACCCCGAACACAGCGCTGAGCAGTCGGGTCCATTCGGGTTCGACGCCACCGATCCTGATCCAGCCCCAGAGAATCAACTGGAATGTCGGCGGGTGGATCTCGGACTTGATCGTGTGCAGGCTATCGGGCAAGGCGAGCGATGCGACACCCAAGGACCAGGTCTCATCCACCCAGTACGGCTGGAGGTCCAGCCGCCACAGCCTCGCAAGTGATGCGGCAAGTATGAGCGCCACTATCACTGCAATCAGCCAGGGCGGCATTCGCTCCCGCGGCAGACTCCTCGAGCGCGGTGATGCGGGGAGCATTTCCCCAACATAGCGCCCGTCAGCTTGTCAGACGTCGAGGTCTTCGGGTCCGGTTACCGCACCGGCTGAGCCCGCCGCTTGGAGCGCCTGATCGACCGTCGAGTGGATGAGGGCCGAGAGGTACCTGCCCGGGAACGGGATGCCGGCCTGCGCGAGCAGCTCGGTCGACTGCCGCACGATCGAGCGTGAGAACTCGGTGGCGGTCTCGAGCGCTTCGGCGTAGGCCGCGCGGGACTCCTCGTCGACCACGACCGGCTCGCAGCCCAGCTCGACAGCGAGCGCCTGCGCGATCGGGAGCACGGGCGCGGGCGCAGTCACCGCGGCGTAGGCGTGCGACAGCTGGCGCAGATCCATCGACGTGCCGGTGAAGGCGACCGCCGGATGCACGGCCAAGGGGATCGCCCCTCGCGCGGACGCGGGGGCGAGCACCCCGGTCCCGTAGGCGGGGTCGGTGTGCAGCACGAGCTGACCCGGCTGCCACGCATCCAGCTCCGCGAGTCCGGCGACGAGGCCGGGCAGCTCCGCGTGCGGGACGGCGATCACGACGAGCTCACTGCGCCGCACCACCTCGAGCGCGTCGAGCACGGGAACGCCGGGAAGCACGGCTTCGGCACGCTCATCGTCCGACCCGCTGGTGATGCCGACGATCGCATGGCCGGCGCCCCCCAACGCCGCCCCGATGACCGGGCCGACGCGTCCCGCCCCGATGATCCCGACGCCGAGCCTTCCGTCGCGTTTCACAGTCGCTGCTCCGGAGCGTCGGCGAGCGCCTCGATCGCCGGACTCTCGGCCTCGATCGCCTCCGGCCCCCCATCCGCCCAGCGGTGGCTGTGATCGCTCGAGGCGGCCGTGATTGCGGCGGCCTCGGCGTCTTCGAACACGCCGAGCGCGGCATCCCGATCAAGGATCGCGAGTCGCCCGTAGACGCGTCCGGTGATCGTGTGCGCGCGAATGCTCGCGACCTTGAGCGCGCGGTCGAGCGGCCCCTGCTCGATGCCGATGCTCTGCAGCCGGGCGAGCGGGAAGATCGCGAGCTTCCTCCAGATCGCGCCGCGGCGCATCATCAGCGCGTCGGGCAGAAGCAGGAAGCCGTTGCGCTTCCACGACAGCGGACGCAGGAGCCGCGCGCGGCGCGGGGTGTTGGTGTACGGGTCCTCGGGCCTCGGGCCCAGGATGCCGTGCTCGAACACGAGCGGCCACTCGCTTTCGGGCAGGCCCGGCATCAGCAGGCGCAGCACGCGCTCGACATCGGCGCGGGTGCCGACCGGCAGCACTGTCGTGAACTGGTCGTTCGCGCCGTCGGCGAGACCTCGCCCCGAGAGCCGGTTCACGGTGATCTCCCACCAGCCGGCCGGACGCCAGAGGATCGATTGCGAGATCTCGACAGCGTGCACGCGTCCCGGCGGGAGGATCTCGGTGATCGTCGTGAACAGGCCGAACGTGATCCGTACCCCACTCACCGTGGGCGCGATCGAGTAGCGCAGTGACCGCGTGATCGTGCGCACCCAGTACGCGCCGAAGCCGATGAGGGCCGGGATCAGCGTGAACAGCACCCAAGGCGTGCCGGCGATCGACCCGAAGACGATCGCCACGATGATCGCGATGAGCCAGAGCGTCGAGGTGCTCAGCAGCCGCGAGGCGATGAGCCTTCCGACCGGGATGTGCACAACCGATTCGGGCTCGGTCACCGGCTCCTCCGCACCGGAGATGAGTCCGTTGATGCCCGCGCTGACCACGGATGCCGCAGCCGAACGCCGCGAGCGTCCCGGTGCCGCGGCCCCCGCCGCCTGCGCCTCGGCGAGACCGCGCCCGGATGCCAGCCGCAGGATGTCGGCACGCACCGCTTCGGCGTTCGCCGTCGAGAGGTACTCGAGCTTGACGTTGGAGTCCAGGCCGGCTCCGACGACTTCGAGCTTGGCCATGCCGACGAGCCGGGCGAACATCGGGCGGGTGAGGTTGACGCCCTGCACGCGATCGAGCGGCGCGCGCCGGTGCGTGCGGAACAGGACCCCGCTGCGCACCTCGACGTCCTCACCGGTGATGCGGAAGGTGTGGAACCGCCACGACAGGTAGAACAGCCCGATCAGGACGAGCAGGATGCCGAGCAGGACGAGCCCCGCCACCAGGTAGAGGTTGTTGGCGATGATGAAGTCGATCGGATCCCCGGTACGGAACTCCTCGACGTCGACGTTCACGTCGATGTCGTCGTCGATCCACGGCAGGAACACGAAGACCAGGCGATCGCGCAGATTGGCGATGACGAGTCCCGCGATCACGACGAGGAACAGGCCGCCGCGGAACAGCGGCGTCAGGGGGTGCAGGCGATGCCACTCGCCGTCGCTCAGCTGGGGAGCCGCGCGCGCAGCCACAAGCGGAGCGGCAGGGCTACTCGCCTGCACCGGCGGATCCTGCGGGAATTCGTTCACAGACCTGTCCGGCGTGCCTCTGCGACATCGACCAGTGTGTCGCGCAGCTGCTCGGCCGCGTCCTGCTTGAGCCCCGGAATGACGATTCCGGTGGATGCCGCGGCGGTCACGAGCTTGAGCTGTGCGATGCCGAACCCGCGATCGAGCGGTCCGTGCGTGATGTCGATGAGCTGCATCCTGCCGTAGGGGACCGCGACGACGCGCTGCCACAGGATGCCGCGCCGGAAGACGAGATCGTCGCGGCGCAGCTGGTATCCGTAGGCGCGCGCCTGGCGGGGGGTGATGATCATCGTCCAGATCAGGATGCCGAGGAAGACGCCGCCGGGAATCCACGCCCACCACTGCCCCCACAGCAGGGTGAGCAGCAGCACCGCAGCCAGCACGATCAGCGCGAGGAGGCCTGTCGAGATGAGCTGAACCCACACGTACTGACGCGCCAGCTGGTGCCACGTCCCGTCCCCGAGCGGCAGCCGGCCGGCTGCCCGCGGTTCGCGGATGGTGTCGTAGGTGTCCCGGTCGAGGGCTCGCGCCAGCGAGCCGGGGGCGTCCTCACCCACCGGGCTCGGCATCTCCGCCGGGCTGTTCGTCATCATCGTCCTTCCGGATCGTGCAGAGATGCTCCGCATACAGCCCTGCCGCCACCAGGGCTGCCCCGCACACCGCGGTCGCGACGATAGCGCCCAATGAGCCTACCGAGGGCGAAACCGGGCGGGTCAGCAGGAACAGGGCGAGGCCACCGGCCAGTCCGGCCACGGCGGCCCCGACGATGCTGGAGGCCTTCGCCAGCATCGCGATCCGCAGAGCCCAGAACGGATTCACCGGCGCGGCGAGGGTTCCCCGCGTGGCCCGGCGGATGGGCAGCGCCAGCGCCACGACGATCGCCCCGAGCAGTACGAGGAAGATCGGCAGCGTGACCGAGGGGGTGAACGTCGCGCGTCCCCCGGCGGTCAGCGCCTGGTCGAGCAGGAATCCGGCGGTGACGCCGATCGCCGCCGCGATGATCAGGATGCCGGCGCCGGTGCGCTTCACGAAGTACCCCGGTGCGAACCCCGCAGCGCTTCGAGCAGTGCGTCGACGCGTCCGGCGCCCGGAATCTCGGCATCCGGATCGATCGACAGCCACGGCGCCAGCACGAAGTCCCTCTCGGCCGCGCGGGGATGCGGCAGGGTCAGCACATCGTCACGACTGACCACGTCGCCGTACGCGATGAGGTCGAGGTCGAGGGTGCGGTCTCCCCATCGCTCGCGCCGTTCCCGGCCGTGGCGCGTCTCAATCGCCTTCAGGAAGGCCAGGAGCATGGACGGTGCGAGCCTGGTCGTCACGAGCGCGACCGCGTTCAGATACGCCGGGGCGTCGGCATCCGGCCCCTCGGGCTTCACCGCGACCGACTCGACCAACGCGGACGCGCGCACCCCGTCGACCAGCGGCAGAGCCTGCAGGTCGCCGAGAGCGGCGTTGAGGGTGGCCGCCCGGTCGCCGAGGTTGGCGCCGAGGGCGACCACGGCCCGCACGGGCGGCCTCTCGGCGGGGACGATGTCGGCCGAGAATCCCTCGGCGAGGCGTCGATTCATGAGCGGGGCTCTCCGGTCTTCGATGAAGTGCGCCGGATCGTCACCGACACGTCCGCGAACTCCAGGTCGATCGGCGCACCCGGCTTGTGCACGGTCACCGCGACCATCCGCACACCGTCGTAAGCGAGCATCGCATCGGCGATGCGCTGAGCGAGGGTCTCGATCAGGTTCACCGGCTCCCCGCCGACGATCTGCGCGATGCGCGCGGCGACTTCGCCGTAGTGCACGGTCTCGGCGACGTCGTCACTCGCGGCCGCGGCAGCCGTGCTGACGTACAGCGTCGTGTCCACGACGAACTGCTGACCGTCGCGCCGTTCTTGCTCGTATACCCCGTGGCGTCCGAAGACGCGCAGTCCCGTCAGAGTGATCTCGTCGACGTCGTCCACCGGTCCCCTATCCCCTCACGCCGGCGACGCCGGGGCGCCTCCACATCTCTGAGACACGCAGGGCGTCCCTGGTCGCCACCACATCGTGCACGCGGACCGCCCAGGCCCCGGCCTGCGCGGCCAGCACGCTCGTGACCGCCGTGGCGAGGTCGCGTCGCGACTCGGTCACGGAGGGGTCATCCGCTGCGCCATCGGTGGCGAGCGCTTCTGTGAGGAACCGCTTGCGGCTCGTGCCGACCAGCACGCGGTGACCGAGACCGACGACCCTCGGCAGTGCGCGCAGCACGTCCCAGTTCTGCGCGCCCTTCTTGCCGAAGCCGATTCCCGGGTCGACGACGAGTCGCGAGGGAGGGATGCCGGCGGCCGCAGCGGCGTCCGCGCGGTCGGTGAGTTCGCGCAGCACCTCCTGCACGACATCGGCGTACTCGGCGCGCGCGTACATGTCGGCCGATGGCCCGCGCCAGTGACCGAGCACGAGGTCGGCGTTCGTGGTGGCGACGGCGGCCAGCAGATCGGAGTCGGCCAGGCCCCCCGAGACGTCGTTCACGTATCGCGCGCCAGCCTCGACGGCGGCCAGGGCGGTCGAGGCGTTCATCGTGTCGATGCTCACAACCGCTCCGGCCTCGGCCAGCGCTCGCACGACGGGAAGGACCCGTTCCTGCTCCACCCGCGGGGCGACCCTCTCGGCACCGGGGCGCGTGGACTCCCCGCCCACGTCGAGCAGATTCGCACCCTCGGCCCGCAGCCACAGGCCGTGCGCGATCGCGGTGTCGGCGTCTGCGTACCGGCCTCCGTCGCTGAACGAGTCGGGGGTCACGTTGACGATCCCCATGATCAGGGTCGTCATGCGCGCGCGGTTCCTGAGGCTCTCGAAGGGCCGAGCAGCGCGATCAGCTCCGCCCGGGCCGCCGGCTCCGACAGTTCACCGCGCGCGGCGATCGTGACGGTGGAGGCGTCCGGCTGCCGGTCACCGCGCATGGTCACGCACTCGTGTGTGGCGTCGAGGACCACCAGCACGCCGCGGGCGTCGAGGGATGCCGCGATCGTGTCGGCGACCTGCTCGCCGAGCCGCTCCTGCACCTGCGGCCGCGACGCGAGGATCTCGACCACCTTCGGCAGCGCTCCGAGGCCCACGACCTGCTCGCCGGGGAGGTAGGCGATGTGGGCGCGCCCGCGGAAGGGCAGCAGGTGGTGCTCGCACACCGACCGGAAGGAGATGTCGCGGAGCATGACCGCCCCGGAGGGAAGCGTCTCGGGCGCCGGACCGCGGGCGACCGAGATCGTGTGCGCGAGCGGGGCTGCGGCATCCACTCCGATGCCGGAGAAGAACTCGGCGTAGGCGTCGGCGACGCGCCCGGGGGTCAGCCGAAGGCCCGGGCGATCGGGATCCTCCCCGATCGCCGTGAGCAACTCGCGCACCAGCACGGCGACGCGCTCTCGGTCGACGGCCACGGCCGAGCCTACGCGGTCGCTGGTCGGGCCTGACCGGTGGGACGACGCTTCGGCGCCTTCTCGGGCGCGACCTGCTCCGCCTCGACCGTCGCGGCGATCCCCTCGGGGTGAACACGGCGCGGAACCTCGACGGGCGGCTGGTACGACACGGGTCGGTCGTCGCTCGAGAGCCACTGGGGGCGCGGCGGCAGGCGCTTGACATCCTTGAAGATCTCGGCAAGCTCGAGGTGGTCGAGCGTCTCCTTCTCGAGCAGCTCGAGGGCGAGCCGGTCGAGCACGTCACGGTTGTCGTTGAGCACCTGGTATGCCTCGTTGTGCGCCTGCTCGATGAGCGCGCGCACCTGGTTGTCGATGCGCTCGGCGATCTTCTCACTGAACTCGCGACCGTGGCCCATGTCGCGACCCATGAAGACCTCGCCGCTGGCCGAGCCGAGCTTGACGGGACCGACGTCGTTGGTCATGCCGTACTCGGTGACCATCTTGCGGGCGATGCCGGTGGCCTTCTCGATGTCGTTCGAAGCGCCGGTCGTCGGGTCGTGGAAGACGATCTCCTCGGCGACGCGTCCGCCCATCGCATACGTGAGCTGATCCTGCAGCTCGTTGCGCGTGATCGAGTACTTGTCGTCGAGGGGCAGCACCATCGTGTAGCCGAGGGCCTTGCCGCGGGGCAGTATCGTCACCTTCGTCACCGGGTCGGTGTTGTTCATCGCCGCGGCAGCGAGCGCGTGACCGCCCTCGTGGTACGCGGTGATGAGCTTCTCCTTGTCGCGCATGACGCGCGTGCGCCGTTGCGGACCCGCGATCACGCGGTCGATGGCCTCGTCGAGCGCACGGTTGTCGATCAGCTGGGCGTTGGATCGCGCAGTGAGCAGCGCGGCCTCGTTCAGCACGTTGGCGAGGTCGGCACCGGTGAAGCCGGGCGTCTTGCGCGCGACGACCTCCAGGTCGACGCCCTCGGCGAGGGGCTTGCCGCGGCCGTGCACCTCGAGGATCTTCTTGCGACCCTTCAGGTCGGGCGCGTCCACGCCGATCTGGCGGTCGAAGCGGCCCGGGCGCAGCAGCGCGGGGTCGAGGATGTCGGGGCGGTTGGTCGCGGCGATCACGATGACGTTGACCTTCGGGTC
This sequence comes from Microbacterium sp., assembly GCF_011620715.1. Classification (GTDB taxonomy): domain Bacteria; phylum Actinomycetota; class Actinomycetes; order Actinomycetales; family Microbacteriaceae; genus Microbacterium. Next base: position 3,948 of record NZ_WOYP01000047.1, on the reverse strand, counting down.
GAAGCCGTCCATCTCGACGAGCATCTGGTTGAGCGTCTGCTCGCGCTCGTCATGCCCGCCGCCCATGCCGGCGCCGCGGTGGCGGCCGACGGCGTCGATCTCGTCGATGAAGATGATCGCCGGCGAGTTCTCCTTGGCCTGGTTGAACAGGTCGCGCACGCGACTCGCGCCGACGCCCACGAACATCTCGACGAAGTCCGAGCCTGAGATCGAGTAGAACGGCACGCCCGCCTCGCCGGCGACCGCGCGGGCGAGCAGGGTCTTGCCGGTTCCGGGAGGGCCGTACAGCAGCACGCCCTTCGGGATGCGAGCGCCCACGGCCTGGAACTTCGAAGGGTCCTTGAGGAAGTCCTTGATCTCCTGCATCTCCTCGATCGCCTCGTCGGCGCCGGCGACGTCGTCGAAGGTCACGGTCGGGGATTCCTTGGAGACGAGCTTGGCGCGCGATTTGCCGAACTGCATGACTTTGCTGCCACCGCCCTGGGCGCTGGAGAGCAGGAACCAGAAGAGCACGCCCAGAAGCAGCAGCGGAAGCATGAGCGAGATGAAGCCGTCGAACCACGTCGGCCGCGGAACGGCGTCGTTGAAGCCGTCCTTGGGGTTGGCGGCGTTGATCGCGTCGACGACCTCGGCGGCCCGCGCGGTCACGTAGTAGAACTGCACATCCGAAGCGCCTTCGTACGGCTCGGAGAGCTTCATGTCGACGCGCTGGTCGCCGTCGGTGTTGAGCACCTCGGTCACGGTGGTGCCGTCGAGGAGCTTCAGGCCCTCCTGCGTGGAGATCTGCTTCGCACCGCCCAGGCTCGAAACGAGCGCGAACCCGACGATCAGGAAGATCCCGATCAACAGCACGTAGAAGAGCGGGTTGCGGGTGATCTTCTTGAAGTCCATGGTGCGGGCGGCGCCCGTTCCCTTTCGTCGACGATCCGTTCGCGCGAGGGCTGCAGGGCCACGGCAACGGTGGAATCAGGGTATCGCGGGCCCGCTATGGGGAGCCTGTGCATTCGCCCACGGCGTAGCCGAGGGCGAATGGTTGTCGAGTAGCGAGCGCCAGCGAGCGTATCGAGACACGCCCACGGCGTAGCCGAGGGCGAATGGTTGTCGAGTAGCGAGCGCCAGCGAGCGTATCGAGACACGCCCACGGCGTAGCCGAGGGCGAATGGTTGTCGAGTAGCGAGCGCCAGCGAGCGTATCGAGACACGCCCACGGCGTAGCCGAGGGCGAATGGTCAGGCGTACACGTGCGGCGCGAGGATCGCCACATCGCGCAGATTGCGGTACTTCTCGGCGTAGTCCAGGCCATAGCCGACGACGAACTCGCTCGGGATGTCGAACCCGACGTAGCGGCACTCGACATGCACTTTCGCGGCGTCCGGCTTGCGCAGCAGGGCGAACACCTCGACGGATGCCGCTCCCCGCGATGCGAAGTTCTTCAGGAGCCAGCTCAGAGTGAGCCCCGAATCGATGATGTCCTCGACGATCAGCACGTGCTTGCCGTGCAGGTCGGTGTCGAGATCCTTGCGGATCTGCACGACGCCGCTGGACTGCGTGCCCGCCCCATAGGAGGACACCGCCATCCAGTCGATCGGCACGAGTGTCGGCAGCGCTCGCGAGAAGTCGGCCATCACCATGATGGCGCCCTTGAGTACGCCGACCAGGAGGAGGTCCTTGCCCTCGTAGTCCTTCGCGACCCGATCCGCGATCTCGTCGAGCTTCTCGAGAATCTGCTCCTCTGTGACGAGGACCTTCGTGATCTCGCTCTGGACATCGGCAGCGCGCATGGGGAGAGTTTAGGACAGCGGGCGATGATGCCCGCGCCGACGGGGGTGAGTTATCGTGCCGTGAACTCGATGAGCCCGCCGGTGCGGCGTGCGCGGCATCCAGGCAGGTCGATCGGCCCCTGACCCGACCACTCCGTGACCAGCCGGGCCACCTCGAGGGTCTGCGAGCGGGTCAGGCTCACCCCGAACTCCGCTGCGACGACGTGCCGGATGATGCGGTTGCGCAAGGCGGTGGGGTTCGCCGCGAGCGCGGCCGCCGACACCGAGATCCCGGCTTCGGCGTGCTCGACGATGTCCTCGACCGTCTCATCGATGATCTCTTCGAACGCCTCCGCGTCCTCCCGCAGCAGCGTCGCCGTTCGCGCGAGCGCCGCGGCGATCCCCGGTCCGAGTTCGGACTCCAGCACCGGCATCACGTTCTCGCGCACCCGCACGCGGGCGTACCGGACGTCGCTGTTGTGCGGGTCGTCCCACGGCTCGAGCCCTTCGGCCGCGCATGCTGCGCGGGTGGTCGCGCGGCGCACCGTGAGAAGAGGACGCAGCAGCGCGACGCCCGGCGCGAGCTGCGAAACGGGCGCCATCCCCTGCAGACTGGCCGCGCCGGACCCGCGGGCGAGGCCGAGCAGAACCGTCTCGGCCTGGTCGTCGAGCGTGTGGCCGACCAGGACCGCCACTGCGGCGGCGTCGGATGCGGCGTCCCCGAGCACCTGATAGCGCGCTGCGCGCGCGGCTGCCTCGGGTCCGCCCTCCTCGCCGACCGTGACCCGGATGACGAGCGGGTCGAGTCCGAGCTGCGCGGCCTGGCGCGCGGCCGCCGCCGCCACTGACGCAGAGTCGGGCTGCAGTCCGTGGTCCACCGTCACGCTCATCGCGTGCAGGCCGCGCTTGGGCCCCTCGAACGCCAGCGCAGCCGACAGTGCAAGGGAATCGGGTCCTCCCGAGAGACCGACGACGATGGTCGCGCCTTCCGCGATTGCCGCCAGGGACTGCCGCACGGCCAGGCGCACCTCGGCGACGGCGGGGTCGAGGCTCGGGCGGCTGTCCACGCTCCCACGCTATCGCCGGGGAGCGTGCCGCCTGCCGAGTAGGCTGGTGCGCGGCATCCCACCGGCTCTTCTGAAGGAGAAATTGCACATGGCACACGACGCCGTCATCGAGATCCCCCGCGGCAGCAGGGTCAAGTACGAAGTGGACCACGGCACCGGTCGCGTGTTCCTGGACCGCGTGCTGTTCACCCCGATGGGCTACCCCGCCGACTATGGGTTCTTCGAGAACACGCTCGGCGAGGACGGCGACCCGCTCGACGTGCTCGTGCTGCTGGATGTCACCCTGTTCCCCGGCGTGATGGTCAATGTCCGCCCGGTCGGCGTGCTGAAGATGAAGGACGAGGCCGGCGGCGACGACAAGCTGGTCGCCGTGCTCACGAAGGACCCGCGCTGGAGCCACGTCCAGGACCTGGACGACATCCCGGAGTACACGAAGAAGGAGATCGAGCACTTCTTTGAGCACTACAAGGACCTCGAGCCCGACAAATGGGTCAAGGTCGACCAGTGGGGCGGCAAGGACGAGGCCGACCGTCTGCTGGCCGAGTCGATCGTGCGGTTCGCCGAGCACGAGGGGCAGACCAAGACGCAGGGTGAGGGCGAAGCCCCCAAGACCGTCTGACCGTCAGAGCCAGATTCCCCGGTCTGCCATGAACGGCTCGGGGTTGGTCGTGCGGCCGTTGATGTAGACCTCGAAGTGCAGGTGGCATCCGAACGAGTTGCCTGTGTTGCCGGTCGCCGCGATGAGCTGTCCCGCGCCCACCCACTGCCCGTAGCCGACGTAGAAGCCGCCGCTGGAGATGTGCGCGTACCCGGTCGCGACGCCGCCGCCGTGGTCGATCTTGATGTAGTTGCCGTAGCCGCCGTTGTAGCCGGCGTACACCACGGTCCCCGACTGCGCGGCGTAGATGCCCGACCAGCACGCCTGCCCGAGGTCGGTGCCCTCGTGGTAGCCGCTGGAGCAGTATCCGCTGCCGCACTGCACATAGCGCGGTCCGTAGCCGGAAGTGATCCCGCCTGATCCGGGCCTGGCCCAGCCGGTGCCGGACACAGCGCCGCCGCCTCCGCCTCCTCCGCCTCCGCCTCCGCCTGAGGCAGGTGCCGCCGCGGCCTGCTCGGCGGCCC
>NZ_WOYP01000115.1 GCF_011620715.1 Microbacterium sp. | reverse complement strand
TGAGTATTCGTTCTTCTGAGGGCCATTGATATTGCGGTTCGGGGCCGCCCGTTCCCCGTCGCGATCGTGTCGTTGGGGGCCAGCGGATATTGGGGTTGAGGGCCACCGTTCTTAGGCTCCTTCTGCCGCGTGGCCAATCACGTGGCAGAAGGAGTGTTTCGGATGGTACGCAAGATCAAGGCGAAGCTGGTGCTTCGGCTTCGCGCGGAGGGGTTCACGGGGAGGCAAATCGCCGGGCAGGGCATGTCCCGCACCAGCGTGGCCGCGGTCATCGACGCCGCCGATCGGGAAGGGGTCGGCTGGGACGACGTCGCGGAACTCGAGGAAGCTGACGTGTATGCGCGGCTGTTCCCGGGCCGTGGTGAGCATGACAGCGTTCATGCGCAGCCGGACTGGGACGGGGTGCATCGGGAGCTCGCGAGAGTCGGGGTGACGTTGAAGTTGCTGCATGGCGAGTATGTCGACACTTGCCGGGCGGCGGGGTCGACGGCGATGGGCTACGACAGGTTCTGCAAGACCTACCAGCAGCACGTCCTCATCTCCGGCGCGGCGTCGCGGGTGGGTCATAAGGCCGGACAAACGGTCGAGGTCGACTGGTCGGGCAAGACGATGCGGCTGACCGACCCGGTCACCGGTGAGCAGACGCGGGTCTACTTGTTCGTCGGCACGCTGCCGTTCTCTCGCTACTCGTTCGTGGCGCCGACGTTGGACATGAAGCAGGACACCTGGCTGCGCGCCCACGTCGCCATGTTCGATTGGTTCGGCGGCAGCGTCCCCCGGATCGTTCCCGACAACCTCAAGACGGGGGTGATCTCTCACCCGGCGGAGGGAGAGGTGGTGCTGAACGACGCGTATCGGGAGCTCGCGGCGCACTACTCCGCGGCGGTGCTGCCGGGCAGGGTGAAGAAGCCGAAGGACAAGGCGAGCGTCGAGAACACGGTCGGGAACGTCGCGACCTGGGTGATCGCCTCTCTTCGTGACCGGTCCTTCGCGAGCCTGCCGGAGTTGCGGGCGGTCGTCTACGAGCGCGTTGCCGCTTACAACGCGGAGCCGTTCCAGAAGCGCGCCGGCTCCCGGCTGAGCGTGTTCGACGCGGAGGAGAAGCCGCTGCTTCGGCCACTCCCGGCCGTCCCGTTCGAGATCTCGAGGTGGGTCTATCGCCGCCGGGTCCAGAAGAACGGGCACGTGGTGTTCGAGCGCAACTTCTACTCCGTCCCCTACGTCCACATCGGCCAGGCCGTTGATCTGCGGGTCACCGACACGACGCTCGAGGTGTTCGCCGCGGACGAGCGGCTGACGAGCCATCTGCTGGCCCCGATCGGGGTTGTCAACGACTACCGCACCCACGATTCTGATCTGCCCGACGGCCCCCAGTATCGGCAATGGGACGCCGAGCGGGCCCGGGAATGGGCGGCCAGGGTCGGGCAGGACACCACCACGGTGATCAACCGGATCTTCGAGTCCGTCCCCGTCGATGAGCAGGGCCTCAGCGCCGCCCTGGCGGTGCTCAGGCTGACGCGCCGCTACTCCGCCGCCCGGGTCGAAGCCGCCGCCGGTATCGCCCTCGCGTCGCGGGTGAGGTCGCCGCGTTACGCGCACCTGCGGCCCATCCTCGAGACCCGGCAAGACGATCCCGGCAGCCACGATGCCTGGTCGACACCAGGGACAGCAGCCGAGCCCGCTGGGTATGTCCGCGGCGCGGACTACTACGCGGGAGGGACCCGATGAGCCGGCTGGATTCGGAGACGAAGCGGAAGCTGCGGGAGATGGGGGTGACGTCGCTGGTCGACGCGTTCGAGGTTCAAGACGACACCCTCACGTTGGGGATGGTGTTCGAGGAGCGCATCAAGCTCGCCGTCGACGACGCCCACGCCACGTTCACCCACTCCAAGGTCGAGGGTCTGATCCGGCGGGCGGGGCTGCGCTACCCGAACGCGGACCTGCGACGACTGGATCTGATCGAGCAGCGCGGCCTGGACCGCGGGGTGATCGCGCAACTCGGCACCTGCGCCTTCATCACGAGGCAGCAGAACGTCGTGTTCCAAGGCTTCACCGGATCCGGGAAGACCTACCTCGGCTCGGCGCTGGCGAAGCAGGCGTGTCAGCACCGCTACCGTGCGCACTACATCCGCATGCCCGACCTCGAAGAAACCTGGGCCACCGCGAGGGACCGGCCCGCGGGGAAGGAGAAATGGCTCCGCAGATACGCCGCATTCACGCTCCTCGTGATCGACGAATGGCTACTCGACCACCCCGATGACAGCGTCCGCGGCATGCTGCTCGAGCTCCTCGAACGCCGCTACGACAGCTCGTCGACAGTGTTCTGCACCCAATACGCGAAGAAGGACTGGCACCAACGCCTCGGCGGCGGAGTCCACGCCGACGCGATCATGGACCGCATCGTCCACAACACCATCTGGATCGAGACCGGCAGCACCAACATGCGCGAACACACCGCCATGACGGCCTGAACCCCGCCCGGTGAGCGCCGCCACGACCGGGTGGCGCTCACCGGCAATATCCAGTGGCCTCGAATCTCAATATCGAGTGGCCCTGAACCTCAATAATCAGTGGCCCTCAAGACTCCAAATACTCAAAACAAGGTTCTCGATGCAACACGATCAGAGGCAAGGCACGCCACGAGCGGAATCGCGCATCTGGCACAAATGACTGTCGCGGATGCTGTCGGCAATGTGTT
>NZ_WOYP01000123.1 GCF_011620715.1 Microbacterium sp. | reverse complement strand
GCGATCGCCGTCGTCGGACTGATCGTGCTGTTCACCTTCCCGGTGCGCTTCTAGGCGCCCGGTCTCACAGCCCTTGCACGGCCTTCAATCGACCGCTGGCGATCGCGTCCGTGAAGGCGCGGTAGTCGGCGTCGTTCTGGTCGGCGTAGGACTCGGCGAAATCGGCGATCGCCTTGTCGAATGTGTCGGACTTGCCGAGGTAGGCGGCGATCTCGACGCGGTCGCCCGATCGGGCGTGCGCACGAGCGAGCGTCTCACCGCAGATCCGTGCGTACAGCAACGCGCCTTTGGGCGCCGCCTTCTCCGGGTCGAGAGACCCCTTCCAATCGTGGAGCTGGCGAATGTAGAAGTCGCGCTCGATCCGACCTTCGCCCTTGACCCGCTGCCACCCGAGGAAGATGTCGCTGGAGCCCTGCATCAGGCGCTGCCCGCGCACGACGCGCTCGCCCTGGTTCTCATACGCGCACGGCTCGAGGAAGCGCTCGAGCACTGATGCCTGAGCCTCCTTCGCCTGGAGGAACAGCGGGTCGGCATCGTCACGCCCGCGCAGCAGCACGATCCACGCGCGAGTTCCGACGCTGCCCACGCCGACGACCTTGCGCGCCATGTGCACGTAGGAGAACTCGGCGAGCGGGCGCCGCGTCGCGGCGGGCACAGTGCTCTGGTACGCCGTGAGGATGCCGCGCATCGACTCTTCGGGGTTCTGGATGCCGAAGTCCTCGGTGATGAGGTCCTCGACCGGGACGATGAGCGGCGGATCGGCGATGATCCGCATCCGTCCGTCCTTCGTGGAGACGAGCTTTGAGAGCGCGAGCGTGCTGTCTTTCGTGCGCGCCTTGGCGACGACGGAATCGAACGTCTTCACCTGCCGCTCGCCGGCTTTGGCGGCCTCGCGCTCCGCGCGTACCCACCCCTGAACGGACTCTGCGTCGAGGTGGTCGTACCATGCCTCCATCACACCCGACTCGGCGGCTCGCAGCATCCGCTCGCGGTATCCGCGCGCGGCCGCGAGGATGATCTCCCGTCGCTCTACGTCGGTGAAGCCGCGATGCCTGCCGGCGATCTCGAAGCTCGCGACGAGCCGCTTCACATCCCACTCGAACGGGCCGGGGTGCGTCTCGTCGAAGTCGTTGATGTCGAAGACCAGGCGACGTTCGGCGCTGCCGAACAGCCCGAAATTCGACAGGTGCGCGTCACCGCACAGCTGCACGGTCAGGCCGCTGCTCGGTGTGTGCGCGAGGTCGGCGGCCATGAGCAGCGCGGCGCCGCGGTAGAACGTGAAGGGGGAGACCATCATGCGGCCGTGTCGCACCGGCACGAGGTCGGTGACGCGCGAGGTCGCCTGCTCCTCGAGCAGCGCCACCGGGTCGGTGCGGTCCTCGGGCGGCGACCACGCGGCGTGACTTGAGCGCGGAGCGCGTACCCGTGCGGCCCGTCCGTATGCGCGTCGGCCCTCGAAATCGGACGGAGCCGGAGCGATCGTCTCAGCGGTCATGCCTTCGTCGGCCATGGGTGCTCCCTTCGTGGCTCGTCGACGCCCGCGAGAAGGCGCCCGGCGAGTCCTGGGCACAGTCTGCCAACTCGCCCATCGAGGCGGAATACTGGCGAGGTCCGAGATGCGAAAGATCACCCGAAAGGGATGTCACCGTGGCACACCCAGAACCCGCCGCCCTAAGACCGCTGGAATCACCGCGCGCGGCCGCGCTGGCGGGAGTCCTCTTCGCGGTGCTGTTCACCGCTGCGCTCCTGCTCTTCGTGACGTCGCTGAGCCTGTGGGTGACGCTGATCTTCCCGGGCTGGGTGTTCGGCGTCAGCATCCTGATCCTGGTGCAGAACTACCGGCATCGGACGGTCACAACGGTCAGTTGAGGCCGAACAGGTCCAATGGGTGGGTCAGCCGCCACCAGGCACTCGGCGGCTCGATGTCGGCGGCGAGCGCAACGGTCGTGCTCGTCGAATCGAGCGGCCCCGCGACCGAGAGGGTTCCCACACCGGCGCCCTTCTGGCGCGCGTCGCCGAGCGAGAACATCGTCGTGACCGCTCCGGCCCCGCCGTTCCACAGGATGACGTCAGCATCCTCGGACGTCACGATCGCGACCTCTTCACCCCACCGCGTGGTGACGTGTCCGACGACGGTGCCTTCGGTCACCGACGGCAGCGGCTGCAGGCCCGCTTCGACTTCGGCGTACAGCGAGCGCGAGGCCGCGAGGCGGGCCGCATCGTCGGGCTGGCCGAGGACGGCGCTGTAGACGCGGACCGTCGTATCGCCCACGACGATGTCCTTGGCCGAGAGCAGGTTGTACGAGTCGAGCGAGCCGGTCTTCACGCCGACCACTCCGGGGTCCACGAGCAGGCCGTTCGTGTTCGCGACCAGGCCGGCCCCCGGCAGCTCGACGGACTGCTTCGCGACGATCTCCGCAATCACCGGTTCGGCGAGCGCCTTCTCGGCGAGGGTGATCAGCGCCTCCGGGCTGGCCGTGTTGCGCGGGTCTATCCCGGTCGGCTCGACGACCGTCACCCCGGGAACGCCGTGCGCGGTGAGCCACGTGCTCGCGGCGCTCGCGAACACGGCATCCGTCGGCCAGAGGTTGCCGGCGAGGCGGTCGGCGTAGTTGCTCGCCGAGCCCATCAGCATGCCCTCCAGGAGCTGGTACTGGGTCAGGGTGCCCCCCACCGGCACGTCGAGCGCGGACTCGTTCTCGCCCAGGTAATCCCAGTACGCCGCCCTGTCCCGCGAGGTGAAGCGGAACTCGGGCCCCTGCTCGCCTGCGGCGAGCGGCATCCGATCAAGCACGAGCAGTGCGGTCACGACCTTCGTGATGCTCGCGATCTGCACGGCGTCGGCGGCGGATGCCGGCGCTCCGTCGATCCCCGCGACCGCGACGGCCGCGCTGCCGACGCCGGGCCAGGTGAGCGCGGCGGGCGAAGCCGGAATCGGGTCGACCTGCGTCGCGTCGATCGTCGGAGGGATCGCGTGCAGGGGCCACAGCAGCGTCGTGGCCGAGTACGCCCCGATCAGCAGGGCGATGATCACGATCGGAACGATGACTCCGGCGCGCAGCGGCGAACGCCGCGGCGGGCTGCTGAGCAGATCAGGACCGACGGGCACGTAGGGGGATGCCGCTGCGTCGAGCCCGCCCGCGGCCGGCCTGGCATGCGCGAGAGCCTCCTCGTCCACCCAGGCGATCGCGACGCGGCGGGTACGGGCCGGTGCGGTCGGGAGCGGCGGTGCGGTCGGCAGTGGCGGTGCGGCAGGCGGATGGGTGGTCGTCGGTTCGACGGAAGACGCCCCTGCGACGGCATCCACGACACCGACGGTCGAGGACACTCCCCTCGAGCGCGCACGCCGTGTGGGCGCCGGCGCGACAGCGTCGTCGGGAGTCATTCGCCTAAATTACCCCGTCGCAGCCGGGCTATAATCATTCCGTCAACACGGGAGTCCGGTGTGCCGGGCTGAGAGGAAGCGAAAACGCTTCGACCGTCGAACCTGATCTGGGTCATGCCAGCGCAGGAAGGAGATCTGCAGTGAGTGTTTCCACGTCCTCATCCGCCGGCATCCGTCGTGGCCTTTCGCACGTGGTATGGCGGTGGCGGGTCGTCGACATCGTCGTGGCCAGTGTCATCGCGGTCGCATGCGCGGTCGTCTTCCTGCTCTGGAACGTCGGCTACCAGGCACCCAGTGCGCTGCTGGGGCCGTTGCTGCCCGGATTGCAGGGCCTGCTCGCCGGACCATGGCTGGTCGCGGGAGTGCTCGGCGGACTCATCATCCGCAAGCCCGGCGCCGCGCTCTACACCGAGCTCGTCGCCGCGGTCATCTCGGCGCTCGTCGGCAGCCAGTGGGGGCCGCTGACGATCGTTTCAGGAATCGTGCAGGGGCTGGGCGCCGAGATCGTCTTCCTGCTGTTCGCCTACGCAGTCTGGCGTCTGCCGGTCGCGATCCTCGCCGGTGCGGGCGCGGGGCTGGCGTGCGGCATCAACGACCGCATCCTCTGGTACGCGGGAGCCGACACGACCTTCACGATCGTGTACATCGTCTCCACGACGATCTCCGGGGCCCTGATCGCCGGAGCCGGGTCGTGGTTCGTCGCACGCGGGCTCGCGGCCACCGGAGCGCTGAACCGGTTCGCCTCGGGTCGCGAAGCGACACGGCGCGTCTAGCGCGGCGCCCTGCCCGTGACCGCCGCGATGAGTGCGGGTCGGCCCGCGAGCGTCGAGGCCCGCGGGTGGGGGTGGCGCTACGCCACGCGCCTGAAGTGGGCGGTGCAGGATGCGTCCTTCCGCATCGAACAGGGCGAGCGCGTGCTGCTGCTCGGCGCGTCGGGTTCGGGCAAGTCGACCCTCCTGGCCGGCCTCGCGGGCCTGCTGGGGGGCGACGACGAGGGCGAGCAGACCGGAGCCCTGACGATCGACGGCGAACCGGCGGCGCAGGCGCGCGGCCGCGCCGGCATGGTGCTGCAGGACCCCGACAGCCAGGTGATCCTCGCGCGGGCGGGGGATGACGTCGCGTTCGGGTGCGAGAACCTCGGAGTGCCGCGGCAGGAGATCTGGCCGCGGGTGCGCGCCGCGCTCGATGCGGTCGGACTCGCGGTCGCGCTGGACCGATCGACGTCGGCCCTCTCCGGAGGGCAGAAGCAGCGCCTCGCGCTGGCCGGCGTGATCGCGATGCGCCCCGGGGTCATCCTGCTCGACGAGCCGACCGCGAACCTGGACCCCGCAGGCGTGATCGAGGTGCGGGATGCCGTGCGGCGGGTCGTCGAAGCCACCGGCGCGACGCTCATCGTGGTGGAGCATCGGCTGGAGGTGTGGCTGCCGCTCGTGGACCGGGTGCTGGTGCTCGGGGCATCCGGACTTGTCGCGGATGGGTCGCCCGAGGCGGTGCTGCGCGATCGCGGCGCTGAGCTCGCCGCCGGCGGAGTGTGGGTTCCCGGCATCCCCCCGGCGTCTCCGGCGCCGCCCGCTCGAGCGCCCGGCGAGACGCTGCTGCGGGCGGAGTCGCTGGTGGTCTCGCGCGTGCGCGGCACTGCGGTCGCCGGACCGGTCGATCTGGAGGTGCGCGCCGGCGAGGTGCTCGGCATCGTGGGGCCCAATGGCGCCGGCAAGTCGACGCTCGGTTTGACTCTGGCGGGCCTGGTCCGTCCCGAGGCGGGCCGGGTCGCAGCATCCGCTCTGCTGTCCGACGGGGCGAAGGGCGACCCGATCACGTGGTCGTCGCGGGCCCTGCTTACCCGCATCGGAACGGTGTTCCAGGACCCGGAGCATCAGCTGCTGACCACGACGGTCCGGGCCGAGCTCGAGGTCGGCCCGCGTGCACTCGGGCTCCCGCCGGCCGAGATCGCGGCGCGCGTCGAGGAGCTGCTCGAGCGGCTGCGGCTGTCAGCTCTCGCCGAGGCGAACCCCTACACCCTCTCGGGCGGCGAGAAGCGGCGGCTGACCGTCGCCGCGATGCTCGCAACGCGCCCGCGGGTGATGGTGCTCGACGAGCCGACGTTCGGGCAGGATGCCGCCACCTGGGCCGAGCTCGTCGCCATCATCGCGCGGCTGCGCGACGGCGCCGGCGAAGACGCGGGTGCTGCGGTCGTCGCGATCACGCACGACGAGACCGTGCTCGACGCCCTGTGCGCGCGCCGCTTCGCGATCGGGGCACGATCGTGAGCGCGACGGCGACCCGGCGCGGCCCGATCGCGGCGCTGAACCCGGTGGCCAAGCTGGGAGCGGCGCTGCTGATCGCGCTGCCCCTGGTGCTCACGATCGATCCGGTCTCGGCCGCGGTCGCGCTGCTGCTCGAGCTGCCGCTGCTGGCTGCGGCGGGCCTGCACCGGCGCGAGTTCTGGGTTCGCACGCTGCCGATCTGGATCGCCGCGCCGCTGGCCGCAGTGACGATCGCGCTCTACGGAGCGACCAGCGGAGAGGTGTACGCCGAGTGGTTCGTTGTGCGCATCAGCGAAGGCTCGCTCACGCTGGCTCTCGCGACGTTCTTCCGCGTGCTGGCGATCGGCCTGCCCGCGGTGGTGCTGTTCGTGACGGTCGACCCGACGGATCTGGCCGACGGGCTCGCCCAGCTGCTCAGGCTGCCTGCGCGCTTCGTGCTCGGCGGCCTGGCCGGCATGCGCCTGCTCGGGCTGCTGACCCACGACTGGCGCGCTCTGGCGCTCGCGCGACGTGCGCGGGGGGTCGCCGACACGGGTCGGGTGCGCCGCTCGCTCGGCATGGCGTTCGCCCTGCTCGTGCTGTCCATCCGCCGCGGATCGACCCTCGCCACCGCGATGGAGGCGCGCGGGTTCGGCGGCAGCGGGCCGCGCACGTGGGCCCGCGAGTCGCGCTTCGGCTGGCGCGACTGGATGCTGCTCGCCGTCGGCGCCGCCATCTCGGCGACCGCGATCACGGTCGCGGTCCTGACCGGCTCATGGAACTTCATCCTCGGCGGCGCAGCGTAGCCGTTCGGTCGGCGTTCGGCGGTCGGGTCGAGAGTCTCTGCGTTGTGCACGCACCGACGCGATCACGGGGCGGATGGCCGACCTGCACCAGACCGACACCCCGTCCGGCCGTGAGCGGTGAGATTGAGTCCCGCCTAGAATGGAATGCAGTCGCACGTTCGAAGGAGAGCACATGGACATCGCCGGAGCCTCTGCCCTGGTCACCGGCGGAGCGAGCGGTCTCGGACTCGCGACGGCTCGCCGGCTCGCCGCAGCCGGTGCGGCAGTCACGATCATCGACCTGCCGGCTTCGGCCGGCTCTGACGTCGCCGCCGAGTTGGGCGGCACATTCGCGCCTGCCGACGTCACCAGCCCTGAGCAGGTCGCAGCGGCGGTGCAGACCGCAGCGGCATCCGGGCCCCTCCGCGTCGTCGTCAACTGCGCGGGTATCGCGCCCCCGGCGAAAGTGCTCGACCGCGACGGCAATCCCTCGCCGCTCGATGCGTTCGAGCGCATCATCCGCGTGAACCTGATCGGCACGTACAACGTGATCGCCCAGGCATCGGCCGTCATGTCGCACACCGATCCCGACGCCGAGAGCGGGGACCGCGGGGTCATCGTCAACACCGCGAGCGTCGCCGCGTTCGACGGTCAGATCGGGCAGCCCGCCTACTCGGCGAGCAAGGGCGGCGTGCACGCGATGACGCTGCCGATCGCGCGGGAACTCGCCCGGTACGGCATCCGGGTCGTCACGATCGCGCCCGGGATCATGGAGACGCCCATGCTCGCCGGACTGCCGCGGGCGGCGCAGGATTCGCTCGGCGAGCAGGTGCCGTACCCGGCACGCCTCGGCCGGCCCGACGAGTACGCACGACTGGTACTGTCGATTGTCGACAACGGCTACCTCAACGGCGAGACCGTCCGCCTCGACGGCGCGATCCGCATGGCCCCGAGATGACCGGCGCGGCTGCGCCGGGATCCGATCAAGGAGACTCATGAGCGACTCGATCCTTCTCACGCGCGAGGGCGGCCTGGCCCGCGTCACGCTCAACCGCCCGGCGTCCCTCAACGCTGTGAACTTCGAGATGGGCACGCGGTGGCGCGACATCGCCCGCGAGGTCACATCCGACCCTTCCGTGGGGGCCGTGATCCTGGATGCCGCGGGCCGGGCGTTCTGCGGCGGGGGCGACGTCATGATGATGGCGAGTTCAGGCGGAGGCGGGGGCGGCGTCTCGGCGACCGCTGAGGTCATCCACGACGGCATCCGAACGTGGGTGCTCAGCGACAAGCCGATCGTCGCGGCCGTGCAGGGCGCTGTCGCCGGCGGCGGGCTGGGGCTCATGCTGAGCGCCGACTACATCGTCGCGTCGGACTCGGCGAAGTTCGTGAGCAAGTACGCGAACATCGGCCTCACGCCCGACCTCGGCGTCTCCACGCTGCTGCCGGCCGCGATCGGCCAGCGCCGCGCGCTGCAGCTGCTGCTGCAGGACCGCACCCTGGGCGCGCAAGAAGCACTCGACTGGGGCCTTGTCGCCGAGGTCGTTCCGCTCTCCGACCTCGCCGGGCGCGCCGAGCAGGTCGCGCGGTTCTGGCTCGAGAACGCCACCGCCGCGTTCGGACAGGCCAAGCGGCTCATCCGCGTCGGGGCCCATCGCACATTCGAGGAGAACCTGGCCGACGAGGCAAAGACGATCGGCGTGAGCCTGGACGCCGATGAGTCGAAGGTGCGCGTCGCGGCCTTCGCCGCGGCCTCCCGCAAGAAGGCCGCCTCGACAGAGAACCCGTGAGCCTGCCGGCAAGACGATCCTGATGTCGGGCGGCAGCGCCCCAGAACCTCGGACGACCGGCTCTTTCCCGACATCTTCGTGTAACGCGCAGCTCAGTGCTTGCCGCCGGTGAACAGCAGGATGCCGCCGAGCCCGATCATCAGCCCCCCGCCGGTCGCCGACAGTGCGGCGATGCGCCGAGGCGACTTGCCGAACCACGTGCGCGCGCCGGCCGCGACCAGCGCCCACGCGCCGTCCGAGATCAGGGCGATGACGAAGAAGACGAGCCCGAGCTGGACCATCTGCAGCGGCACCGCCCCGGCATCGAGGTCGACGAACTGCGGCAGCACCGCGACGAAGAACGCGATCGTCTTCGGGTTCGTGATGCCGACGACGAATCCCTCGCCGAGCTGCCGCCAGTGCGAGCGCGGAAGGGCGCCGGCCATCGCGGCTGCGGCGGCACGGTTCCGGTGCCGGATCGCCTGGACGCCGAGGAACATCAGATACAGCGCGCCGGCGACCTTCACGATCGTGAACAGCACGACCGACCGGGCCACGATGCCGCCGACGCCGAGCGCGACGAGACCGATGACCGGCAGCAGCCCGAGTGCGTTGCCGAGCACGCTCAGCAGCCCGCCGATGCGGCCGAGTGCGAGCGCGCGGCCGATCGTGAACAGTACGCTCGGCCCCGGAATAACGATCAGCACGAGCGCCGCGAACACGAAGGCGAGCAGATTCTCGAGCGGAACCACCGATCTCCCTCCGTCGACCTGAAGGAACGATACTGGAATGCCGCGTCCGCCGTTTCGACGCGCTGCGCCCACGCCGCGGGAGGAGCGCGGGCCAGGCTTCACGCAGGTGCGTCCCCTAGCCTGGGAGCATGACGACCAGGCCCGAGGGAACACCCGTGCGACAGGTGCGCCCGAAGACCGAAGGCTGGCAGCAGAAGAAGGACGCCGACGGCAGGCCTCTGCTGCAGTTCGCAAGCCCGAAGCGGGGCAAGCCGCCCGTGCATCTGGCCGACCTCACCCCCGAGGAGCGCGTCGCGAAGGTCACCGAGTTCGGCATGCCCGGTTTCCGCGCGAAGCAGCTCGAGAAGCACTACTTCACCCACTGGACGCATGACCCCGCGGCGATGAGCGACCTGCCGGCCGCCGGCCGCGACGAGTTCGTACACGGGATGCTGCCGCCCCTGCTGACCGAGGTGCGACGACTCGCGACCGATCGCGGCGACACGATCAAGTTCGTCTGGAAGCTCCACGATGGAGCCCTGGTCGAGTCGGTCCTGATGCGCTACCCGGGGCGGATCACGCTGTGCGTGTCGTCGCAGGCCGGATGCGGCATGAACTGCCCGTTCTGCGCCACAGGCCAGGCCGGCCTCACCCGCAATATGTCGGCCGCCGAGATCATCGAGCAGATCGTGCGCGCGAACCGGCTCATCGCCGACGGCGGGCTGGGGGGAAAGTCCCGTCGATCCGCTCAGGGACCGGGCCAGGCACCCGAGCGCGTGAGCAACATCGTGTTCATGGGGATGGGCGAGCCGCTCGCGAACTACGCGCGCGTGATGCAGGCCGTGCGCGTGATGACCGACAAGAAGCGCGGCCTCGGTATGAGCGCTCGCGGCATCACGGTCTCGAGCGTCGGGCTCGTGCCGGCGATCCTCAAGCTCGCGGACGAGGACGTCCCGGTGACATTCGCCCTCTCGCTGCACGCGCCCGACGACACGCTGCGCGACGAGCTCATTCCGGTGAACTCGCGCTGGAAGGTCGACGAGGCGCTCGATGCGGCGCGCAACTACTTCGACAAGACCGGTCGCCGCGTCTCGATCGAGTACGCGCTCATCAAGGACATGAACGACCACGGCTGGCGCGCCGATCTGCTCGCCGAGAAGCTCAACGCGCGTGGCCGCGGCTGGGTGCACGTGAACCCGATTCCGCTGAACCCGACGCCGGGCTCGATCTGGACGGCATCCGACGTCTCGGTGCAGAACGAGTTCGTGCGCCGGCTCAACGACGCGGGCATTCCGACGACTCTCCGCGACACGCGCGGCAAGGAGATCGACGGCGCGTGCGGTCAGCTCGTCGCGACGATCGACGACGAAGCCGCCGCAGCGGCCACGCCCATCGAACACTGAGATTCCCCGGCCGAGCGGCCGGACTGACAGAATCGGCTCATGCCGAGCTGGCTCATTCTCGCGATCGTCGCCCTCGTGTTCTCGGTCGCCGCCACCTGGGTGGTGCGCCGACTGCTGGATGTCGAGGTGGGGTGGCTGCGCGCCTGGGTCACTGCGATCGTCGTGTTCGCCCTCGCGGTGCCCGTGGCGGTATGGTCGCTGACCAACGCGGGCGTGTACGACGACGGCCGCTTCGTGGCCAGCCCACCCATCGCGACCGCGTTCGTCGCGCTCACGGTGGGGTGGATGCTCGCCGCGGTCGTCATCGCGGTCCTGTCGCTGGAGTTCTTGTGGCCCTCCCGCCGGTGGCGCAAGCCGATCACGGTCGCGCGCGACGTGCTCCGTCGGCGTGACCGCGGGCGCCGCTATGCGCAGATCCTCACGATCGGCTCGCGTCACGGACTGACGTTCTACGAGAGCCGGCGTCACGGCGAAGGCGAAGAGGACGACCTGCCGACGGCTCTCGTGTCGGCGATGAACGAAGCCGGGGTGACCTTCGTCAAGCTCGGCCAGGTGCTCGCCTCGAGAGAGGACGTGCTGCCTCCGGCGTTCATCGAAGCCTTCTCGACGCTGCAGATGGACTCCTCGCCGATCCCCTGGCCGGAGGCGGAGGCGGCCATCGTGGCGCAGCTGGGCCGGCCCCTCGCCGACGTCTTCGCCGAGATCGATCAGACACCTCTCGCCGCGGCATCCGTCGCGCAGGTGCATGCCGCGCGACTCGTGAGCGGCGACGACGTGGTGGTGAAGATCCAGCGGCCACGGGCGCGCGCGCAGGTCACGACCGATCTCGACATCCTGGAGCGCCTGGCGACGGAGGCCGAGAAGCGCACCGAATGGGCGAAGGCGTACGGTGCGCGCGCACTCGTCGCGGAGTTCTCCCGCGTGCTGCGCGATGAGCTCGACTACCGCGTCGAGGTGGCGAACACCGAGATGCTTCGCGGGGCGATCGCCGCGTCGGGTGCGGCGACGTGGCTGCACGTGCCCACGGGGTACAAGGAGTACTCGACGACCCAGATGATCGTGCAGGAGCGTGTCCACGGAACGCCGTTCGGAAAGCTGGACCCGGGAGCGATGCCCCCTGAACAGGCCAAGCGCATCGCCGACGCACTGCTGCAAGCCGTCTTCGACCAGATCGGGGTCCGCGGCATCTTCCACGCCGACCTGCACGCCGGCAACGTCGTCCTGGGCGAGGATCGCACCGTCACTCTGCTCGATTTCGGCTCGGTGGGTGTGATCGAGCGCAGTCTGCGTCGCCTGCTGGTGCCGCTGCTGATCGGCGTCGCCAACGAGGACGACGTCGCGGTCACCGATGCCGTGCTGCTGATCTGCGGGGCCCCGGCACGCGACTCCGGCTCAACGCCCTTCAGCGCCGTGACTCTGCAGCGCGATATCGGCATGATCCTCACCCGCGTGCACAACTCCCGGGTCGACGAGAACATCTTCCGGCTCCTGGTCGACGTGCTGCGCCGCAACCGGATGGCGATGCCGCCCTCGCTGCTGCTCGTCTTCCGCACCCTCATCTCGCTCGAAGGCACGCTGCGCAGACTCGTGCCCGACTACGACATGGTGGCGCGCGCGCTCGAGATCGCCCCGCGCATGGCGCTTTCCCTCACCACGCCGCGAGGGGTCATACTCACGGCGCAGACCTGGTCGGCGCTGCTGAGCGAACAGACGCGCCGGCTTCCGCGACGCATCGAAAGTCTGACCCGCTCGCTCGAAGAGGGCACTCTCGAGTTCAGGCTGCGCGCATTCGAGAGCAGGAACGAGCGCACGTGGGTCGACGGCATCATGGGCCGCATCACGACGACCGCGGTCGGCATCACGCTCGTCATCGCCGGCATCATGCTCGGTGTCGCCGGCGGCGGCCCGATGGTGACCGGTGACGTCTCGGCGTTCTCCTTCCTCGGCGCCGTCGTCGGGCTCGGCGGGCTGCTGCTGCTGATGAGGAGCCTGCGCACCGCGCTCCGGCGACGCTGAGGAGCCACGAACGACGGATGCCGCGGCACGCGTCAACCCCGGGTCCGGTGTCGTCGCACGCGGGTAGCGTTGAAGGATGGTCAATTATCGATATCTGGGCAACAGCGGTCTCAAGGTCTCGGAGATCACCTACGGGAACTGGGTGACGCACGGCTCTCAGGTGGGTGACGCGGACGCGATCGCCACGGTGCATCATGCCCTCGATCTGGGCATCACCACCTTCGACACGGCCGATGTGTACGCCGACACCGCTGCCGAAACCGTCCTCGGCAAAGCGATCGCCGGGCAGCGGCGCGAATCGCTCGAGATCTTCACGAAGGTCTACCTGCCCACCGGTCCCAAGGGTCCCAACGACAGCGGCCTGAGCCGCAAGCACATCTTCGAGGCGATCAACGGATCGCTGAAGCGCCTCGGCACCGACCACGTCGACCTCTACCAGGCGCACCGCTACGACTACGAGACCCCGCTCGAAGAGACGATGCAGGCTTTCGCCGACCTCGTGCGTCAGGGCAAGGCGCTGTACATCGGCGTCTCGGAATGGACGGCCGAGCAGCTGCGCGAGGGTCACGCGCTCGCGAAGGACCTCGGCTTCCAGCTCATCTCCAACCAGCCGCAGTACTCGATGCTGTGGCGGGTCATCGAGGGCAAGGTCGTGCCCGCCTCCGAGGAGCTGGGCATTTCGCAGGTCGTCTGGTCGCCGATGGCGCAGGGCGTGCTCAGCGGCAAGTATCTGCCCGGCCGGCCCGCACCGGCGGGATCGCGGGCGACCGACGAGAAGTTCGGCGCGAACGTGATCAAGCGGCTGCTGGCCGACGACGTGCTCGCGGCCGTGCAGAAGCTCAAGCCCATCGCCGACGAGGCGGGGCTCACGATGCCCCAGCTCGCTATCGCATGGGTGCTGCAGAACCCGAACGTCGCCGCTGCGCTGGTCGGAGCATCCCGCCCCGAACAGCTCGACGACACCGTCAAGGCGTCGGGTGTCACCCTCGACCAGGGCACCATGGCCGCGATCGACGACGCCGTCGGCGGTGTTGCGGTGACCGACCCCGAACAGACGTACTCGGCCTCACCGAAGTCGCGCCTCACCGACCGCCTGCGCGCCTGAGTCGAGCCCTGGGAACTGCGCGTGGCCGTGACCAGCGCCGGAATCCTTCTCTACCGCCTGGGGAAAGGGGCGCCGGAGGTGCTGATCGCGCACATGGGCGGTCCGTACTGGGCGGGCAAGGATGCCGCGGCGTGGTCGATCCCGAAGGGCGAGTACGACCCCGAGTCCGAAGCGGCGCTCGACGCCGCCCGCCGCGAGTTCAGGGAGGAGCTCGGAGTGAGCGCACCCGACCTTCCGTACGCGCAGCTCGGCACCTTCGAATACTCGTCCGGCAAGCGCCTCACGGTTTTCGTCGCCGACGGCGCGGACTTCTCGCTCGAGGGCCTCGTTTTCGGTGAGTTCGAACTGGAATGGCCGCCGCGGTCAGGCCACGCGCAGTCGTTCCCCGAAATCGACCGGGTCGAGTGGGCGACGACGGATGCCGCCCGCGAGCGCCTCGTCAAGGGTCAGCGTCCCGCGCTCGATGCGCTCGAGGAGCACCTCGCGAAAGCGGGTCTGTGAGGCGGAGCGCCGCTCATCCTCCCGCCGCCAGTTCGCGACGCCGCATGAGACCGAGCGCGGCAGCGCCGGTGACGACGATCACCCCGAGCAGCCACCACAGCCCGCGCACATCGACTCCGTCGGCCACCGGAACGGGCGCCGCTGCGACCGGCGACAGCCACGTGACGGCTTCGGGCATCCCGACGATCGGCCCGAACAGACCCACGACCGCAGCGAGCACCACGAGCGTCCACCCGACGACGGTGCTCGCGTGCGGCGCGACCACGAAGACGAGGGCCGTCACGACGAGGAAGACGCTCGCTGCCGCCACCTGACCGAGGGCGACGGTCACGGCGCCGCGGTACAGACCTGAGTCGCCGTCGCTGATCGCGATGCCGACGGATGCCGCGGCGAGTCCCGCCGCGAGGATGATCACGATCGCGGCGAAGCCGACGATCACGAAGTCGGCGAGCCAGCGGACCCGGTCGGTCGGGGTCGCGAGCACGATCTCGGCGGTGCCATGCGACTCCTCCTGCCGTGCGCGCGTGATCGTCTGCACTCCAGCGCACGCGGCGAGGATGCCGATCATCACGAAGAACGTCGTGAGCACGCCCTGCTCGATCGACCCCTGCTGACTCGCAATCTGGGCGAGGATCGCTTTGATCGCCGGGTTGTCGGCGCCCACCTCCTGCACCACTGTCCCGAGGGTCGTGGCGAGCAGTCCCGAGAGTGCGCCGCCGATCGCCCACCCGATGATCGAGCCGGCCGACAGCCGCCAGACCAGAGCGGTCGTGGAGCGCAAGGCCGGACGAGCGTCGACGCGGCCGGCGCGCTCCGCGATAAAGCTTGAGTTCACGTCCCTGAGGCTCTGCAGCGCCACCGCGGTGCCGGCGAACGCGAGACCGGCGAGCGCGCACAGCAGCAGAGGCCAGAGGTTGTCGTCGGCGTACGGCCGCGAGTTCTCGGCCCAGCCGAACGGCGAGAGCCACGTCAGCCACGAACTCTCCATCCGCTGAAGGTCATCGCTCGGAGCGCCGGACGCATTGCCGATGCCGGCGAGCAGGTACGTCACGAGCAGTACGGTTACCGACGTGGTGTTCGCGCCGCGGGACGTGCGCATGAACTGCGCCGCGCACAGGCCGACGCCGAGAAAGAAGACGCCGACCGTGCCGGCGGCTGCACCGACCACGAGCGATCCCGTCGCCTCCAGCCCGGCGGCGATCAGCGCGAACGCGGAGACCAGGGACAGAACGACATCGGCGACGAGTCCGTGCACGATCGTGACCACGGTGGGCAGCATCCTGCCGGCGGGCGTGCCGCCGACCAGCTCGGCGCGCCCGGTCTCCTCTTCCATGCGGGTGTGGCGCACGGCCAGGAACAAGCTCATGAAGGCCGCCAGCATGCACAGGAACGGCACGATCAGGAAGCCGATGAACGCGCCTTCGCCCGCGCCCGACGGCAGGCCGCGGAAGAGCAGGATCACGGGGTTGGCGATCGCGGCGACCAGCAGTGATCGCCGATCGCGCTCGGTCTCGAAGGAGTCCATGACACCCGCGTACGCGGCGAAGGCGAGAAGCGCCGTGCCGCCGATCCAGAGCGCGAGCTGCAGGCCGTCGCGGCGCACGCGCTGTCGGTACAGTGCGGCGAAGCGGTTCATGATGACCGAGTGCGGCGCTGGGCAGTCTCCTCCCCGCCGCCCAGGTCGTCGCCGTAGTGGCGGAGGAACAGGTCTTCGAGCGAGGGCGGTTCGATGCGCAGCCCCTGCACGCCGAGAGCACCAAGCGCGGGTAGCGTTCCCGCGATCGCGTCGCTGTCGACGGTCAGGTGGGCGCGTCCGTCGGCGACGCGCACATCGTGAGCACCGGGGATGCCGGTAAGGACCGCCGCGTCGGTGACGGTGAACGACACCTCGGTGCGCGTGAGGTGCCGCAGCTCGGCGAGTGTGCCGGACTCGACGATCCTTCCCGCCCGGATGATGCTGACGCGATCGCACAGCTGCTCGACTTCGGAGAGGATGTGGCTGGACAGCAGCACCGTTGCCCCGGCATCCCGAACGCGTGCGATCTCGCGCCGGAACGTGACCTCCATGAGCGGATCGAGCCCGCTCGTCGGCTCGTCGAGGATGTACAGCTCGGCGGGCACCGCGAACGCCGCGATCAGGGCGACCTTCTGCCGATTGCCCTTCGAATACGCCCGGCCCTTCTTTCGCGGGTCGAACTGGAAAGCCTCCATCAGGCGAGCCTTGGTGTCGCGGAAGGCGGGGTCTGTGCGATCAGCTCCGCGCATTCGCGACAGCAGATCGACCGTCTCGCCGCCTGAGAGATTCGGCCACACGCTGACGTCCCCCGGGACGGTTGCGATTCGCCGGTGGAGGGCGACCGAATCCCGCCAGGGGTCGCCGCCGAAGACGGTCGCCTCGCCGGCGGTGGCGCGGGCGAGTCCGAGCAGGATGCGGATCGTCGTGGACTTGCCGGAGCCGTTGGGTCCGAGGAAACCGTGGACCTGTCCGGACTCCACCTCGAGATCGAGACCGTCCAGTGCGCGGACACGGCCGTAGTGCTTGGTAAGGGCGCTCGTACGGATGACCGTGGACATGCCCGTGAGGGTATGCCGATTTCACAGGTTTGTGAATACCTGTGAAGAATCTGCGTGCCTGTCCGTTGTGTATACGCACGCGGTGCCGAATCCGGCAATTTTGAGCAGGAGCGCTACTTGTGTATACAATAGGCAGCGATCCGACGAGGAGGTGCAGGATGCGGGCGAGTGACCGTGCGTACGCCGAGCTCCTTGCGCAGATTCAGAACGGCGCTCTTGCTCCCGGGACCGTCCTCGGCGAGGTCGAGCAGGCGGCCCGGCTCGGGGTCAGTCGCACCCCGCTGCGTGAAGCGCTCAGCCGGCTGGCCGCCGACGGCCTCGTCGTGCAGCAATCGCCCCGGGTGACCGTGGTGAGCGATGTCGACGTCGACGACATCCGTGCGCTGTTCGAGCTGCGACGTGCCCTCGAAGAGACCGCCGCCCGTCTTTCGGCGGTCCGGGGCGACTCCGCGGCATTCGCCGCACTCGCCGAGGACTTCGCGCGCTCCAGCCTCGGCGGCGACGCCGGCCGTGACGCGTATTACGCGCTGATCGCCCGCTACGACGCCGAGCTCGACGCCTCGGTCGACAACGACTACCTCACGTCCGCGTTGCGGACGGTGCGCACCCACCTCGTGCGCGTGCGGCGGCTCGCCCGCGACATCCCCGAGCGTCTCGTCGCGTCCGTCGCGGAGCACCGCCTGATCGCCACGGCGATCGCCGAGCGGGATGCCGACCTCGCCGCGCACGCGACGCACGTGCACCTGCACAACGCGCTCGCCACGATCCTCGCGTCCGTCGATGCTTCGACGAGCGCGCAGACACAACTCCCACTGCAGACCCCCGAGCTGGTTTCAGGGTCGCGACCATGAAAGGCATGCCATGACCGTCACCCACCACCTCCGCGTCCACCGCAGCGACGAGCACCTCGAACGCTCGGGCCAGCTCGCCTGGCGCATCGCCGAGGTGGCCGCCGACCCTGTCGAGGTCGAGCCCGACGTGGTCGACATGATCATCAACCGCGTGATCGACAATGCCGCCGTGGCGGCGGCATCCCTCACCCGCGCCCCCGTCAGCGCCGCCCGTCAGCAGGCTCTCGATCACGCCGTCTCGGTCAGCGGCAAGGGCTCGACCGTGTTCGGCTGCGCGATCGAGCGGCGCACCAGCCCGGAATGGGCGGCATGGGCCAACGGCGTCGCCGTGCGCGAACTCGACTACCACGACACTTTCCTGGCAGCCGAGTACTCGCACCCGGGCGACAACATCCCTCCGATCGTGGCCGTCGCCCAGCACGTCGGCTCCGACGGACGGGCGCTGGTGCGCGGCATCGCGACCGGCTACGAGATCCAGATCGACCTGGTGCGTGCGATCTCGCTGCACAAGCACAAGATCGATCACGTCGCCCACCTCGGCCCGTCGGCCGCGGCCGGCATCGGCACCCTCCTCGGTCTTCCCGTCGAGACGATCTACCAGGCCGTCGGCCAGGCCCTGCACACGACCACCGCGACCCGCCAGTCGCGCAAGGGCGAGATCTCGACCTGGAAGGCGCACGCCCCGGCGTTCGCCGGCAAGATGGCCGTCGAGGCCGTCGACCGCGCCATGCGCGGTGAGACCAGCCCGTCGCCGATCTACGAAGGCGAAGACGGCGTGATCGCGTGGATGCTGGACGGACCCGACGCGTCGTACGACGTGCCGCTTCCGGCCGAGGGCGAGGCCAAGCGCGGCATCCTGGATTCGTACACGAAGGAGCACTCGGCCGAATACCAGGCACAGGCCTGGATCGACCTGGCCCGCAAGCTCGGCACCGAGCACCCGTCGCTGCGCGAGGGCAAGGGGGCGGACGGGCAGGAGATCGAGTCGATCGTGCTGCACACGAGCCACCACACGCACTACGTGATCGGCTCGGGCGCGAACGATCCGCAGAAGTACGACCCCACCGCATCCCGCGAGACGCTCGACCACTCGATCCCGTACATCTTCACCGTCGCCCTGCAGGACGGCACGTGGCACCACGTCGACTCGTACGCCCCCGAGCGCGCGGGCCGCGAAGACACCGTCGCCCTCTGGCACAAGGTCACCACCGCCGAAGATGCGGAGTGGACCCGCCGATACCATTCCGAGGACCCGAACGAGAAGGCGTTCGGCGGAAGGGTGGTCATCCGCTTCACGGACGGCACCGAGATCGTCGACGAGATCGCTGTCGCCGACGCGCATCCCCTCGGGGCTCGTCCGTTCGCACGCGAGGACTACATCCGCAAGTTCCGCATTCTCGCCGAGCCCGTGCTCGCGCCCGAGGAGATCGAGCGGTTCCTCGACCTGGCCCAGCGCCTGCCCGAGCTCACCGCCGCTGAGGTCGGACAGCTCACCATCGTCGCGGAGCACGGCGTGCTGGCCGGCGCCCCGGCCCCGAAGGGGCTCTTCTGATGCGGCGATCCGACGCGCTCGCACGAACGGGAGGTTTCCGTTGCTGTATTCGATGACCACCGCCTCCGAGAAGAGGCGCCTGTTCCGCGAGCGGCTCTCCTCGGGTGAACTGCTGCGATTCCCCGGAGCCTTCAATCCGCTGAGCGCGAAGCTCATCGAGCAGAAGGGCTTTGAGGGCGTCTACATCTCCGGTGCCGTGCTGAGCGCCGATCTCGGGCTCCCCGACATCGGACTCACCACCCTCACCGAGGTCGCCGGTCGCGGTCAGCAGATCGCACGCATGACCGAACTGCCGGCCATCATCGACGCCGACACCGGGTTCGGCGAGCCGATGAACGTCGCCCGCACGATCCAGACGCTCGAAGATGCCGGTCTTGCCGGCACCCACATCGAGGACCAGGTCAACCCGAAGCGCTGCGGGCATCTCGACGGCAAGGCGGTCGTCGATGAGAACACCGCGATCAAGCGCATCCGCGCGGCCGTGGACGCTCGCCGCGATCCCAACTTCCTCGTCATGGCGCGCACCGACATCCGCGCGGTCGAAGGCCTGGAATCCGCCGTCGACCGGGCCAAAGCGCTGGTGGATGCCGGGGCCGACGCGATCTTCCCCGAGGCGATGCGCTCGCTCGAGGAGTTCGCGGCCATGCGCGCCGCGCTCGAGGTGCCGATTCTCGCCAACATGACCGAGTTCGGCAAGAGCGAGCTGTTCTCGGTCGATCAGCTGCGCGACGTCGGAGTGAACATCGTCATCTGGCCGGTCTCGCTCCTGCGGATCGCGATGGGGGCGGCGGGCCGCGCTCTGGATACGCTGATCGACGACGGACACCTCACCTCGAAGCTCGCAGAGATGCAGCATCGCGCAGATCTGTATGACCTGATCGACTATGAGGACTACAACCGCTTCGACACTTCGGTGTTCAACTTCCAGATCACCCGGTGACCCTCCTCGAGGAAGAAGAGACATGACAGAGATCGAGATCAAGAAGGGCCTCGCGGGGGTCTACGTCGACTACACGGCGGTGTCGAAGGTCAACCCGGAGACCAACAGCCTGCTCTACCGGGGCTATCCCGTGCAGGAGCTCGCGGCCACCCAGCCGTTCGAGGCCGTCGCCTACCTGCTCTGGTACGGCGAACTGCCCACCGACGAGCAGCTGGCCGACTTCACCGCCGAAGAGCGCGCGAACCGCGCGCTCGAGGACAACGTGCGACAGGCGATCGACCTGGTGCCGCTCGATGCGCACCCGATGGATGTGCTGCGCACCGCGGTGTCGCTGGTCGGCGCGTCGGACCCGGCGGCGTTCGACAACTCCCGCGAGTCGGATCTCGTGAAGTCGCGGCGCCTGTTCGCCAAGCTTCCGGCCATGGTCGCTTACGACCAGCGCCGTCGCCACGGACTGGGCATCGTCGACCCGCGCGAAGACCTCGACTACGCGCAGAACTTCCTCTGGATGACGTTCGGCGACGTGCCCGACCCCGTGGTCGCGCGCGCTTTCAACGTCTCGATGATCCTGTACGCCGAGCACTCGTTCAACGCGTCGACGTTCACGGCGCGCGTCATCACCAGCACGACGGCCGACCTCTACTCGGCCGTCGTCGGAGCCATCGGCGCGCTCAAGGGCCCGCTGCACGGGGGCGCCAACGAGGCGGTCATGCACATCTTCGACGAGATCGGCAGCGCGTCGAACGTCGGCCCCTGGCTCGACACCGCGCTCGCCGAAAAGCGCAAGATCATGGGGTTCGGACACCGCGTGTACAAGAACGGAGACTCGCGCGTGCCGACGATGAAAGCCGCGCTCGACACGCTTGTCGAGCACTACTCGGCCGAGGGTGACACCGCCGTGGAGCTCGCGGCGCTCTACGACGCGCTCGAGTCGGAGTTCGTCTCCCGCAAGGGCATCTACCCGAACCTCGACTATCCGTCCGGGCCGGCATACAACCTGATGGGCTTCGACACGCTGACCTTCACCCCGCTGTTCGTCGCGTCGCGGATCACCGGCTGGACCGCGCACATCATGGAGCAGGCGGCATCCAATGCCCTCATCCGTCCGCTGTCGGCCTACAACGGCCCCGACGAGCGTCACATCGAGGGCTACGTGCCGGATGTGGCGGCCACGGCAGACCGCCCCGCGGAAGCGGCCGGCTGACCCGGCGCGTCGGCCTGCGCGGCCTGCGCGGTGGCGTGCTCGTCGCTCCGGTCGGCGGTTTGGTCGAAACGGCGGATGCGGGCGACCAGATCGGTGACCTCGCGTCTGCTTGAAATCCGCCTGCGCGCCGTCGAGCTCGGCTCGGGTTCGACGGATGATCGCCGCCGGAGCCGGAGGAACCCTCGCGAAGTCGAAGGGCGGTCGGCCGGCCGCGTCCCCTCGTTCCTGTGCCCGACGTCGCCTCGCAGATCAGCCTTGCCCGCCGACCTGCTTCTGCCGTCGCGTGACGACGCTCAGGACAAGGGTCAGCACCAAGAAGGCAACGATCGTGGTCGTTCCAGACGAAGACAGAGAAGCACTCTGACCCGATCCAAGGCCGACGAGGAAGCTCGCAATCACCAGACCTACGCCGATCCCCATCCCGAGTACTCCGAGGATGATGGCAACTGTCATGAAACGGTTATCGGTAGACATCAGGTTCGCCTGTTCTTCATTGTGCCCAGCAGCTGGGGGCACTGCTCCGGGGATACCACCGTTGAGGTAGATGGCGCCAATGCTGCTCGTGTCTTTGCAGATCGTCAAGAACACGATCCCCACTCCGAGGACTCCGGCGATCACACCGCTCACAGCAGCAAGAGGAAGACCCGCCACCGTCAAAGCCGATGCCGCGGCGCAAGTCCCAGATGACCATTCACGCCAGGCTGTGACAGCTTGGTCTGCGACGTGCAATCATGTTCTGCACGCGCGACGAGGTACTCGGTGTCATCTCGTTTCCTGAACTGTGCCCAGCGGCGGACGGCGACGGCACGGGGCTGGATTTCTCGGGGATCATGTAAACGAACCGCCACGCCGGACCCGAGGAGCGAGATGACCGAGTACGAGACCATCCTGGTGGAGACCCGCGGTCGGGTCGGCTGGATCACCCTGGACCGCCCCGAGGCGCTCAATGCCCTCAGCGCGCAGGTGATGGACGACGTGGTCGCCGCGGCATCCGTCTTCGACGCCGACGAGCAGATCGGCGCGATCGTGCTCACCGGTTCTGAGCGCGCGTTCGCCGCCGGCGCCGACGTCAAGGAGATGGAGCCGAAGACCGGCGGCGAGATGCTCATGTCCGATCCCTTCGGGGGATGGAGGATGTTCGCGGCCGTCCGCACTCCGGTGATCGCGGCGGTCTCGGGCTACGCCCTGGGGGGCGGGTGCGAGCTCGCGATGATGTGCGACATCATCCTCGCTTCCGACACCGCGAAGTTCGGCCAGCCCGAGATCAACCTCGGCGTCGTTCCGGGCATCGGCGGCTCCCAGCGCCTGATCCGGGCCGTCGGCTACTACAAGGCGGCCGAGCTCGTGCTGACGGGGCGGGTGATGGATGCCGCGGAGGCCGAGCGCATCGGACTCGTCTCTCGGGTCGTCCCGGCCGCCGACCTGCTGGACGAGGCCCGCCGGGTGGCCGAGACGATCGCTTCGAGATCGCTGCCGTCTGTCTACGCCGCCAAGGCGTTGCTCGACGCCGCCATGGAGACCTCGCTCGCCGAGGGGCTTCGCCTGGAACGTCACGTGTTTGCGAGCCTGTTCGACACGGCCGACCAGAAAGAGGGCATGGCCGCCTTCCGTGAGAAGCGCACGCCGAACTTCGAGCACCGCTAGAGCGCGCGGTGTCCTTCAGCGTCACGCGGTCGCGCGCGTTCTGCGTGCGCCGCTCGGGCTGACTAGACTCGGTGGGACAAAGGAGTTTCTATGAAGATCGTCGCCCCTGTCAAGGATGCCCCCGACACGTTCGGGGATCGCACGTCGACCCTCGAGACGGGCCCGGCCGCTCGCGCCGCGGGCCACGCCGTGCTCGAAGCGAACAAGGCCAAGTAGGGTCCTCGGGATGGCGACGTTCGGTACCCAGCTTCGACGCGGGCTCCCACGCCGATCCGGCGGCGACCTTTGGCCCCCGGCCGGCAGTGCGCCGGCCGGCGCTGTGCCGGAGGTGATCGTGTCGGAGACTGCTGACGCACTTCCGGCAACCGTGCACGATGCCGCGGCGCCGGCCGGGGCTTCTGCCGCCGCGACGACGCTCATGGTGCGCCGCGGGTTGCCGCGCGTGCCCGGCGGCGAGCCGTGGCCTCCGGCGGCGGCGATTCCGTCGGGCGTCGCACCGGTGGCGGATGTGGCGGGTGCTGCCGCCGCCGACCAGCCGCAGGGTGCCGTGGTCGAGCGGGTCACGGTGGCCACAGCCGGGTCGGCGCTGCGACGCGGACTCCCGCGGGTTGCGGGCGGCGAGCCGTGGCCGCCCGCGGGCTTCGCGCCCGATGTGATCGTCGAGCAGGAAAGCGCAGTGGATGCCGGGGTTGTGGTGTCCGAGGCATCCACCGCTCCCGGGCTCGACGTGTCGACCGGACCCGACGTGTCGACCCCGCTTCCCTTCGTGCGTACCGTGCGACCGGGCCCGGCCGCACGTGCGTATGCGGCTCGGCGCCGCGCGGGCGTGAAGGCCACCGCGCCCGAGCCGGTGCGGATCGGCCCGTTCACGAAGCTGCAATGGGCGGGAGCGGTGATCGTCGGCGGCGGCGGACTGCTCGTCGCGGCGGCGATGGCCGTCCTCGCCGTGCGCTGGCTCTTGAGCCTCGAGCCCATGCAGGACTTCATCACGACATATCCCGGCGAGTACCACTTGCCCGAGGGGGCGCCGGTGGGTTTCCCTGCTTGGCTGGGGTGGCAGCACTTCTTCAACGTCTTCCTGATGGTGCTCATCATCCGCTCGGGTCTCACGTCGCGCCTCGAGAAGCGGCCGGGCGCGTTCTGGACGTCGAAGAGGCCCAACGCCAAGAAGATCACCCTGAACCTGTGGTTCCACCAGAGCCTCGACGTGCTGTGGCTGACGAACGGTGTGATCTTCGTCGTGCTGCTGTTCGTGTCGGGTCAGTGGATGCGGATCGTGCCCACCTCATGGGAGGTGTTCCCGAATATGGTGAGCACCGCATTGCAGTACGTCTCGCTGGATTGGCCCACCGAGAACGGCTGGGTCAACTACAACGCGCTGCAGCAGATCGCGTACTTCACGACGGTGTTCATCGCGGCCCCGCTCGCCGCGATCACCGGTGTGCGCATGTCGGGGATCTGGCCCAAGGAAGCGAAGGCCCTGAACAACGCCTACCCGATCGAGTGGGCACGAGCCGTGCACTTCCCGGTCATGCTCTACTTCGTGGCCTTCATCGCCGTGCACGTGTTCCTGGTGTTCGCCACCGGTGCCCTGCGCAACCTGAACCACATGTACGCCGCGCAGGGATCGGTCGATCCGAACGCCTACGCCGGCAACTGGGTGGGATTCTGGTTCTTCGTCGCGTCGCTCGTGGTGATCGCGGCGGCCTGGGTGGCCGCACGCCCGCTCGTGCTCGCGCCGATCGCCAAGCTGTTCGGCAGCGTCAGCGCGCGCTGACGCTGCCGCGGCCCACGTCGAAGCCTGCGTCGAATCCCTCGGCGTAGGCTTCGTCGGTGCCGAGGCGGAACATGTCGCGATCCAAGGGGCGCACGATCGAGCGCGCGCCGGGCAGGTCGAGCGGGCCCACGAGGTCGGGGCGGCCCCGCACGACCGCGACCGGCAGACGCGCGGCCTTGCCCTTGACGAGGTCGGCGGCGGCGGCGATCTCGTCGGCTACGCACGGCATGGTCACGACGAGGGGACGCGCCTCGGCGTCGGTCGTGCCGCGCAGGTCTTCGAACACGTGCACGCCGCCGGCTCCGATCGCCGCATCGGTCTGCCCCTCGCGCCACGCGCGTCCGAGCGTGTCGGTGATGATCACACCGACCTCTACTCCGAGCCGAGATCGCAGACCCGCTGCGATCGCCCGGGCCGACTCATCCGGATCCACCGGCAGCAGCAGGATCGTGCCCTCGGGGGTGTTCGAGGCGTCGACCCCCGCCGCGGCCGAGACGATGCCGAGCCGGTTCTGCACGATGCGGGTGCGCCGGCCCGGCGCCGACTCGCGCGTGGCCACGACCCGCACGGTCTCGGCGGTGATCGCTTCTTCACGATCCACTGCCGCGACGATGCGACCTTCGGCCTTCGAGACGATCTTCGAGGTGACCACGACGATGTCGCCGTCCTGCAGCGCATCGCCCCGGGCAGCGGTCATGACCTCGACGAGGTCGTCACCCGGCACGATCTCGGGAATGCCTTCGAGAGCCCAGACCTGCAGCACAGCGCGGGTCAGCGGACGAACCGCACCTCGGTGAGCGCTTCGCCGAGGAAGGGCTCGACGTGCGATGCTCCGTCCAGAGCGAAGCCGTTGCGCACGTAGAAGCGATGCGCGCGGGGGTTGTCTTCGGCGACCCAGAGGTACAGGTTCTCCTCACGGCTCACGACCGCGTCGAACAGTCGCTGGCCGAGACCGGTGCCGTGCCACGCGTCGAGCAGATAGATGAAGTAGAGCTCACGCACCGCCGGCGCATCTCTATCGCGTGCGGGCCCGGATCCGGCGAAGCCGACGATCTCACCGTCGACGAGCGCGGCGAACATCCTGAACTCGGGACCCTGAACGGCCCAGTGCGTCCACAATTCCGCCATGCGGCGCGGCGAGATCTTCTCCAGCGCGGCTGTACTGATGAGGTGGTCGTATGTCTCGTGCCAGCAGATCGCGTGCACGCGCCCAAGCGCCTCGGCGTCGACGTCGCGCACCGGACGGACGACGATGTCGGTCTGGAGTTCGGCTTCCATGCCCGTGACTCTACGCGGACGAAACGATGACACGAAATCGAGCGGTTGCCGCGCGCGATCTGCGCGCGCGCGATCCCTGCGCGGGCGGAACACGCTCGCGTGAGCGACTATGAAGACATCACGAACGGCAGCGGCCGCCAGACCCTCGTCGACCCCTTTCACCACCCGAAAGGCCTGAAATGAATCCCGGGATCCTCCCGCTCACGATGACCGTGTGGGCACAGACTCGCTACGGTGGCGCCGATACTCTCGAGCCGACCGAGGTGCCCGTTCCCGCACCGGGCAAGAAAGAGGTGCTGCTGCGCATCCGCGCGACGGGGCTCAACAGCGGCGACGTGCGGGTGATGCGCGGCGAACCGCTGCTCGTGCGTCTCGCGTTCGGTCTGTGCCGCCCGAAGAACCCCGTGCGAGGAATGGATGCCGCCGCCACCGTCGCGGCCGTCGGGACCGGGGTCGAATCGCTCGCGGTCGGCGACGAGGTGATCGGCGAGCTGCCGGGCGGCGCGCTCGCCCCGTATGCCGTGGTTGCGGCATCCCGTCTCGTCACGCGTCCGGCCACTCTTGACGCAGTGACGGCGGCCACGCTTCCCGTCGCGGGCGGCACGGCATGGCAGGCGTTCGAGCGCGCGGGAATGGGCGGCCATGGTGACCTCGATGGCCGTCGCGTGCTGGTGATCGGGGCATCCAGCGGGGTCGGCACGTTCGCCGTGCAGCTCGCCGCTCTGCGCGGTGCGCAGGTGCACGCATTGTGCGGCGAGCGCAATCGCGCTCTGGTCGAGAGCATCGGCGCCGTGCACACATGGGACTACCGTGCAAACGATGCGGCGACCCTGCCCGCAGAGTCGTACGACCTCGTCATCGACATCGCCGGTACCGCTCCGCTGCGGACCCTTCAGCGCCTCGTCGTCGACGGGGGAGTCGTGGCACTCGTGTCGGGCGAGGGTGGTCGGCTGTTCGGCCCCGTCGGGCGGATCCTCCGCGCCAACGCCCTGTCGCTGGGCTCGAAGCGGCGGCTGATCCCCATCGCTGCCGTTTCGCGGCCCGATGTGCTGACCGAGCTCGTCGCCCTCGCCGCCGCTGGCCGGATCACCCCGGTGCTCGAACGCACGTGGCCCTTCGACCGGGCGCGAGACGCGATGGAGCACATGGATGCCGGTCACGCTGCGGGCAAGGTCGTCGTGCTCGCGGGCTAGCTGAATTTCCCCGTGGCGTTGTCGCAGTCCCCCAGCACCAGCCCACGCCTCAGCTGCCTGCCGAGGTTGTGGCGCGCGTCGCAGCCCGGCTCATCCGGCCGGACGGGCAGTTGCCGCCTCGACGGGCGTGTGCAGCACCGGTGGGGGCGACCGCACGCGGGCAGCTGGCTCGCTCGGATCGCTGAGCGGGTCAGGATGCGCGCTTCGACTGCCAGCGAAGAGCGTAGATCGAGGCGATGATCGCGAGCAGGAGCGGGATCTGCGGACTGAACAGCGCGGGCTGGAAACCCGCGCTGTCGGCGATCACGCCACTGACCAGCGGGCCGATGATGGCGGCGACGTCGAAGGCGATCCAGTACAGCGAGACGCCGAGACCGCTGCCACCCAGCGGAACATCGCCGAGCATCGCGGCCGGCACCGCCGCGAGGGCGCCTCCTGCCAAGCCCATCAGAATGAACGCGATGATGAGGAGGGTGAAGTCGCCCGTCAGCGCGATGATGACGAAGGCAATCATGCCGGCGATGAGGCCGGAGATGAGCGGCAGCCCACGGCCCCAGCGGTCGGATGCGGAGCCCGCCGCCGCGGAGCCGACGACCTGTGTGACGGCGCCGACCGTGAGCAGCACTCCGATGATCCCGGTCGCGAAGCCCAGCGCGCCGAGATGGAGGGGAATAGTCGTCGTGCGGACGCCGTAGAGCGCCCATCCCACGGCGAAATGGCAGAACAGCGCGGCGATGAAAAGCGGGTTGGACAGCAGGGTGGCGGCCACGGTCCGCGTCCTCACGACGGCACCGTCCTCGCCCGCAGCATCCGCTGTTCGGATGTCTTTGGCCGCCCGGAGGGCGAAAAAGGCGACCGATGCGGCGCAGAGGAGGACGATCCCATAGAAGATCAGCGGCAGGCGCGGGTTCGCGATGGCGAGGAATCCGCCCACGGCAGGGCCGGAGATCGCTCCGAGAGAGCTCGCCGCGAAGTAGGTGCTCATCCCGCGACCCCGGAGGTGGGCGGGAACGAGCGCGAGCAGCAACGCCGTCGCCGATACCGTCAGGGCCGCGCTGCCCAGGCCGCCGATGGATCGGAAGATCAGGAACAGCGTGCCGTCAGGTGCGAGCCCGGCGAGCACGCTGCTCACCGACTGCAGGATGAGTCCACCGAACAGGACGGTGCGCAGTCGCCAGCGTTTGAGCAGGCCGCTGAAGCCGACATTGGCGATCAGCCGGAAGGCGGCGAACCCGCTGATGGCGATACTGGCGGCGGTGACGGAAATCTGGAACAGATCCGCCAGTGCCGGGAGGGCGGGGCCCACGACCCCGTATCCCATCGTCGTGAGGAATGTGACTGAGGACAGAATCCAAACGGCCCCGGGCAGCCGCTCACGCTCGTGATCCCGGGTCATCGAGTGAACACGCCGATCGTCGCGATGAAATGGGCATGGAGCGGCAATTCCAACATCAGGTGTCCCTCCGGTGATGCAGAGACTTCATCGTCTCCCCATGATGTCTACAGCAAAATCGGCCGGGGGCGAAATGGCGCCGGTGAGGTCATACGGGAAGCAGCCTGCTCACGAACTCGCCGAGCTGCTCGATCGAACGACACTCGCGCATCTCCACGGCGTCTGCGTAGTCGAACGCCGCCGAGTCGCCCGTTCCCCAGACCTCCTCGCGTTCAGGATTGAGCCAGAACGTCCGCTTCGACCGCGCCGCGATCGCGCGCACATCGTCCAGGCCCGGATCCCGATAGTTGGTGCGCGCATCGCCGAGGATCAGCACCGAACTGCGCGGACCTATCGAATCCAGGTCACGGGCCACGAAATCGGCGAAGGCGGCACCGTAGTCGCTGCTCGAGGTCCCTCGATGGACGCGTGCCTGCTCGACGATCCGGGCATGCAGCCCTTCTCCGTCTTCGTCCCCGTCCACGGAGATGAGTTCGGTGACGTCCGCCATGGCATTGACGAATGCGTAGACCTTGACCTTCTTGAACTGATTCTTCATCGCTTGCACCAGCAGCATCGTGAAACCGGAGAAGCCCGACACCGAGCTCGACACGTCGCACAGCAGGACGAGGTCGGGCCTGCTCGGCTGCGGCTTGGCGAAGACGAGGTCGATCGGCGTCCCGCCGGTCGCCATCGACTTGCGCATCGTCCGTCGAATGTCGATGGTGTTCCGGAAGGTGCGGCGCCGCTTGATGGCGAGCCGCGTCGCCAGCCGGCGGGCAAGCGGCCGCACGCCGCGTCGCATCTCTTCGAACTGTTCGGCGTTGGCGCTGAGGAAGTCGACATGCTCGGTCTGCGCGTGCACCGCGGTGAGGACCATGCGCTCGCGACCGCGCGTTTCGCTCGTGCGCCGCTTCGCTTCGTCTTCGACGCGACTGCGGAACCGCCCGATCAGCTCGCGCACCTCGTCTCGGGGTGACATACCCCCCAGTTCGATCACGGCGTTGTCGTCACCGCGGAGCCGCATGGTGCGGGCGAGCAGACTCTGCGGTTCCACTCGATCGAGTGTCTGCTTCGCAGACCACGCGGGGGTATCGGTGCCGATCTCTCCGAATCGGTCGACCGCGATCTCGGCGAGCTCACGCAAAGCGTTGTCGTCCGCCGTGGCCAGCGAGTCGACGAGCATGTCTCGCAACGTCTCGACGCCGAGGTCAGCCGGAACCTGTTCTGCGGACCGGGGCCGGCCCACGCGTGCCGGGAAGTAGATGTCGAAGACGTCGTCGAACGTTTGGCGCTGGCTGTGCTTCCGGGTCAGGGTGCCCGCGAGTCCTTCACGCAGGATGCTTCTCTCGTCGAGCCCGATTCGGGTGATCGCATCTGCAGCGTCGACCGTCTCGCCGGTGCCGACCATGATTCCCTTGGTCCGGAGGGCTGTGACGAAGTCGACGAGCCGTTCCTGCAGGCCATACGGGATCGGGACCGCTTCAGGCCCGTCTGTCATTGCGCGAGCGCGCTTTCCAGGTCGAGAAGCTTCTGGGCCTTCTCCTGATCCGAGCGGTGCTTGAGGATCACTCCGAGCGAGTCGCGCATCGTGTTCTCATCGAGTTCGACGGCGCCCAGGGCGAGGAGGGTCTGGGCCCAGTCGATCGTCTCCGAGACGGAAGGCGCCTTCCGCAGCGGAAAGCCGCGCAGGGCGTTGACCACCCGCACGACGGACTCGGTGAGCGAGCGATCGAGACCGGGCACCTTGGCCTGGACGATGCGTTCTTCCAGATCGCTGTCGGGGTAGTCCACGTGCAAGAAGATGCAGCGCCGTCGCAGCGCTTCCGACAGTTCGCGACTGGCGTTCGAGGTGAGGACCACGAACGGGCGATGAAGAGCCCGGACCGTGCCCATTTCGGGAATCGTGATCTGGAAGTCCCCGAGCACCTCCAGCAGCAGGCCTTCGATCTCGATGTCGGCCTTGTCGGTCTCGTCGATGAGCAGAACCGTCGGTTCTTCGTTGCGGATGGCGGTCAAGAGCGGCCGGGCGAGCAGGAACTCTTCGCTGAAGATGTCGGCGCGCGTCTCGTCCCAGTCCGAGTCCTTCGAGGCGGTGATGCGCAGCAGCTGCTTTGCGTGGTTCCACTCATAGAGCGCACGCGCCTCATCCACGCCCTCGTAGCACTGCAGCCGGACCAGCGGCGAACCGGTCGCGTCGGAAACGGCTTGCGCGAGTGCCGTCTTGCCCACTCCGGCCGGTCCTTCGATGAGCAGCGGCTTTCCCAATTCGCTCGCCAGGAACACCGTGGTGGCGATCGCGTCGGAGGGAAGATAGCCGACGGCGGACAGGCGCTCGGACACGTCGGCGACGGAGGTGAAGGGCATGGTGCGGGTCATGTGATGGCTTCCTCGGAACGGCGACGTGCTGACGGGCGGACTTCTGCGAATACTGCGGTCGAGCTTGGCACGGCGTCACCGCGCGCGGAGTGTTCCGCGCGCGGTGACGCCGACTCAGCCGACCTTCTTACGCGACGGGGCGGAACCGCGGGAGTGCCGCGTCGGCCTCAGTCTTGTGGAACACCACTTCGACCCGGTCGCCGATCTGCAATGCGTCAACATCGCATTCGACGATGTTGGTGAGCATGGTGATGCCTTCGTCGAGGGTGACGAACGCGAGAACGTAGGGTCCGACGCCGCCGTAGTGGCCGAGGCCCTTGCGGGTGATGGCGAACGTGTAGATCGTCCCCTTGCCGGCCGTCTCGAGCCACTGGGTGTCGACCGATCCGCAGAACGGGCACATCGTGCGCGGGTACCAGTGGTTCTCGCCGCAGGCGTTGCAGCTGCGGATGATGAGCTTGCCCTCGAGGGTCGCGTCCCAGTAGGGCTTGGTCTCGGGGTCGATCGAGGGCGCCGGGTTCGGCAGCACAGCTGACTCGGTCATGCGTCTTCCCTTCCAAGAATGACGGTCGCCGCACCCATGCGGGTCGGCAGGCTTCCGCCGGTGCCGTGTGCGAGTGCGATCTGGGTGTTGGGCACCTGCACTGCAGGGTGTGCCTCGTCACGGAGCTGACGCACCGCTTCGAGCACCTTGGTCATCCCGCCGCGGTTCGCGGGGTGGTTGTTGGCCAGGCCGCCACCGTCGGTGTTGAACGGGAGCTTGCCGAACGGCGCCTGGAGCGCGCCGTCCAGCACGAACTCGCCGCCCTTGCCCTTCTCGCAGAAGCCGAGGTCCTCGAGAGTTTCGAGCACCGTGATGGTGAAGGAATCGTAGATCGACGCGTAGTCGATGTCCTTCTGGGTGACTCCGGCTTCCGCGAACGCGGCCGGGCCGGACCAGCGCGCACCGGTGAACGTGACGTCTACTTTGCCGCCGTTCGTGTGCTTGGGCGCCTCGCCGTGACCGAGTACCTTGACCACGGAGCGGTCGAGGTCGCGAGCGATCTCGGGGGAGACGACGATCAGCGCCCCGCCGCCGTCCGTGACCACGCAGCAATCCAGCCGGTGCAACGGGTCGCTCACCATGGGCGAGTTCACCACCTCCTCGACGGTGACCGGCTTGGGCAGCATCGCGTTCGGGTTGTACTGCGCGTGGATGGACGCGGCGACCTTGATCTCGGCCAGCTGCTCGCTCGTGGTGCCGAACTCGTACATGTGGCGTCGCGCGGCCAGCGCGTAGAGGCCGTGCACGGTCGGACCGAACGGCCCCTCGAACGCGTCCTCGGGGGCTCCGCCGCCCTCCATGACGAGGTTGCCGCGCATCTGACGCGGGAGGCCCGCGAGCGTGATGAGTGCGACCGAAGCCTTGCCCGCCTTGATCGCGGCGGCGGCGTGTCCGATGTGCGCGATGTAGGACGACCCTCCGGTCTCGGTCGAGTCGATGTGACGCAGCTTCAAGCCCATATAGTCGGCCATGGAGATGCCGCCCAGCCCCGGCGCGTCGCCCGCGCAGTAGTACGCGTCCACGTCCGAGAAGCTCAGACCGGCATCGGCGAGGGCGCCGGCGGCAACCTCCGCGTGGACCTGGCCGAGGGATTTGTCGGGTATGACACGCTGGGGATGCTCGTAGGCGCCCGCGATGAACGCAGCTCCGCGAATGCTCATTGCTTACCTTTCTTGGTTCTTCCGGCGTGCCGTCGCAGCACGAGGGATTCGACTGGTCCCTGAAGCACAAGCCGAAGTGACCTGAGTTGAACCAGACGGTTCAACTCTACGCCACCGGCTCCTCCAAAGGAACGTACCCGGTCATGCGAACTTCGCATTCTCCCTTTCGGCCACCGGGTATACATTCGCAAGTGCGCAGCCGTTTCCGTACGCGCCGATCGTGTTCTACGTCGAGGAGCAGCAATGGCCAAACCGCATGCAGAGTGGAATCAGCCGATCATCGAACAGTTTCGCGCGTCCGGCGGTTCGGTCACCACGCGCGGGTACGGGCGCAATCTCGTGCTCGTCCACAATGTCGGCGCGAAGACCGGTGAAGAGCGGATCGCGCCCGTCCTGGCGGTGCGGGAGGGGCCGGATGCCTGGATCATCGCGGCGGCCAAGGGTGGGGCGCCCGAGAATCCGGCCTGGTACCACAATCTCCGCGCCCAGCCCGACGTGGACATCGAGGTCCCCGATGAGGGTGCGGTGCCCGTGCACGTCGAGGAACTCGCGGGCGCGGCGCGGGAGCGCGCGCTGGCACTTTTTGCGCCGTTCGGCGGACTCGACGGCATCCAGGAGAAGACGACCCGCGTGATCCCCGTGCTCCGGCTGAGCCGTCGCACGGAGTGACCACGGCGGGCTTCGGCTGAACCCGCTCGCTCGGTTCGGGTTCCGGACCGGCCGTGCGGTGCGTTTACCATTTGATCATGCCCGCATATTTTGAACGGCTCAGCGACGCGCGCTTTCGGATCGAAGATGCTGTGCGCGGCTCATGGAGCCCGAATGACGCCCATATCGCCCCCGTCCTGGGTCTCGTCGCCCACATCGTCGAGAGCGACCGCGATCGTCGCCGGAGCGACGGGCTCCAGATCGGCCGCATCGCCTTCGACATCTTCGGGACGATGGACACAACGGTCAGCGAGATCCTCGACGCCGATGTCCGCATCGTTCGCGCCGGACGCACCATCGAGCTCGTCGAGGTGGCGCTCACACACCGTGACCGGATCTCGGTGTTGGCTCACGCATGGCTCATGCATCCCTTCGACACCGCTCACCTGGCCGGCAGCGGCGCGGCGCCCATGCCGGGCCGTGAGGCGCTCGGGGATGAGTCCCCGATGGCGAGCGACAAGTCGTTCGGCTTCGTCAGCACCATCGACATGCACCGGAAGTCAGACAAGCCTGGCCACGGATGGGCGTGGTTGCGGCCCCAGTTGCCGCTGCTCGAGGGGGAGCGCGTCAGCCCGACCGCACGGGCACTGGGAGTGGTGGATGTGGCCAACGGCATCGGCCCGCTGATCGACCCGAGGCTCGCCACATACCCCAACATCGACCTGACCGCGCACGTGTTCGCAGAGCCGAAGGGCGACTGGATCGGGTTCGAGACGACGGCGAGCTTCGGACCGACCGGAATGGGCCTGACCAGTTCGAACCTCTACGACGAAGAAGGCAGCCTCTTCGGCGGCATCCAGCAGATGAACACGGTCCGACCCCGCTGACTCGCTTTCGACCCGCGGCCCGCCGGAGCGCTCTGCGCTTCTCGGGACAGGTGACTCACCCGCGGGTCTACTAGAGTTGGCATGATTGTGGTCCCTATGCAACGGTGACAGGGTGTGCCGTCGTGGGCGCCGATGACTTCATGACAGACGAGGAGTTCCCGATGAAGATTGCTGTGCTGGTCAAGGAGGTGCCGGACACCTACGGGGATCGAAAGCTCGATCTCGAGACGGGGCTCGCTGATCGCGCCGCCTCAGAGAAGGTGCTGGACGAGGTGGGCGAGCGCGCCGTCGAGGTTGCGCTGAAGTACGCAGACAGCAACCCCGATACCGAGGTGGTACTGGTGTCGATGGCTCCTGCCACCGCCACCGCCACTGTCCGCAAGGGTTTGGCGATGGGGGCGGGCTCCGCTGTCCAGATCGTCGATGACGCGCTCGCGGGCGCCGATCTGAGCCTCACCGCCGAGGTGCTGGCGGCAGCGCTCAGGCGCACCGGCTTCGACCTCGTCGTGGCCGGCAACCAGTCCACGGACGGAGTGGGCGGAGTGATCCCCGCCATGCTGGGCGAGCTCCTCGCGGTACCCGTGATCACGTCGCTCAATTCGGTCCAGATCACCGCCGACTCGGTGTCCGGCGAGCGCACGCTCGAGGGTGGGACGATGACGGCTTCAGCCTCGCTCCCGGCTGTCATCTCGATCACAGAGCAGCTTCCCGACGCGCGCTTCCCGAACTTCAAGGGCATCACTGCCGCCAAGAAGAAGCCGCTGGAGGTGCTGTCCCTCGCCGACCTCGAGGTGGACCCGATGGATGCAGATGCGGCGCGGTCGATCATGATCACGATCGCCGCAGCGCCGCCGCGGTCCGCCGGTGTGAAGATCGTCGACGAGGGCGACGCGGGCTCGCAGCTGGCCGAATTCCTCATCAAGAACAGATTGGCGTAGGGAACAGACGTGTCAACTTTTGCTTCAGATTCGATTCTGGTTCTGGTGGATGTCACTCAGGCCGGCGAGCTGGCCAAGTCGACGGCGGGGCTGCTCGGAGCCGCCGCCGCGGTAGGGACCCCTGTTGCGCTCGTCGTCGCGCCCAGTGCGGCCGCTCCCGCGCTCGCTCAAGCCGCAGCGGACGCCGGTGCCCCCACGGTCCTGGTCGCCGCGACCGATCGCCCTGACCTGTTCACACCGACGGTCGACGCCCTCGCCGCCGCATCCGACCTGGTGCGTCCGGACGCGGTGCTGGTGTCGCATTCGATAGACGGACGTGCGATCGCGGGGGCATTCGCCGCCCGTGTGCGCGCTGCGCTGAGCATCGATGCCGTCGAGGTCAACCGTGATTCGGAAGGCATCGTCGCTGGCCACTCGGTCTACGGCGGTGCGTACAACGTCGTGAGCGCGGCGACCTTCGGCGCACCGGTCATCACCGTGCGCCAGGGATCGATCGAGGCCCGCGCCGAGTCGAAGCCTCTCGTGAGCATTCCGCTCGAGGTGCCGGATTCCGGAAAGCCCGCTGCGAAGATCGACGCGCAGGAGGCGGTGGTCACGACCTCTTCGAGGCCCGAGCTGCGTGGTGCGACGAAGGTCGTCTCGGGCGGGAGAGGGCTCGGCTCCGCCGATAAGTTCTCGCTCGTCGACGAGCTCGCCGACGCGTTGGGCGCGGCCGTCGGAGCCTCGCGAGCCGCTGTCGACGCCGGATATGTGGCCCAGACCTCCCAGGTGGGCCAGACCGGTGTCTCGGTTTCACCGCAGCTCTACATCGCGCTGGGTATCTCCGGGGCGATCCAGCACCGTGCGGGAATGCAGACCGCGAAGACGATCGTCGCGATCAACAAGGACGGCGACGCGCCGATCTTCGACATCGCGGACTTCGGCATCGTGGGTGACGTGTTCAAGGTCGTCCCGCAGCTGATCGAAGCCATCCAGAAGAAGAACGCGTAGCCGGGCGGCCCCCTCGTCGGGACACGTGTGACGAGACGGGGCGGGGAGGGACGAGGAGGGGCAATGCGCAGAGAGCGGATCCGCACGCACCTGCGGGACGGTGTTCTCGACATCGCTCTCGGCGATGCGACGATGACCTCGCGACAGTCCGCTGAACTGGCTGATCTGCTCGGCGAATGCGCCGAGGACAGAGAGTTGCGCGCTGTGCTGGTGCGCTCGGAGTGCGCAGACTTCTGTGTCGGGATCGATGATGACGTCCGCGGCCGACGGTCCAACGGACCGTCGCCCGCCGATCTTCTGGCCGCGTTGCGTGTCCCAGTCGTTGCGGTCCTGACCGGCCGTGTCGAGTCTGCGGGACTGGAGGTGGCGCTCGCGGCCGACGTGCGGCTGGCGGCGCCGGATGCGAGCTTTCGGTTCACTGAGGTTTCGCAGGGGAGTCTTCCGTCGTGGGGGGGGACCCAGCGGTTGCCTCGCGTGATCGGTCAGGCCGCCGCGCTTCGGATGATCCTGTTCGGAGACCCCGTGACGGCCGCGGACGCACTTCAGCAGGGCCTCGTCCACGAGGTCGTCGATGCGCCCATCGAGCGGGCCGCGGAGTACACGGCTCAATGGCTGAGCCGCGCGCCGCTCGCGTTGGAGTACGCCAAGGAGGCGGTTCGGGACGGCTCCGAACTGCGCCTGCGGGAGGGCCTTGCCCTCGAAGCCGACCTCAACACCCTGCTTCAGACGTCTCAGGACAGGGCCGAAGGCATAGCCGCGTTCTTGGGCAAGCGAACGGCGAACTTCCGGAACGCCTGATGGGGCCGCTCGACGGCGTGGATGTCCGCGTCGAGGGTGACCCGGCGGTCGCCGCGGATGCCGCGCGCCTCCTCTCCCGGTATGGTGCGTCTGCCCGGGTCGCCGGCCCCGTCTCCGGCCCCGCGAGCGTGACCGTGTCGGGGCGAGGCTGCGTTCCCGCGACCGCTCGGATGAGTGGGCCGGTGGCCCCCTGTCCGGGCCTCCCCGCGGCCGCACCGACTCGGGCGGCAGCGGGTCTTCTCGCGCTGAGTGCGCTCGCAGCGGCCCGCGTGGGCGGAACTCTGGTCGTCGACGCGGACTCGGCGGCGATCCTGCTCTTGCAGCCGCTGCTGCTGGCGCACTGGTACTCGGCGCCGCCGCCGGGCCGCGTGACGCCGCTGCGGATCGGCGACGGGTGGGCCGCGGCGGAACTCGGGGCGCCCGGGGACGCCGAGCTGTTCGCGTTGCTGCTCGAGACGGAATCGTTCACGGATGCCGAAGAGCTCAGCGCGGCGGCACAGCAGTGGCGCCTGCCGGTCGTTCCGTACCGGCGTGCGCGGCGCGCACAGGATCAGAGCCCTCACCGGCCGGGAATCCAAGAACCGTTCGGCCGCGACGACGCCGCTCGTCGGTCCGGTCA
The DNA here is from genome assembly GCF_011620715.1 of Microbacterium sp. Lineage (GTDB taxonomy): Bacteria > Actinomycetota > Actinomycetes > Actinomycetales > Microbacteriaceae > Microbacterium. The sequence goes on along the minus strand of NZ_WOYP01000123.1, from coordinate 20,580 downwards.
GTCGTCGCCCGCCGCCCGGGCCGCTCTGGCGGGGCTGAATGTGGTCGACGTCACGGCGATGTGGGCGGGACCCCTCTGCACGTGGCTGCTTGCCCAGCTCGGTGCTTCAGTCGTGGTCGTGGAATCCGACGCTCGTCCGGATGGGATGCGCGCGCCGCACGGCGGAGGGATCTACCCGGGAGGACGACTCGAACGGGGTGCGAAAGATCGGTCGGCGATGTTCACTTCTCTGGCGGCGGGGAAAGCGCGCGTGAATCTCGACCTCCGGCTCGAGCGGGACCGGGCGGCGTTCGACCTCGCCTGTGCGCACGCGGATCTTCGAGTGGACAGCTTGTCTCGTCGCGCTCGGGCGAACCTGGGGATCACCGACCCGAGCCGGTTCGATGACGGACCCGCGATCGTGCACATTTCCGCCTTCTCGCGAGGGCCTTCGCGCGACTGGGCGGCCTACGGCACGCAGGTGCACGCCATGAGCGGATTGGCGTGGCCGGCCGGAGCCGACGAGCCGATCCCCGCGGCCACCGCGTATGTCGACGGCCTCGGGGGCATAGCCGCCGCCCTGGCGTCGGTCGTGGCGTTGCATTCCGCGGCGCAGCAGGGGCCGGACCCGACGCTCACGGCGAGCCTCATGGACGCGGTGGACGCACTTCCGGCCGATCGTGATCGCGGGGCGCTGCTCCGGGCCGATCCGATGCCTCGGGTGGCGGAGCTCGCGGAGGCGCACAATGGTCGCACCGTGCACATGAGCGTCGCCGGTGCGTCGCTGCGGCATCCCGGCTCACCCTTCATGTCGACGTGAGGTGGAATGGAATGGGTATGCTCCCGCCCATGGGTGAAATCGATGACGTCGTTCGTGTGGCCTTCGGGGAGGACGGGGTGGCCGAGGTTGTGCTGTCCCGACCGCAGAAGCTCAACGTGGTGAACCTGAGGATGCGCGACGCGCTCATCGAGGCGTTCACAGCCGTACGCGATTTCCCGGACCTCGGAGCGCTCGTCCTTCGCGCGGAGGGCGCCCACTTCTCGGCCGGCGCGGACATCAGCGAGTTCGGCAATGCGGAGTCCATCTTCGAGGCTCGTCGTATTCGGTGGGATCGCGATCCGTGGCATCTCCTGTGGACACTGCCGGTGCCCAAGATCGTCGCCCTCCATGGCTATGCCCTCGGCTCCGGGCTCGAAATGGCGATGCTCTGTGACGTGCGGATCGCGGCTCACGGGACGAAGGTCGGCCTCCCGGAGACCAAGCTCGGAATGCTGCCGGCGGCGGGTGGAACGCGCTCGATCACTGCTTGGATGGCACCGTCCAGAGCGCTTCCCTTCATCATGGCGGGCGAACCCATCGACGCGGAGAGCGCCAGGATTCTCGGCATCGTCGATGAAGTCCTTCCGGAAGGGGTCGACGTCGATGAAACGGCGTTCGCCTACGCGCGTCGCTTGGCGGGTCTTCCCCGGGTCGCCGTGCGCGCCGCACTGAGCGCGGCCAAGGCCGCCCACGAACTTCCCCTTCGAGAGGGACTGGCGGCCGAACGCCGACTGGCGTACTTGACTGACCAGTTCAACTACGACTAGCGTGGAGTCATCACTCAGAGTGGAGGTACGCTCAAATGGAGCATGGCAACGAACTGGTCGGCAAAGTCCTGGGAACAGTGACCTTTCCGATCGAAGCGGGTAAGGTTCGCGAGTTCGCGAAGAGCATCCAGGATCCCAATCCCGTCTTCCGGGATCCCGAGGCGGCAGTGCAGGCAGGTTTTTCGGCGATCCCAGCGCCACCGACGTACTCGGTTGTCGCTGCGCACTTCCAGGAGGGCGAAGGATCGTTCTCTTCGCTGGGGTTGGATCTGGCCAGGGTGCTCCACGGCGAGCAGAGCTGGACGTTCCACCGGACGCCCGTTGTCGGCGACGTCCTCACCGGTGAGACTAAGGTAGTGAGCGTAGAACAGAAGCCTGGTGGCCGCGGTGGCGTCATGACCTTCGTGAAGCTGGGGACCGAGTACCTCGACCAGAACGGGTTGCCCGTTGTCACGGAGGAGTCGACGGTCATCGAGACGGCTGCGGTCGTCGGAGGGGGCGAGAAGTGAGTAACGAGGCAGCGAAGACGCTGAGCGCTTCTGACGCAGTGGTCGGACTGACTTCTCCGGTCTACACCGTTGGACCGATCACCCGCACGGACATCGTCAAGTACGCTGGCGCGGGCGGTGACTTCAACCCCATTCATCACGATGAGGCTTGGGCTGTGTCGATCGGTCTCCCCTCGGTGTTCTCGATGGGTCTGTTCCAGGGCGGGCTGTCGTCCCGCCTGGCATCCGACTGGCTCGGCCTCAAGAACCTGACGGGCTTCGGAACGCGGTTCCGCAGCCAGGTGTGGCCGGGGGAAGTGCTCAAGATCCAGGGCGAATTGACAGAGGTGGAAGCCGGGTCGGACGGCACGGCGGTCAAGGCCAAGATCACGGTGACCAATGAAGACGGAACCGACGTCAAGATCCAGGCGTGGGCGACTGGGATCCTCCCGAACTGACAAGAATGGCCGGTCATGGCCGCAACGATTCGAGTAGAGAGAGTTATCGATGCAGTTTGAACTTAGTGACGAGCAGCTTGAGTTCCAGAAGAGCCTGAGGCGCATGATCTCTGACCGGTCCCCGGTCAAGAGCGTGCGCGAGGTCGTCAAGACCGAGGCGGGCTGGGATGAGGGTCTGTGGCAGCAGTTCGCCGAACAGGCCGGGCTGCCCGCGTTGCTGGTGCCCGAAGAGTACGACGGTGCAGGGGCGACTCTGGTCGAGGTCATGATCGCGATGGAGGAGATCGGCCGTGGAATCGTCCCGTCGCCCTTCTTCGCGACGACGGCGTTCGGTGTGGTTCCGATTCTGACGTTCGGCTCAGAGGCGCAGAAGCAGGAGCTGCTTCCCAGCATCGCCGCGGGCGAGATCACTGTGACGACGGCACTCACCGAGCCCTCCGGCAACTGGGGACCCGACGGCGTTGAGATGGTTGCTGCCGGCAGCGGCGACTCCGTCACACTGACCGGGACGAAGTCGTTCGTCATCGACGGCCACACCGCTGACAAGATCATCGTGGTCGCCAAGTCCGGCGATCAGTACGGCTTGTACATCGTCGACGGCGATGCGTCGGGCCTGACCCGCACCAAGCAGACGACGCTCGACCTGACGCGCCCGATGGCGACGCTCGAGTTCGCTGGTGTCTCGGCCACGGCTCTCGGCGAGCCCGGCAGCTGGGATCGCGTCTCGCACGTGCTCGACGTGGCCGCGACTCTTCTCGCTGCTGAGATGGTCGGTGCGATGGAAGCATCCATGACCATGGCTGTGGAGTACGCAAAGGTCCGCAACCAGTTCAGCCGCGCGATCGGCTCCTTCCAGGGGATCAAGCACCGCCTGTCCGAAATGGCGGTCGAAGTCGACACCGCGCGCGCCGCCACCTGGTACGCGGCATACGCCGGCGCCGAGGGACTGGACGACTTCCCGACCGCCGCGCTCGTGGCCAAGGCAACCGCAGCAGCCGGCTTCGCATTCACCGCATCCTGGACCGTGCAGGTCCACGGTGGAATCGGCTTCACGTGGGATCACGACGCGCAGCTGTACTACCGCAAGGCCAAGTCCACCGAGCTGCTGCTCGGCTCGACGACGGACACGTGGCTGGAGCTGGCTGACCGCCTCGGAGTCTGAGCAGGACCCCGCACGGCGGGTCGTCCGCTGAGAACCGAGTGACCACAAGGAACAGGGGTACGGCGTGACGTCGTTGTTGGACATCCTCGATGTAGAGCCGCAGGGGGACGATGTATTCGCGGGTTCTTCGTCGGGGATGATCCAGCATCTCTTCGGCGGTCAACTCCTCGGTCAGTCGGTGGTCGCTGCGGGGAGGACCGTCGAGGGAAGAGAGATCAACTCGCTGCACGGCTATTTCCTGCATGCAGGGGATGGTCGTCGTCCGGTGGAGTACCAGGTGCAGCGGACTCGCGACGGGCGCTCCTTCAGTTCGCGCCGGGTCGTCGGGATGCAGGACGGACATCAGATCTGGACCGCTGACTTGTCCTACCACACGGGTGAGACGGGATTCGAGCGCGCCGAAGAATCGCCCCCCAGTCTGCCGCCCGAGGAGCTTCCCTCCTTCATGGAGGGGATGCGGGCCACGATGGGAACCGATTCCGAGTGGGACGACTTCGATATCCAATGGGGCGGCCCCTGGCCACCCATGGGTCGCGCGCCCGAGGGCCTTCCGCCACACAATCAGTTCTGGTTCCGGTTCAACAAGGAGCTGCCTGCTGACCCTGTCATCAACGCGGCGGTGCTCGCCTATGTCTCGGATCTGTCCTTTCTGACGCCCGTCCTGCTTCCTCATGGTGCCTTCATGTGGTCGCGAGGGATCCGTGCGACCTCGCTCGATCATGCCGTGTGGTTTCACCGGCCGTTCTCGGTAGACGAGTGGCTGCTGTACGACCAGTATTCCCCTGTCATCTCGCGTGGACGGGGTTTCGCGATGGGCGGCATCAGCGCTGCAGACCGCGGGCGCGTCGCGAGCACCGCTCAAGAAGGCATGATCCGCTCGACGACATGAGGCTTGAATGAGTGCTCCAGACCGTCGCCCGGTTGCGTTGGTCACCGGCGCATCACGAGGTATCGGCAGGGCGATCGCCCGCGAGGTCGCTCGTGCGGGCTTCGACGTCGTCATCGGCTATCACGAGGACCACGAAGGAGCGGAGGCGACCGCCGCGGAGGTGGTCGGGTTCGGCGGATCAGCAGTCTCGGTCGGAGCTGATTTGCGTGACCTGGCCGCCGGAGAGAGGTACGTGCAGGCAGCGCTCGACCGATTCGGACGCTTGGATGCACTGGTCAACAACGCCGGCATCGCCCGAGATCGCCGGGTGCGGCGTATGACGGACGCCGACTGGACCGATGTCCTTGCCGTGGACCTCGGCGGGGCCTTCAGCTGCTCGCGCGCCGCAGTCACGGCGCTCGCCGAGTCGCCGACGGGCGCTATCGTCAACGTCTCCTCGATTGTCGGAATGAATGGAAACGTCGGGCAGGCCAACTACGCCGCGGCCAAAGGCGGCCTTTTGTCGTTGACGAGATCGCTGGCCCGCGAGTTCGCGCCGGACGACATCACGGTGAACGCCGTTGCGCCGGGATTCGTGCTCACCGACATGACGTTGACGCTCCCCGCGGAGATCATCGAGGCCAATATCGCCGCGACTCCGCTGGCACGTCCCGGCGAACCCGAAGACATCGCCTCCGTCGTGACGTGGCTCGTCTCGCCCGCTGCGCGCTTTGTGACCGGTGCAGTGATTCCCGTCGATGGCGGGCTGTCGCTCTGACGGCGCTACACCGAGGCGCTCACTCGGAAGGCCGCCCGCGCAGATAGTCGATGTGCATCGCTGTCTGGGCGACCGCGGAGAGGCGCAGGTATCCATGCAGGTGATCCCAGCCCGCCGTCCAGTGAACCTTCTCAGCCACTCGCCACACAGTCGTATCAGGCTCGGCGCGCATGATCGACCGTACTTCGTCGGAGCGCCGACGATGGTGCCCCACGGTTTCCTCGATGCGATCGAGCAGTCCCTGGAACGAGTAGCCGTGTCCGGGGTGCACCAGGTCGACATCGAGGCGGGTCAGCGCATCCAATGAGTCGAAGTAGCGTTCGAGGGGGTTCTGGCGTGACGATCCGGTCCCGGCGCTCAGCCCGATTCCGGGGTGCACCATCGGCAGCAGCGTATCGCCGCTGAACAGGGATCTCGTGTCTTCGTCATACAGGCAGATGCTGCCCTCGGTGTGTCCCGGAGTGTGGACGACGCGAAGGCGGCGGCCCGGGATGTCAAGCACCTCGTCCGTCTCGACGCGCACATCGGCGCGCACGCTCACGCCCTCGCCCAGCTGCCGCTGCCGCCACAACTCCGTGTAGAGCTTCGTTCGATCGGCCCACGGCGCGCCCCAGGACCGAAGTCGCCGGAAGAAGCCGACCGCAATCGACAGCGAGGCCCCGCTCTCCGCCGCTTCTGCTTCGGCGCGATGCATCAAGAGCGGTGCCCCACTCTGCTCCTTCAACCACGGTGCGAGGCCGGTGTGATCAGGGTGGAGGTGGGTCGCCACGATCGTCTTCACGTCCGTCAGGCTCTTGCCGATCTGACCGAACGACGATTCGAGCCTCGCCCTGTTGTCGGCCGTGTCCCATCCCGGATCGATCACATGCACCGCACCCTGGTCGTCCAGGACAAGATAGGTGTAGGTGTGTCGGACGTACTGGTCACCCTTCAGTGGCAACGGTGCCGCCCAGACACCTTCTTCGACCTGCAAGGTGTCGGGAAGGTGATGACCTGTCCACGCTTCGAACTGACTGTGATTCGGCTGTACGCTCACCGCCTCATCCTAGCGATGCCTCGGACCCGCCCTCTGTCCAGACGGGGTCGGTGGCGGAACTGTCGGTGCTGAGTCCGCCCAGTACCAACGCCGTGATCTGGCGGCTCGCCGAGTCCAGAGTGAGACCGGAGTGCGGCCGAAGCCACCGAGCCGACCACCCGGTGATGCCGATGATCGCCTGGGCGGCCACGACGGGCGCGATGTCCTCGCGCACTGCTCCGGTTCGCTGCCCCCGCTCGATGAGTCCGCTCACGTTCGCCACGAAGCGCTTCATCCACGCCTGGTAGGCGTCGTCCAGGTCTGCCGGCAGCTCGCGCTGATCACCGTAGATGACCCCGTAGTAATCGCGATACGTCATGGACAATCGGATCTGCCCGTCGATGAGGCAGGCGATTCCCTCGAGTGGGTCGACCTTGGAAAGAGCCTCTGTGACGACGATGTTCGCGCGACGAAGAACCAGCTGGAAAACCTGACCGAGCAGAAACCCTTTGCTCTGCGCGTGTGCGTACAGGGTGGGCTTCGCAATGCCCAGCTCGGTCGCAATCAGCTGCATGGTGGTGTTCTGATAGCCGTGCACATGGAAGAGGTTGGCGGCCACACTGACGATCGTCTCGAGGTCTGGCGTCTTGGCTCTGCGCGCGGTCATCGTCGGCGCCTCATCCATGTCGAACGGGTTCGCGCTCCGGTCTTCGCCAACTGCCATGTTCACACCCTCCGGTCTGGCCAAAGATAACGGCGAACGTCGGCCTCGCCTCGCCTCCGAACCCCTGCGTCGCGCCTGTCTTCCCGGTGGTGGCCGGTCATACGGCCGAGTGCGGGAGCTCCCGTAGCCAGGTTGTGGGAATTGTACCCGTGAGGTAGATTACTCGCGAATGGACTCCTCAGCGAGCACGTCGACGATGCCGGACAATCGCATCTCGACGCCGCAATGGAGCGTCGCCTGTAAGCAAATTTCCGATGGAGGAATGTCGTGGGACGTCTAGATAACCGTGTCGCCGTTGTTACCGGAGCGGGCGGGGGGATCGGCGCCGAGGTCGCGAAGCTGTTCGCGAGCGAGGGTGCGAAGGTCGTGGTCAACGATCTGGGTGCGCAGGTCGACGGGACGGGCACAGACGTCGGGCCCGCGCAGGCAGTCGTCAACGAGATCATCGCGAACGGCGGTGAGGCGATCGTCAACGGCGGCGATGTCAGCGACTACGACTCCGCCGGCGGCATCGTGCAGTCCGCGATCGACGAGTTCGGCAAGCTGGACATTCTGGTGAACGTCGCCGGAATCCTGCGTGACCGGATGCTGGTCAACCTGAGCCCGGAAGACTGGCAGGCGGTGCTCAATGTGCACCTGACGGGCACCTTCAACACCAGCAAGCACGCCGCCGTGTACTGGCGCGAGCACCGTGGAGAAGGTCAGTATCGCCTCATCAACTTCACGTCGGGCGCCGGGCTCTTCGGTTCCGCCGGCCAGCCCAACTACGCAGCGGCGAAGCTGGGAATCGTCGGCTTCACCCTTTCGTGTGCACACGCTCTCGACCGCTACGGCGTCACCTCGAACGCGATCGCACCTGCGGCATCGACACGCATGACCGGCACCATTCCCCCGGAGCGCGCCGCCGAGATGGGCATCAACCTCGCCGACCTTGCTCCGTCCGCGATCGCCTACCCGGTGGCCTACCTTGCCAGCGAGGAGTCGGGTTGGCTGAACGGCCGTGTCGTCGGCGCACAGGGCGGCCGTGTCACGCTCTACGAGAACTACCACCCCGAATCGGTGCTGGTCTCTCAGGACCCCTGGACCATGGACGGAATCTTCGAGTCGTTCCCCCGAGCGTTCCACCCCGACAAGCAGGGTCTTGCGGGCATCGCCTGAGACCCTTCCGTCCTGCGAGACCAACGAAGGTTGAATCAAGGATCATGACAGACCGAAGCGCCTCCATCGTGGGTATCCACGAGTATCCAGACCGATTGGTGCCGGGAAAGTCGGCACTCCAGATCAAGGCGGCCAGTGCGGCCGCCGCCCTGGAGGACGCCGGTCTCACCTGGAAGGACGTGGATGCCGTCTACGATTCGGGTGACGCCAGCAGCTTCCCGGGGCTCGGCATCCAGGAGTACTTCGATCTGCATCCGCGCATCACGGACACGACGGCGGTCGGCGGGAGCTCATTCGAGTTCCACGCCGGCCACGCTCGTGACGCGATTCGCGCAGGCCGCGCCAATGTGGCCCTCATCACCTACGGGTCGACGGCACGGAGCCAGGCGTTCGCGATCGGCACCGGAGCCGGTGCCATCGGCGGCGCGAAGGATCCGGCATCGAACATGGAGATCCCGTGGGGGCAGACCCTGATCTCGAACTACGGGATGGTCGCCAACCGTCACATGCATCAGTACGGCACAACCTCTGAGCAGCTGGCGGAGATCTCGGTCACCACTCGCGCCCACGCGATGCGCAACCCCGACGCCGTGCGGGCGATGACCGATCTCAGAGTTCGTGACATCGGCGAGATCACGATCGATGACGTGATCAACGGCAAGATGATCGCCGACCCGCTGCACCGCCTGGAGTGCTGCATGATCTCGGACGGCGGTGGTGCCGTGGTCATCGCCTCCGAGGAGGTCGCCAAGAGCACACGCAAGAAGCCCGTGTGGATTCTCGGCGCCGGGGAAGGGATCGGATTCGTCGACAACAAGAACGACATCACGATCTCCGGCGCGGCCCAGTCGGGCCCCGCGGCATTCGGTGAGGCGGGACTGAGGCCAGATCAGATGGATGTGGCGATGATCTACGACTCCTTCACGATCACCGTACTGACCTGCCTCGAAGACCTCGGCTTCTGCAAGAAGGGCGAGGGCGGAGCATTCGTGGAAGGAGGGCGGCTTCGGTGGGACCGAATCGGCGCCCCTGCGCTCAATACGGATGGTGGTGGACTGTACTCGAACCACCCCGGCATGCGCGGCATCTTCCTGCTCATCGAAGCGGTTCGGCAGCTGCGGGGTGAGTCGACCTCGCAGAGGGAAGGCGCCAAGTTCGCGGTTGCTCACGGCAACGGCGGGCGGCTCGGAGCCGTCCATGCCGGCGGCACCATTGTCCTCGGCAACTGATCGGAACGGGGAGAACCGTGTTGGATAACCTCATGGGCGGAGCGCCCTCATTCCTGCCCAACCTCGACGAGCCGGACACCGCGCCGTTCTGGAAGTCGACCGTCGAGCACAAGCTGACGTACCAGGTTTGCACGAAGTGCGAGGGCATCGTCTTCTATCCGCGAGCGCACTGCGTTCATTGTCTCAGTCTCGATCTCGAGTGGCGTGAATCCGCCGGCGAGGGAACGCTCTATACCTATAGCGTCGTGCGCGACAACAGGATGCCCGGATTCGCGGAACTGGTCCCTTACGCCGTCGCATACGTCGATCTCGACGAGGGGTTCCGGATGCTGACCAGACTCACCAACGTCGATGTCGACGCGGTCTCCATCGGGAGCCGCGTGCGGGTCTCATGGAATGATCAGTCGACGGTGTCTCTGCCCGAATTCGAACCCATCGAGTGATCCTTGGAAGGCACTGATCTGACTCGAGCGACTGTCGTCGGACGGCATCCGCATACGGCTGGTGGAGCGGGGTTGGGGCGCGTCCGTATGGACTGCCATCTGCACACGGTTCATTCCGGGGATGCCGTCACCACCCCGGAACAGATGCTTCAAGGCGCGCGCGCAGCTGGTCTGGGCGTCATCGCCGTCACCGACCACCACGCCGTGGACGCGGCGAAGCGCATGCAGGAGATGGCGATCGGTTACGGCGTTGAGGTGGTCGTCGGTGAGGAGATCCGCACGCCTCTCGGTGAGATCATCGGACTGTTCCTCACCGAGCGTGTTCCCTACGTGCTGCCGCTTTCCGAAGCGGCCGCACGTGTTCGGGATCAGGGAGGCGTGGTCTATGTCCCCCATCCGTTCGATCCCATCAGATCTGGGCTTGGCAGGCGTGGGCTCGATCAGCTCGCCGGGGCCGGTCTGCTCGATGTCGTCGAGGTCTACAACGCCAAGGTGCCCGACGAGTCTGTCAACGAATTGGCGCAAGCGGCCGCCGCCGAGTTCGGCGTGCCGGGCGGTGCCGGCTCTGACGCGCACGATCCTGAGGGGATCGGTGCCGTCTTCATGGAACTCGATGAGTTCTCCGACCGGGACGGATATATCACGTCCCTCCGCGGTGCCTCGATCACGGGGCACCGGTATGCTCACAGCAGACGGTTCCGAACGCGCGCGGATATAGAACGCGAATCCGCGTGAGGAACTGTCGAAACGATGAAAGGACGCAACAATGGATCTGACGTACCCGCCTGAGGCAGAGGAGTATCGCGCCCGCGTTCGCGGGATTATCGAGGGTGCCGTGCCTCCCGGATGGAAGGGTATCGGCGCGATTTCGGACGAGGCCGAGCGCGCGGCATTCAAGAAGCACTGGCGCAAGGTGCTCGCTGACGAGCAGCTTCTCGCCGTGTCATGGCCCAAGGAGTTCGGCGGCCCGGGCCTGAGTGCGATCGAGCAGGTCGTGATCGCCGAGGAATTCGCTCGGTACGGCGTTCCCTCCGGAGACGAGAACGACATGTTCGGCATCAGTCTCCTGGGAAACACGCTCACGGTCTGGGGAACCGACAAGCAGAAGGCGCACTATCTGCCCCGTATCCTCTCCGGTGAGGACAGGTGGTGCCAGGGATACTCCGAGCCCGGTGCGGGTTCCGACCTCGCCGGCCTGCGCACGAGCGCTGTGCTGGAGAACGGTGAATGGGTCGTCAACGGTTCGAAGATCTGGACCTCGGCCGGTCACCTCGCGGACCACATCTTCACCCTGGTTCGCACCGACCCCGATGCCCCGAAGCACCGCGGGATCAGCCTTCTGCTCATCCCGATGGATCAGCCGGGCGTTGAAGTGCAGCCGATCCTCAACATGGCCGGCGACCACATCTTCAACCAGGTGTTCTTCACCGATGCGCGGGCAGCCGAAGAGGACATCGTCGGGCCCGTGAACCAGGGGTGGATGGTCGCCATGACCTTGCTCGGATTCGAGCGTGGCTCCGGCGCGACCACTGACGCGATTCGCTTCAAGAACGACCTGGACCGGTTGTTCGAGATCGCGAAGACGACGGGCAAGAACAAGGACCCCAAGGTCCGCGAGCTTCTCGCCTGGTGCTACAGCCGTGTCGCGATCATGCAGGCCCGTGGCTACCAGACGCTGACGAAGTTCCTCAAGGGCGAGAACCCGGGAGCGGACGCGGCGATCGCGAAGCTGGTGTGGAGCGAGTACTTCCAGCGCTACACCGAGCTGGCACTCGAGATCCTGGGGATGGACGCCGTCGCCCCTTCCGGTGCGGGCGCGGGAAGTGCTCTTCAGACTGCGGATGTGGGAACGCCCAACACATCGATGGCCTGGGTGGAGACTGCCTTGTCGGCACGAGCTGCCACCATCTACGCCGGGAGCTCGCAGGTTCAGCGCAACATCATCGGCGAGCAGTTGCTCGGACTGCCGAAAGAGCCGAAGATGGACGGGGGCCCGTTCCGGGATCTCGTCAACACCTGACGAATGTCTGCTCGGGGCCGCGGCATTTCAGCCGCGGCCCCATACAATCACTGCATGGCCTTTCGGCCGGCGCATGAAAACCAGCTTGAGAAGGAGAAGCAATGAGGCTTTTTGAAGGTATCCGGGTCCTCGAGATCGGCGGCGGGATCGCTGCGGACTATGCGACGAGGCTCTTCGCCGATTACGGCGCCGAGGTGATCAAGATCGAGCCGCCGACGGGCGATCCGGTTCGCGGCATGGTGCCGTTCATCGGGAATGCTCCGGATGAGAACGGCTCGGCCGTTTTCCTGCACACGAACACGAGTAAGAAATCTGTCGTGCTCGACCTCGAGGAGCAGTCGGCCCGCGATGCTCTTCTGAAGCTTGCCGCCACCGCCGACATCGTCGTCGAGTCGCTCAAGCCCGGCGCACTCGCCGATATGGGACTCGGCTTCGACGACCTCGTGAAGGTTCAGCCGAAGCTCGTGATGACCAGCATCACTCCGTTCGGGCAGGACGGCCCGTACGCGCAGTACGAGGGTTCCGAGCTCATCTACTACGGTATGGGCGGCCCGATGGCCGGAAACGGCTCCGAGGATGACGTCCCGGTCAAGCTGGGCGGATACATGTCGATCTACCAGACCGGCAACACCGCGGCGACGGCGACCATGGCCGCCGTGCTTGTGGCCGAGGGCCAGGGCGAGCCGGTTCACATCGACATCTCGGGGTTCGAGGTCGGATTGAGTTCGTCCGACCGGCGCACCACGTTCCTTCTCGCTCATGCCTACAACGGCGAGGTCACCGGCCGTGGCAACGTGCTCGGCGGCATCCTTCCCAACGGCGCATTCCCCACCGATGACGGGTATGTCCAGACTGTGGTGACGCAGGCATGGTTGCCCCGAATGATGGCCGCGCTCGCTGACGATGACCTGAATGCCTACTTCATGAAGGTGGCGGAGAACCCCGCGATGTTCGCGACGATCGAGACCAAGGAAGCCATCGATGCGGCACTGTATCCCTGGTTGCTTTCGCGCACCAAGCAGCAGGCCATGGAGGATGCCCAACGTCACAAGTGGCCCCTCACGGCCATCAAGACGCCGACCGAGGTGCTCGACGACGCGCACTACAAGCAGCGTGGGTTCTTCACCGAGGTGACGCATCCGATCGGGACGGTCGTTCACCCCGGCGCGCCGTTTGACATCGAGGGCGGCTGGGAACCCGGCGCAGCTCCCCGTCTCGGTGAGCACACTGAGGCCGTTCTGTCCACCCTGCCCGTCGACTCGCTGTAACCGACCGAGCTACTACGAAGGAGTATCATGGCTCATCTTCCTCTCGAGGGTCTTCGCGTCCTCGACATCACCGTCGTCTGGTCCGGTCCGACCGTCACAATGCTGTTGTCCGACCTCGGCGCGGAGGTCATCCGCGTCGACAACCCCTGGCTGTTCCCGAGCAGCACCCGCGGAATGGTGGTCCGTCCCACTCCTCCCCAGATGGAGATGATGGGGACGATGGGGCGCGCCTACCCCGACGGCGAGCCCGACGAGCGCCCGCAGGACCGGCACGCGATGTTCAACTGGCACGCGCGTGGCAAGAAGTTCATGACGCTCGATCTTCGCCAGCAGTCCGGTCGCGAGATCTTCATCGAACTGGCCAAGACGGCGGACGTGTTCGTCGAGAACAACAACGTGTCTGTGCTGGGAAACCTGGGTATTGATTGGGAGACCCTGCACGAGGCAAACCCCAAGCTCATCCTGCTGCGCATGCCCCCGGCGGGCATCGGAGCTCCGTACTCCTCGTACCTGGGGTTCGGCGCACACTTCGAGGCGTTCTCGGGGGTCACCGCCGTCCGCGGCTACGCGGAAAGCGCGCCGGCGACGACAACCAGCGTGTTCCAGATGGACCCCGCTGCAGGATCCATCGGAGCCTTCGCAGTCATGGCGGCGCTGCGCCGCCGCGAGAAGACCGGGCAGGGTGAGCTCATCGTCCTCCCTCAGGTCGAGAACGAGATGAACCACATCGGTGAGATGTTCATCGACGCCGCGGCCAATGGTTACGATAACCCGCCGCTGACCAACCGCGACCGGAACTTCGTGCAGGGCGCGTATCCGACGAGCGAAGAGGATCGATTCGTGAGCATCACGATCCGCACGGATGCCGAGTGGCGCAGCGCGGTAGGAGTGATGGGTGACCCCGAGTGGGCCGCCGACGAGCGATTCTCCACCCAGGCGGGCCGGCTCGCCGCGCAGGACGAGATCGACGCGGCGATCGCAGAGTGGACGCGTTCGCGGACTCGTCAGGACGTCTTCACCGCGCTGCAGAGCGTCGGCGTTCCCGCGGGGCCGATCATGCTGGAAGACGACGTCTTCGCCGATCCCCATGTCAAGGCCCGCGGATTCCTTCGTGAGAACACCGGGTACGCAACCGGTACTCACCTGTATCCCGGACACCAGTGGAAGTGGAGCGGTCCCGAGATGAAGTGGGCACCGATCAGCGGCCTGGGCATGGACAACGAGTACGTCTACAAAGAGATTCTCGGGTTCAGCGACGAGCAGTACGCACAGGCGGACCGCGACGGCCACATCTCTACGATGTACCTGGATGCGGCTGGTAACCCGCTCTAATCGTTCACCCGCGTAAAGCGCAATGGAGGTTGTATGAATCTGTCAATGGTCGTAGATATACCCGCGATGATCGTGCCCGATGAGCCGGCGCTCTTCGGGGAAGACCACGAATCGACGTATCAGGAAATCCGGGATAACTCGGCGCGTCAGGCAACGCTGTTCGAGTCGCTGGGGGTGAACCCGGGGGATCGCATCGGACTGCTCGCGACGAACAAGGAGGGGACACTCCTGGCGTTCTTCGGCGCATTGATGTGCGGTGCGACGGTCGTGCCGATGAACTATCGTGCGCGCGGAAACGAACTGAGCCACCTGCTGAGCGACTCGGGTGTGACGCTGGTGATCACCGAGGACCGCTACATCGACAGCATCGTCAGCGCCGGGATCAGTCGTGACCGGGTGCTCACTCTCGAAGAGGCGAGTTCCCGAGCGGCTGACCTCGAACCGAAGGACGAGTCGGCCGACGTCGAGGACACCGACGTGGCCATCATGCTCTACACGAGTGGCACCACGTCGCTGCCGAAGGGCGTGCTGCTTACTCACGGCGGGTTCACTCAGTACGTGATGGGCCAGGGTGAGGCGGCCGACGGCGAGTTCCACGGCAGGGTGGCACTGGCCGCGCCGCTGTACCACGTTGCCGGTTTGACCGCCATGACGGTGTCGCTGTTCTCCGGACGTGAGACCTACCTGATCGACTTCGAGCCCGGTAAGTGGCTCGAGACCGTGCAGAAGCGCAAGATCACTCACGCGTTCCTGGTGCCGTCCATGGTGTCGTTGGTGCTTCGGCACCCGGACTTCGATCAGTACGATCTGTCCAGCCTGGAGATGGTGACCTACGGCGCCGCGCCGATGCCGCCCGCTGTTCGTGAGGCGATGCTCGAGCGTTTCCCGAAGAGCATCGCGTTCTCCTGCGCCTACGGACAGACCGAGACCAACTCCACTGTGGCAGTGCTCGGCGCCGAGGATCACCGCCTCGAAGGAACGCCGGAGGAGATCGAACTGAAGCGGCGCCGGTTGAGTTCGGTGGGCCGGCCGCTGCCCGATGTCGAGATTCGCATCATCGATGAGGACGGGAACCAGGCAGCTCCCAATGTGACCGGAGAAGTGTATCTGCGCACTGACCGCGCGATGGCCGGCTACTGGGGCAAAGGTGGCGGAGCGAGGGTCCTTCTGGACTCCGAGCACTGGGTTCACACGGGTGACCTGGGCCACCTCGATGAGGACGGCTACCTGTTTCTCACCGGCCGGGCCAGTGACCTGATCATTCGCGGTGGCGAGAACATCTCGCCCAACGAGATCGAGGAAGTGCTGGAGCGCCACCACGAAGTCGAAGAAGCGACGGCATTTGCAGTGGTCGACGATCACTGGGGTGAGCGCGTGGAGGCGGCGGTTCGTCTGGTGGAGGGTGCCACGGTGACCGAGGCGGATCTCATCGAGATGTGCAAGGAGTCTCTGTCCGGAGCCAAGCGGCCCGACCGCATCTATGTCGTTGAGGACTTCCCACGCACCGCGACGGGCAAGGTCCTTCGTCGACAGCTGAGCAAGGAGTTCGGTCCCACACAGATGGCAGATGTGGCGGGCTGAAGCCGCCCCACTGCATCATCGACGTGGAGGCTGGTTTCGCCAAGCTCCAGCCGAACTCACTGTCATCGGCGGACGGATCCAACAGATCCGAGCGTTGATGGAACCCGGGCGGGATGCCGTTGAATCGGTGGTCCTGCCCGGGTTCCATGACTCTCATCTGCACCTGCGTGCAGCGGCTGCGGCAAGACTTTCGGTTGATCTGAGCGCCGTAAGCACGGTGCCCGCACTCCTCGAATCCTTGCGCACCGGGGCGGGGGACCTCGAGGGCCGCTGGATTCGAGGCTGGGGGTGGGATGAGAGCACTCTCCAGGAGCGCCGCGCACCTACGGTCGCCGAAATCGATTCGGTCACCGCGAGTCGGCCGTGCGCACTGCATCATCGGACCGGGAAGCTCGTCATCCTCAATTCGGCCGCCAGGCGGGTTCTGGCGCGTTCCGCTCAGACGCCGGTTCCGCTCGACGAGGTGGTTCGCGCGGACGCAGCTTTCCTCCGTGACATGCCGCGTCAGCCGGAGGGAACGCTCGAGTCCGCCCTGGCTGACCTTTCCCGTGAGTTGGCGGCCGCCGGCGTGACAAGCGTGACGGACGCGACGGCGACCAACACGTGGGACGATATCCAGCACCTTCGCGACTGGGTACGTCGTGGCGTGGTGCGTCAACGCGTCAACGCTCTTGTCGCCTTTGATCAGGTGTCGTCGACAGGCGGACTCAGGGGCGATTCGGCGAGCGACGACGGAGTGCGGGTGCTCGGCGCAAAAGTCGCCGCGCCCGCTGACGGGATCGCCGAACGCGTGCGACACGTGCGTGGATGCGGCTGGCCGGTCGCGATCCACGCCACCGAGCCCGACGAGATCGAAGCTGCGCTGACAGCGATCAGCGAATGCGGTCCTCCCGCGTGGGGGCGTGACCGCATCGAGCACCTCGGCCTTCCGCTGCCTGGCCATCTTGAGCGCATCCGTGACGCGGGAATCGCTGTGACGACCAATCCCGCCTTTCTGTCAGAGCGCGGACAGAAGTACCGTGAGTCGCTGAGTCCGGTCGAACAGGATTGGCTCTACCCGGTGCGCAGCGTGCTGGCGCACGGTATCCCTCTCGCCGCCGCAAGCGATCGCCCCGTCACCGCGGCAACACCGCTCAGCACCATGGCAGACGCGGTACACCGCCGTCCGCGCAGCGGTGAGGGTGAGCCGTTGAGCCGGCATGAGCGGGTGGCGCCGGACGAGGCTCTTGCTCTTGTCACCGACAGGGCTCAGGTCGATGGTCCGGCGCTCGATCGTGGTCGCGGGCGCGGTGCAGCGTGGCCTGACCTGCACCTGAGCGCCGACCTCGTCGTGCTCAGCGAGGACCCTCGACTGCTGTCCGAGGAGTGCGAAGTGCTCGGGACCTTCGTGGGCGGGCGGGCAATCTGGGGTGGTGAGGACCCCGCTGAGTAGCTACATCACGGGTTGCGATGTGCAACAATGAAGCGTCAAATGGTCACCGGCATGAAGGGCAGGTAAAGAAGACCATGAACCAAGCGGGTAAGCGAATGAAGTGCGAAGTATGTGGCGCTGAACTGGTCGTTACCAAGGGCGGCGACGGCACACTGCTGTGCGACGACGTCGAGATGGTACTGAAGTAGGATCCCCTATTTCTTCTGATTTCCTGGAACTACAAGAGGACAAAGAGCGATGCTGAAGGTCGGAAAGCGGTACACGTGCGAGACATGCGGCACGCAGGTGCTCATCACGAAGCCCGGCGGTGAGGCGGACCCCCAGTGCCATGGGGCGCCGATCACCATCGAGGAGCCGAAGCAACTCGCTTCTTCGGATTAGTCTGAGACGCGCATCGTGGCGCGAATCGGGACGGCCCTCATCGCTCGGGCGCCTTTGGCTCAACTGATCGAGCAGGCGAAGCTCGTTGAGGGTTTGGGGTACGACCGAATCTGGTTGCCGGAGATATCCGGTCGTGATTCCTTTGTATCCGCGGCTGTGCTCGCGACCCAGACGCGATCGATCGGTGTCGGCTTGGGAGTGGTGCCTTTGCCGTCGCGACCACTGCCTGCACTCGAGATGGCGACTGCTGCACTGACGGAATGCGCACCGGGCCGGATTGCGGTCGGTCTGGGAGCCGGTCACCGAGAAACGGCGGAGAGCCAGTTCGGATGGCGCGGGTCGTCGACACCTGAAGCTGTCGGGGAGGCCGTCGTGGCGATCCGCGATGCGTTGCACAGCGCAACCCTGCATCACCGCGGCGCGACTGGGGAACCGCTGGTTCTCCAGTTGCGCGGTCAGCACGTGCAGACGCCGCCCGAGCTGTTCGTGGGGGCTCTGCGCGAGAGAATGGTGACCGTGGCGGCGCGCGTCGCCGACGGGATGCTCCTCAACTGGGTGACCTCGCAGCGTGCGGCGCGGCTCTGCGAGGTCGCTGCCGCTGGAACAGGTGAACGGCACTTCACGACAGCCGCGTACGTGCCCGTCTGCGTCGTGGACGGACCGCAGGAGCGTGAAGACGCATACCGTGAGGTCGCCAGCCAGCTTTCGTCATATCTCCAGCTTTCGGCGTACGGAGATCTGCTCGCGGAAGACGGCTACGCCGACGATGTCGAGGCGGTGCGGGCGGCTCGGCGGAGCGGGCGGGATGCAGCGCGCGCTGTCAGCGCAAGCCTCATCGAGGCGGTCGCTCTGATCGGAAGTGCGGACGAGGTGAAAGCCGGTCTCGATCGCCTTCGCGAAGCAGGAGTCGACGAGCCGGTTGTCGCGCCCGTCACTGTGGGCGCGGACTCGGCGGCGTCACTGTTCGGTACCTGGGCGGCGCTTGCCGAGTGAGGCGAGGGGTTGTCACAACCAGTTCGCGTCTCATACGCTGACGGGGAGGCCGCCCAGGCCATACGTCAACAGAAGATCAGGTGTGAGAAATGCCCGAGGCAGTAATCGTTTCGACAGCCCGTTCACCCATTGGACGCGCAGGCAAGGGATCGCTCAAGGAGATGCGTCCCGACGACCTCGCGGTCCAGATGGTTCGTGCAGCATTGGACAAAGTGCCGGAGTTGGACCCGAAGGACATCACGGATCTGATGCTCGGGTGCGGACTGCCCGGGGGCGAGCAGGGGTCAAACCTCGGCCGCACCGTGGCCGTGATGCTGGGCTACGACCACCTTCCCGGCACCACGGTGACGAGGTACTGCGCTTCGTCTCTCCAGACCACTCGAATGGCATTCCACGCGATTCGCGCAGGTGAGGGTGATGCGTACATTTCCGCGGGTGTAGAGGCAGTGAGCCGCTTCTTCAAAGGAACATCCGACTTCATTCCCGGACAGGACCTGACCAATCCGATCTTCGCCGACGCGCAAGCGCGCACAACCGCGCGCAGCGGGGCCGGTGCCCCGGTGTGGCGGGACCCCCGCGAGGACGGCGAGCTTCCCGATGCGTACATCGCGATGGGTCAGACGGCAGAGAACGTCCAGCAGCTGCTGGGGATGTCGCGCGAAGAGCAGGACATCTTTGCCGTGCGCAGCCAGAATCTGGCAGAAGCGCAGATCGCGTCGGGTTTCTGGGCTCGCGAGATCACCCCGACGACTCTCCCCGATGGAACGGTTGTCTCTCGGGACGACGGTCCACGGCCGGGTGTCACCCTGGAGGGCGTCAGCCAGCTGCAGCCCGTGTTCCGTCCTGACGGGACCGTCACCGCGGCCAATGCCTGCGCGCTCAACGACGGCGCGGCAGCCGTCGTCGTGATGAGCGATGTCAAGGCGAAGGAGCTGGGCCTGACTCCGCTCGCCCGGATCGTGTCCACGTCGGTGACGGCGATGTCACCCGAGATCATGGGACTTGCGCCCGTCGACGCGATTCCGGCCGCGTTGCGCAACGCGGGGTTGTCGCTGGACGACATCGACCTGTTCGAGATCAATGAGGCATTCGCCGTGCAGGCCCTCGGCTCCGCTCAGCGCCTCGGCATCCCGGTCGACAAGCTCAACGTGAACGGCGGCGCGATCGCCGTCGGGCATCCGTTCGGCATGACCGGGGCACGCATCACGACGACCCTGATCAACTCCCTGCAGTGGCACGACAAGCAGTTCGGCGTCGAGTCGATGTGCGTGGCCGGCGGCATGGGCATGGCCATGGTGATCGAGCGCCTTTCCTGAGCGAGACGAACGGCTGTTGAGGTCGATGAGCATCCACCTCAACAGTCGTTCTGCGTCGGTACTGGTTCGATAAGTTGGCGACCCCCATTGACACCCCCGGGAGCTGTCGCTAGCCTGGTGAACCAGCCGGTTAGTTTTGCCGATTGGTGATTGCAGAGGTCAATGTGGACTTTCAAGATTCCCCCGAAGAAGCTCAATTCCGCCGCGAGGTGCGTGAGTGGCTAGAGGCCAACGCGGCGCCGCGGCGCGATGACGAAGGAAGCCTCTTCTCCGAGCGTGATGACGATGCCGAGTACCTGGCGACGTCCCGAGCGTGGCAGGCGAAGAAGTTCGATGCCGGCTGGGCGGGGATCACGTGGCCCAAGGAG
>NZ_WOYP01000002.1 GCF_011620715.1 Microbacterium sp. | reverse complement strand
GGTAGCCATGGTGCACCCCCTGGGACTTGAACCCAGAACCCACTGATTAAGAGTCAGTTGCTCTGCCGATTGAGCTAGAGGTGCATGTTGTTTGTGGTCCGCCGCATGGCGGACCGAGGGTAAACGTTACCATCAGGGTCACGTCACCCGGAAATCGGACCCAGACCTCGCGGTTAGGCTGGTAGACGTGACCTCCCTCACCCACCCGGTCTCATTCGGTGCGCCGTTCGACGGTGACCTGCAGGCAGATCTCGCGCTCGCGCTGCGGCTGGCGGATGCTGCGGATGCGGCATCCATGGCCCGCTTCGACGCCGCCGACCTCGACGTGCAGCTCAAGGCGGACGCGACCCATGTGACCGAGGCCGACCTCGCGACCGAGCGCGCGATCCGCGCGATTCTCGCATCCGAGCGCCCCGGTGACGGGGTGTTCGGCGAGGAGTTCGGGGCGACGGGTTCCGCCCAGCGGCAGTGGATCGTCGATCCGATCGACGGCACCGCCAATTACCTCAAGGGCATCCCGATGTGGACGACCCTGATCGCCCTGTCGATCGACGGCGTGCCGCGGGTCGGCGTCGCCAGCCAGCCCGCACTCAAGCGGCGATGGTGGGCCGCGACCGGGCTCGGGGCCTGGACCAACACGCCCGACGGCTCGGCGGCGCGTCTCGGGGTGTCGGCCGTCGACACGGTCGCCGAAGCGAGCGCGAGCTTCCAGAGCATCAGCCAGTGGGACGAAGCCGGCCAGCTGGATGCCGTCGTCCGACTCTCGCGCGCGGTCTGGCGCGACCGCGGCTACGGCGACACCTGGCCGTACATGCTGCTGGCCGAAGGGCGGCTCGAATTCGTCGCCGAATTCGGCGTTAAGGAGTACGACATCGCCGCGCTCGTTCCGATCATCACCGAGGCCGGTGGCCGGTTCACTTCGTTCGACGGCGAGGACTCGCTCTCGCAGCGTTCCGCGCTCGCCACGAACGGCGTGCTGCACGCGGCGTTCCTCGACCTTCTGCACGCGCAGCAGACCCTCGAGTCCTCACGATGACCCGCACCCGCGCCCTGTTCGCCGCGGCGCTCCTGCTCACGGCCACGATGCTCGCCGCGACCGGGTGCGCCGGCCCCGGCACGACCGCCGACACCGCCCAGACGCCTCAGCCGACGGCCACCTCACCGACGCCCGAGCCCTCAGCCGCCGCCACCGCCGAGCCGGCCGGCGACCCGACGTGCGAGACGATCATCCCCGCAGCCACGGTCGAGACATTCGACAGCATCGGCTGGACGGCGCGGGCCGAGCCGTTCCGGATCGGAGAAATGGAAGTCCCCGGAGGCGTCCAGTGCGTCTGGGGCGACTTCACGACGGCCACCGACCACGTGCAGATCTACGGCTGGGCGCCGATCTCAGCCGACGACGCGCAGGAGGCGCAGGACGATCTCGTGGCGATGGGCTGGAAGCTCGAGGAGGCACCCGAGGGTGTCTTCGTCACCGAGAGCGCAGCCACCACCGTGGCCACCGATGACCAGGGCTACGGCCTGACCTACCTGTTCGGCGACGGCTGGGTGAAGTACGCCGACACCAAGCAGGGCCTCCTGCTCGTCACCTGGGGATAGCGCCGGGCTACAGGAACGACAGCTCGCCCCGCACGATCGAGTCTCCGGAGTGATTCGGATCACCGTCCACCGGCTCCTGTGACACGTCTACCAGCACGTAATCCTTCAGATCCACTTCGGCGGGGATCGCGAAGGTCTGCTCGGTGCCGTCGAGCACGCCGAGGCTGACCAGCGCGGTCGCGTCGGCGGTGATCAGCCAGACTTCGCGGAACGTGTCGGGGGCGGCATCCGCGCTCAGTTCGACGCGCACGGCGAGCGTACCGTCGGGTCGCTCCTGCACGACCGCCGTGCCTTCGGCACTCGGGTGGCCGGGGAACGGCGCCAGGGTGGCCTCGGCGATCTCGGTCAGCGGCACACGCTGCGTGACGGACCAGACGCCGAGTCCGACGCCGGCGACCAGCACGAGGGAGGCGGCCAGCGCCCAGATGCGAGTCAGCACGCGACGATGGGGCGTCTCGACCACGACGGGTGCGACGACGGCGGCGGGAGCTTCTGGTTCTGGGGTTCTCGTACCGAGCGAAAGCTCGTCTGCGATCCGCACCCACACAACCTCGGGCGGCATCTCGAGGTCGCCGATGTCAAAGCTCGCGCGACCCGCGACGGCCGCGTGCCGCAGCGCCGCCAGTTCGTCGACGCACGCCGCGCAGTCGGCCAGGTGCTCGGACTCTTCGGCCGTCGCGACGGGCTCGCCCATCGCGAGCAGAGCGACTCGCTCAGGATCAATGTGCGGCATGTGTCACCTCCAATCTGGTGCGCATTCGTTCCAGACTTCGCCGGATATGGCTCTTGACCGTGCCCAGCGGCATGTCCAGCCTCCGCGAGATCTCCTGGTGGGTGAGGTCGTCGAAGAACGCCAGCTTCATGACCTTTCGGGCGTCGGGTTCAAGGCGTTCGATCTCCTGGGCGACCAGGAGCGTCTCGCCGAGGTCGACCTCTTCGGTCACGAGGTCATCGGGGCGGGTCACCCGCTGCAGCTGCTGGTGCAGAGCGCTGATGCGAGTGCGCGCCTCGTGAGTATCGGCGATGCGCCGCTTCGCGATCGCGACGATCCAGGTCGAGAGTCGGGCACGGGACGGATCGAAGTTCGCGCGCGAGGTCCAGGCCGATACGAAGGTCTTCTGCGTGACGTCCTCGGAATCGGCGCGGTCGCCCAGTGACCGCAGCGCAAGCGTGAAGACGACCGGCGACCAGCGGCGGTAGGCGTACTCGAGAGCGCGTTCGTCGCCGGCGATGAAACGGGCGTCCCAAGCCGATTCGGCATCGCGCCGCTCCGTCGCGTCGGAGCTCTCTTCACCCCCGATCATCCGCTTCACCCCCGGTCATGCCGCTCGTCTCCCATACCCTCGGGCTTATGCTCTCGGCGCCGCGACGACGACCACGTTGTCGTCGTAGTGACCTGTTGTCTCGTCGAAGTTGCCGCCACATGTGATGAGCACCAATGCTCTCGTGCCTTCGCGGGCGAACAGCGCCTCTGTCGGCAGCTCCTGCTTCGGATAGTACGTCACGGTCGCCACTCCGTAGGCGGCACTCGAGCCATCTGCCGCCGTGACGGTGATCTCGGCATCCGTGGGCAGGTCGCGCAGGTTGGCGAACGGGCCGATCGGGTAGTCGGGTGCGTCGATGTGGGCGGCGATCACGGTGTTGCCGTCGGGGCTCCACGGATCGGGGCCGAATCGGTACCACCCCGCGATTGCCGGATCGGGCGGCAACTCCATGAAGCCGCCTGATTCGACCGCGACCGGGACCACCTCCATGTCCACACCGGCTGCGTCGATCCGAACCCGCACCGGGGGCACAGATGCGCGCACAGGTTCAGGCGTGCTGCCGACGATGGGGACATCGGTGGCAGCGGTTTGACCGGCGGTCGGAGCCGGAGGAGGGACGGGTGCACCCGTCCCGGTGGGGGCCGGGACGGGTGCACATGCCGAGAGTGCGAGGACCAGCACCAGCGGTGCGATCAGTCCTCGGGTCATGTCTGGCTCACTCGGATTTCGCAGATCAGCGCTCGGACTTCAGCGCTCGATCTTCGCTGCCCGAGTGCGGCGCACCATGATGACGGCGACGGATGCCGCCGCCAGTGCCAACGCGAATCCGGAGATCCACAAGGCCTGGGTCATCGCATCGCGCTCAGCCGCATAGCCGGCCGTTCCGGAGGGTACGCCGCCTGGCGCGGTGTGGCCGACTGTGATGGTCTGCACTGCGAGCGCGAGGTTCTCGCCCTCTGCGCTGCCCCACGCGTAGACGATAGTCAGGACGCCGTCCTGGACGGCCACGTCTGTCGGGCCGAGCACCGGGTCGGTCGTTCCGGCGAGCGCGACGGATGCCGACACCGTGCCGACCGGCAGGTTGAGCGTCGCCTGATCGGGGTTGACGAGGCTGGATACGACTGCCGTGCCGCCCGCGAGGATGTCGACGGCGGGAGCAGCGGCAATGTGACGGACCGTGAGCCGTCCTTCACCGGCGTTGGTGGTCGCGATGTCGTTCGTGAACAGGTTCAGCGCCGGGGCACCGGCCTCGTCGAGGTTCGCCGTCGCCGTATAGCTGGCGCCTGCAGCCAAGGTGATGGTCGCCGGTCCGAGGATCGGCGCGCTGTCATCAGCCGCGTCCGGTGCCGTGAGGGCGACTTCATAGTCGCCGGCAGGCAGGTCGAGCGGTCCGGCGAGGTCGCCGGGCTGGAAGTCGTCCAGGGTGAGTGCTCCGTTGACATACACGTCCACCGGGGTGTCGGGGATCGCGTGGAGCACGTAAAGGTCGGCGCTGGTCGCCGAGATGGCCTGAGCAGGCATGACGAAGCCCGCCGCGAGAGCGAAGCCGACTACGACGCCGGCTGCGATTGTCTTACGCACGTTGTCCTCCTAGTGGGGCGGTGCTTTCCGCCCTGCAATGAGTACTTCCGTGCGAACCGCCGGTTCGGATGCACGCGCATGAAGAAATCTTCGGCACCAGCCTCATCAGCCGGGGGAGGCCGATCCGAACGGGGGCGTGTGCCCGGGCCTGCTGAGCCGTTCGGCTATCGGCGGCGCCCTCCGCCGCCCTAGTGTGACGATGGGGACTCGGACGCAGCTGTCTGGGTCTGCTCGATCCACCGCTCTGTCCACCTCTGTCCGCCTTGCCGAAAGAGACCGCACATGCTCATCGACCCTCGCCCGCAGTCATCCCGTCTCTCCCGCGGAGTGGGGGGCCGGCTCATCGCCATACTCGGCGCTGGTCTGCTCGCCGCGGCCCTGGGTCTGTCCAGCGGCATGGCGGCGACGGCCTCGGCCACTGAGGTGACTGCCGACCCGGCATCCGTCACGGTGGGCGAGACGTCGGTCGTCACAGCGACCGGCCTGGGCGGACTCGAGACCGCATCGTTCGGCATGGGCCAGTCCGACGGGGCGACGTTCACCGAGAGCGGCACGGCGAGCTACTCCGCGCCCACTTCGAACGGCACGGCCACGGCCACCTTCACCGCGGATCAGGCTGGCACGTTCACGGTCGCCGTGGGTGACGGCGAGAACGTTCTGGGCACCGTGTCGATCACGGTGACCGCAGCGAATCCGTCCGGCGGTGCGATACTCGCGGCCGAGTCTGCGACGATCACCACGGGCGAGACGACCACCGTCACCGCCACCGGACTCGGCGGACTCGAGTCTGCGTTCTTCGGGCTGGGCGGCACTGCGGGCGGCTCGTTCTCGCCGAGCGGTGCGACGTCGGTGACCTCGCCCGTGTCGGACGGGACGGCGACGGCGGTCTTCACCGCCAGCGAAACCGGCTCGTTCACGATCGCGGTGGGCGACGGCGAGAACGTTCTCGCGACCACGATCGTCACGGTGACCGCGGCCGCCACTCCGACCGCGGAGCCGACGCCGACCGAGACGCCGACACCCATCTCGGCGAACACCGATGGGGTGCCGGCCTGGGTCATCTGGCTCATCGTGGGCATCGTCGTCGCGGTCGCCGCGATCATCACCTGGGTGATCGTGAGCCGTCGCCGCGCTCACGCGGACGACGCTCCTGCGGACGACGCGACTACGCCGCCGACCCAGCCCTGAAAGAGGTCAGAAGGGTGGAGGCTCGTTCGAACCCGCACTCGCCACACGAACACCTTCACGTCGGGATACAGGACCCCTCCGCCGAAAGTGAAAGGGTCAGCGTCGCGTGAGCGCCAGAACCGGGATCGTGCGGGTCGTCTTCGCCTCGTAGTCACGGAATCCGCTGCTGCGCTCGGTGAATCGCGCCCAGGCCGCATCGCGTTCGACACCCTTCAACTCGCTGACGTGCACGGCGATCGTGCCTTCATCGCCCGTCTCGATCTCCTCGCCGCCGTTGTCGCGGAACTCGTCGATGACCCGGTCGGTGAAACTGTTGTACTGGTTCGACATGCACTTCCCTCATCTGGAGCTGGTCAGTCCATCCTCGTCGAGTCCGCGGCATCCGCCTCGACATCGCACGAAGGGGTCGACCGCGTGGTCGCGGCCTGCCGGCGGGGTCGATAGCGTCGAATGTCATACGACGGATACCGCCCGGTGAAAGGATCGACCATGGATCACTTCGACACGATCGTGGTCGGCGCGGGCGTGGCAGGACTGACAGCCGCCCGACTGCTGAGCGAAGCGGGCCGAAGAGTCCTGGTGCTCGAAGCCCGCGACCGCGTGGGCGGCCGGGTCGTGACCGACCGCCGCTACGGGCTCGCCACCGACCTCGGCGCCTCGTGGATCCACGGCATCACCGACTCCCCGGTCGCCGCCGCGGCCGAAGCCTTCGGCATGCGCACCATGGAATTCACCGTCGGCGGCTACCAGCCCGACAGCCGCCCGATCGCCTACTACGGGCCTGACGGACGGCGACTCACGGATGCCGCCGCCCAGAGCTTCATCGACGACATCCACACCGCCGACGACACTCTGCGCGAGGTCGTCGCCGCCTCGGCGCCGGACGACTCTTACCGCGACGTCACCGAAGCGGCGATCGCTGAACAGGGCTGGAACGAGCAGCGCGCCCAGCGCGTGCGCGAGTACCTGGAGCACCGGTCGGAAGAGCAGTACGGCGCGTGGATCGACGATCTCGCCGCCCACGGCCTCGATGACGACTCGATCGACGGCGATGAGGTGGTGTTCCCCGACGGCTACGACCGCCTGCCCTCGGCTCTCGCGCAGGGGCTCGATGTGCGACTCACGCACGTCGTCGAGCACGTCGAATGGTCGGCGGATGCCGTCACCGTCACGACCGACTTCGGCACGGTGACCGCCGACAACGTCGTGATCACCGTGCCTGTCGGCGTGCTGCAGTCCGAGGACTTCATCATCGAGCCGCCCCTTCCCGAACCCGTCGCCGGCGCCCTGAGCCGGCTGACGATGAACGCGTTCGAGAAGGTGTTCCTGCGTTTTCCGACGAAGTTCTGGGACGACGGCGTCGACGTGATTCGCCAGCAGGGACCCGAGAGCCGGTGGTGGCACTCGTGGTATGACCTGACCTTCCTGCACGGCACGCCGACGCTGCTGACCTTCGCCGCCGGACCGGCAGCGGTCGGGACCCGGGATTGGAGCGAGGACGAGATCGTGGACTCGGTGCTCGCCCAGCTGCGGCGCCTCTATGGCGATCGGGTCGACAAGCCCACCCATGTTCACATCACCGACTGGCAGGACGACCCGTTCGCCTACGGCTCCTATGCGTACATGACGCTGGGCTCGACCATCGACGACCACGACACCCTCGCGACGCCGATCGGCGGTGTGCTGCACCTCGCCGGCGAGGCGACCTGGACCGATGACCCCGCCACGGTCACCGCGGCGATGTGTTCGGGGCACCGGGCGGCGCAGAACGTACTCGGGCGCGAGATCCCCATCGAAGAGGTCTGGACCGACGTGCAGTGCCGGTGACCGATCGGTCGATGGCCGCATCGAGCGGCAGCTGAGTGCGCCTCCGATCAAGTGTCGCACCTGAAGCCCGGTGTTACACTTCTGTCATGCCCACCACACGCCGCCGACACGCCGTGACCGAGACCGACGAGATCGCGCTGGCGCTCGACGCGGCCGCGCGCCTATGGCCGGAATTGCGGGACGATCGCACTGCCCTGCTGCGCAAGGTCATCGCACAGGGCGCCGAGAGCATCGAACGACGAGCGGCGGCACACAGTTCCACGCGATTGCGCGCGATTCGCACGGGGGCGGGCGCGCTGACCGGGGTTTACCCCCCCGGCGAGGCGCAGCGGCTGCGTGACGAGTGGCCCGAATGATCGTCTTCGACGCCGGCGTGCTGATCGCTTGGCTCAACGCCGACGATGCGTTCCACTCAGCGGCACTTGCCTTCATGGAGGAGAACGAGGATTTCGACTTCGCCGCCAGCACGGTGACGATGGCTGAGTGCCTCATTCGTCCGACCCACGCGGGCAGGGCGGATGAGGTCATTGCCGCGTTCGATCGGCTCGAGCTGATCGGGCTCGATCTTGCCGCATCTGACGCACCTGGCATCGCGCGCGTGCGCGCCGAGACCGGCCTGAGAATGCCAGATGCGCTCGTGGTCTTCGCAGCGGAACATCATTCCGCCGATATCGTGACGACGGATGCTGCACTCGCGCGTGCCGCTCAGGGGCGCCATTTCGACGTCCACCTGCTCTGAAAGGGGGGCGGGGCACCGGCTCTCCGGACGAAAGGGCCCGGCCCCCACGAAACGCAGGAACCGGGCCCTCTCACACGTGACAGCGGATTGGTGGAGATGGGAGGAATCGAACGAGGATTCAACGTCGATAACGCGACTGGAAGTCGCAATCCCGCGGTACCGAGAACCGCGCATCGCGGCACCAGACTACGCGCTGTGGCCGGTGTAGGTGACCACCTCCGCACCGGCGGTTGCGCGCCCCTCCCGCCGCGCTTTCGCCATTATGTTGCGGTGCTGACGCTCACGGAGTTGGTCAGCGACGAACTTGAGCGGAGCGAGATTCTCGGTGCGTCGACATCCGGTCCCACGACGGCGGCATCCATGGTCTCGCCTTGGATGCCGTGCACGGTCGATGCGTACGCGAGTTGCAGATGGTTGAGCGCGTAGTCCCGGCTGACGCGACGGATCTCGCCACTGTCACTGACCGAGGCGAGGTCGATGCTCTCATCCCAGATGTTGCGGACCACCCATTGCGGACGGTTTTCGACGCCGGTGCGCGGATCGTTGCGGCGGGTCTGGACGGTGTCGCCGACCAGGATGCGCTGCTCCCCCATTCCCAGCGCGAGCGTCCTGGGGTCCAGCTCACCGTCATGGATGCGTCATTGCTGGATGGCGTCGTTGATCGCGTCCGACTCTGAATTGGTGCCGGACACGAGTGCCACTCGCTTGCCGCGTGCGTGCCAGTCGAAATAGGCAGCGACCATAGTGTCACGCGCTTCCTCCGTGCTCGACACCCGTTGCACGTGGCCGCGCTGGAGCAGCTCCCCCGCAACCTGGAGTGCGTCGTCGCGGTCGCGGGGGTTGCGGAGGCGCAGGGTGAGTGCGGCGTAGTCGGGATCGCTGAAGCGGTGTACGGTGTCGAGTTCGACGGATGCGGTCGCGTAGCGCGCCGCGGATGCCATCGCTCCTGAGTGCCCGACAGGGAGAGCCTGATACGGGTCCCCACCATCGCGACGCCGACCCCATGTTCGAGAGCGAGATCGACAAGGGCGGCCGCGGTCTGCAGGTCGACCATGCCGGCCTCGTCCACCACGATCCGATCACCCCGGCGGAGCACGAACTTGGCCGGCCCGCCGTAGACGACCCCTGTCGTCCGGTCCGGTCCGCGCCGCCACGCGACAGACGTGTCCATACCTGGGCTCCGGCTGTGTCAGTGTGCCAGCGGTAGCCGTGGTCGGCGAGCAGCGCGTGCAGGCTCGTCGCCGCGGCACCGACTTCGCGCGATGCGACGGATGCCGCCTTCCGGGTCGGCGCGACCACCAGCATCCGTCGCCGCTGTCGAGTAAGTGCCCGCGTGTGCGACGCGCAGCATCGTGGTCTTTCCCGCGCCGGCCGGCCCGGTGATCGCAGCGAGCCCACCCGTCCCCGCGATCGCACCCGCTGCGGCGAGCTGCGACTCGTCAAGACGGTCGAGGCCATCTGCGGATGCCGCAGACCGGCGCAATTCGTCGGCGTAAGTGACCGGCCGGACGTGGCGAGACCCTCCATGCGTGCGGCGACGCGCATCTTCAGACGCACAGTCTCGGTCGCCATGAACACCTTCAGGTGATCCGGGATACCGGCATCCGAGAGAAGTCGAATGCACTTCTGTCGAGCCCGACCAGAGATCTCGTCGATCGTCGCGGTGAGCGCGTCGCGACGCGCGACCACCCCACTGCGCGAAAGCGCGCGAATGGCACCAGCGCGCAGATCGAACATGCTGAACCGCCCGTGGGCCCGGGGTGAGCGCTGGTCCGCATCGACGACCGCGGCACCCGCGAGCAGGTCCAGGTCAAGATCGTCGAGGGACGGGGCCACGACCGCAACGGGTGGGCGAGCGTGCGTGATGGTGGGGTCCATGGCGAGCAGTTCGTCGCGGACAGTTGCCTCCCAAGTCTCCTCGTCCAAATCCGTGGGCTTGTTGGGACGCGACAACGCCCAGGCACGCCGATCGATCTGCAGCAGCACCCTCACACTCGGCGTCGCACCGCCATGTGCGGCCGTCCATTCCTCGAGCAGCTGACGGCGGTTCTTCTCGATCTGGGAAGAACGACGCGACAGCGGCGGCACCGCGGCGGCCAGCTGTGCGATCTCCCCGTCGCCGTTGAGGGTGAACCCGTGCAGCGCGAGGGCGGCGAGCCACTGGGGGTCCGTGCGTGCGAGAAGATCGCCCTCCGCGTTGATCACCGTCTGGAACTTCATCGCGACTCGGGAGTCAAGTGACCGGCGATCGCGCCGCTGAAGGTGCTGTCCACACCTCTTGACGATGCCCGGAGCTCGCTACGGTGAGCCGATGAACCAAGACCGCAACAATCTGCTTACGCGCCGAGATATTCTCCGCGGTTACGTCACCGTCCTCGAGCGCACTGGTGAGCTGCTGCAGGTCTGCGCCAGCGTCGACGGTGATGCCGCGGCAGCAAGGTCAGCGGTCGCCGAAGCTTTCAGCGTCGCGAGATAGCGGCCGACGCGATCCTCCATCTGCAGGTACGGAGATTCACGCCGGCGGCCATGGTAGAGATCCGAGAAGAGTTGGACGAGCTCGACCGTCTTCTGCGCCAAATTGACGGCGAGTAGGAGGACCGCTTTACGCACCATGTCTGATGCTGTCGAGAACGGCCTACGGATGCCTCCGAAGTGAGGGTTGTAGGGTGCGGTGACCGACAGAGCCGAAAATGTGGGGTGCATATGCCAGCGCCGTCAGAGGAGCGACGTCGAAGCAAACGCCGTCGCGTGGTCCTCTCCTGGATTCCGATTTCGATCGTCGCGTTGATCTGGGTCGGCATTGTTGTTGGTGTGGTCGCTGTTCAGAACTCCTGGTGGACTCAAGCGGACCCGCGCCCGTCGACCGATCAGCAAGCATCAGATGGAATGTCTCTGTTTGAACCACCAGGCATCGATTTCCTTACCCATGAGGGCGTGGTGAGGGTGAAGGTCCGCGCCGATTCGTTGCCAGCGTCCCAGCTCGGACTTGACGTGGATGGAACAGAGACGGTCGAGCCGCGCGTGCCGATCAGCGCGGTGGTGCTCACCGCCGATGGGGCCTTCAACGTCGAACTCGTCAAGTCCTTCACGATCACCACCAGTGACAATCAGGTGACGTCTGTGGAACTTGTCCAGGACGGTCAAGGGATGTGGCTCACGATCTACCCGCAGCTCCAACGGATCGCACCATCATGGGGCTGGACCGCCCAGCAACTCGAGCAGCTGCGGATAGACCTCACCACGGCGTCCAGAGACACTACGGGTCCCACTTACTCCGCGACGCTGCCAGCGGTAGAACACAAGGGCGCCCTCGCCAGCGCCGAGGTGACTATCGATACCGACAGTGGCAACGTCGGACTGGCATTCACCGTCGCACGTCTCCCCTGAAATTCGCCGCAAACAGACCGCCGGCGCACCGCCCAACCCGGACCTGTCCGGAGGCGGAAAACCAGCCCGCCGCATTCAGTCGGTCATCGTGAGGGCTGACAGGACACGCCCTCAGAGGACCCGCCAGCATGGAGACGTGTGTTCTGCGATGAGAGGACCGTCGTGATTGCAGACGATGTTGACGGCGAGTTGCGTGCGCTGCGTGACCGCGCGTACGGACCTAACGCTGATATTCAAGACGATCCCGCCGCGGTGAAGCGACTGCGGGAGCTCGATCAGACAGGTCGCACGGTAACGACCGGGCAGATCGCGACCGAAATCCCGGAGCACGCCGCACCCCACCCGCAGGGGACCCCACCGTCAACAGACGTCACCGCGCAGGCGAGTCTCAAACCAGCAGCACCGGACCTGTGAGTGACTTCCACTGCTGACCGGAAACGCTGGTCTTTGCCCCAACTCAGATGGATGTGGATCGGATCAGTCGTTCTCGCCCTGATCCTCGGCGCTATCCTCACTGTCCTCGGCAATGGTTGGCTCACGCGTGTCGGAGACGTGCACCAGGTCGGCTCCTTGCGCGAAGTAGACGATTTTGCTTGGCCGGAAAGTCTTGGCACTGAGACAGCGGACGCACGCGGCTATACGGAATTCGAAGGCCTGACAGTGATCACGAGCGAGCAGCAATGGGCGGGAATCGGAACCGACACCTGCATGCTCGTGGTGAAGTCCGCCGACGTGACGCTAGCCGCACCGAGCGGCGGCTCACTCTACTGGGGATGCGGCACGTCAGCCTTCCCGCCGACCGTCCAATTCGAGGTAACAGCCGGCATGCCAGCCGAGCTCAAAGATGAGTTCCCGTGGGCACCGAAATTCGATTCGTCCTCCGCACCGCTCAGAAGGAGGCTCTTGGCGGCCTGCAAGTCGATGTGCTGGCCCACTCCGAATAGCTCGCTCCGCTCTCAGGCATGCCCGCAAGGGATCGTCTGGCGGACGCCTTCAGTCCGTTTCGGGGGTCCGGGTGTGTAGTGCCGGGCGCACGTAGGGAAGGTGTTCCCGTGCAATGACGACGGTCGCGACGACATCGGATCGCAGCTGCGCGCCGAGCGCATAGACGAACGGGTCGGTGTCGATCTCGAAGGCCGGCACCTCGTCGCCATTGATCTCGATCGTGGCGGCGGTGTTGACAGATGATGGGCGAACCTGCCATGGGCCCTCTTCTGTGGGTCCGGGTGCAACTCCCGACTCCTCGCGGAACTGGTTTGTGAGGATGTAGTTCGTGTGATCGACAAGTTGCCGGGAAAGGGTCGTGCACTCGGAGCCGTCTCTTGTCCAGCACGTGCGCACTGCCTCCCAGAGCGAGGGGTAGCGCATCCTCTCGACGTACTCGATCAACCACGCAGGACGCGGCCATGGTGGGATGGTCTCGACCGCCGCTTGCTCATACGGAGTGAGGTTCTTCAGGTTCACGGGGTCAGCACGATCGTGAGGGTTCCGCCAGAGCGTGTACGAGAAGCTCACTGCTAGCTGCGCGCGCTCTGCGCCGGTTGTCACCTCCGTGATCGCTGGGCCGCCGGTGTCCTCGATCGTTGGCTGCGGCACAAGACCCATGAGTGGGAACGCAAGGCCCAACAGTCGTCGACGGGATTCCACGAGAGGGTCGGGGGCGTCTGGAGGTAGCACTCCGGCGAACTGCATGCCTCGAGCGTTTCTGATCTCGACCGCTTCCGCAACCAAGCGCCGAACTCTGCGTGACAGCGCTGTGCATCTGCGCACCACCGGCCCCGGTCCCTCAGCGCAGCGAAAGGTCGCCGTGTTCCGGTGGCACGTGAATTGTCGTCTTGTGTCGCACGGGGGATCGTCCATCGCAGATCTAACGCCGGTGGTGGCGGCCAAGTAAGTCGGCGGCTACGGTCGTGATCATGACG
>NZ_WOYP01000062.1:12445-13602 GCF_011620715.1 Microbacterium sp. | reverse complement strand
GCGGCGGGGGTCAGAGCGACGGTGGCCGGCCCCGGTGCCGACGTGCCGGAATCCGAGCCGGACCTTCACGAAACCGACTTCCTGGCGTGGCTGGGATTCACCGATGATGCGGCATCCGGCACCGTTGCCGAGGCAGACGGGGCCGCATCCGCTTCGCGCGTGTCGACGGCGCGCGCGAGTTGGCTCGACATCATCGGCGGAGGATCCCGGACGAAGACCGCAATGCCGGCTGCGGTCGCAGCCAGGGCGATGGCCGAACCGACGGCGGTGCTCGGGGCGACCTCGAACGCGGCACCTGCCGGGTCGTTCTCTTCTGCCGAACGACGCGGCATTCGCGGGTGGAGCTCCCGCGTGCGCTGGTCGGTCGCCGTGGCGATCGTGCTGCTCATCGGCGTCGTCGTGGGGTCGGTCACGATCGCTCAGACCATCGCCGCCGACAACCTCGCCGCGCAGGAGCTCGCCGCAGCAGTCGCAGACCTCGAGGCCGCAGAAGAGTCAGCCGCCGACCCGCAGCCGGTGCTCGACGAAGCCGTGACGCAGTACGAAGACACCGTCGCGATCGCGCAGGCGACCGCCGACAGCGCAGCGCCGCCGCTGGCCGCCGTCGCAGGCATGGCCGCCCAGCCGGTGCTCGACGCCTCGAACGCCGCGCTCGCGGCCCTCGTCGCGCAGCTCGCCGCGGCGCCGCCCGCCGACCTGCCCGAGCTGTACGAGCGCGGCGACATCGACGTGGGCGACATCGAAGCGGTGAAGGCGGCGACGAAGACCGCGAACGATCACGTCGGGCTCATCACGACAGCGACCCGCGAAGTGCGCGCCGCGCAGGCCGCGCTGCAGGAGAAGCTCGACGCACTGCGCGCCGCGCAGATGACGCTGGGCGCATCGCTCCCCGAGACCGCCGTGCTCATCGTCGCAGAGAACAGGCGGGCGCTGCAGACCTTTCGCGATGCCGTGATCGCGGCATCCGTCGCCGTACCCACCGCGCAGAACGCCGGCGGATCGGGCGATGCCGAGCTGCTCGCCTACGCCGCCGCAGTCACCGCGCTGCGCGACGACCAGACCCGCGCGGTCACGGACGTGACCCCGGTGACCCCACCGGCGACCGACCCGCCACCGGCTCCGGACCCGGCACCGGCTCCTGTGCCCGAGCCCGTGCC
>NZ_WOYP01000062.1:9015-12345 GCF_011620715.1 Microbacterium sp. | reverse complement strand
GTGCCCGAGCCCGTGCCACCCGCTCCTGAAGATTCGTCGACTCCTACGCCCACACCGACAATGACTCCTCAACTGTGATGAGAGTCGGGGTCATTCCGGCAGGGTCGGCGCTATCTCCTTGATCCACGTGGCAAGGTCAGGTCCGAGATCCTCACGGTCGAGGGCGAGCAGGATGCTGGACTTCAGGTAGTCGAGGCGATCGCCGGTGTCGTAGCGACGACCCGAGAAGATGACCCCCAGCACCGGGCCGGCGATCGACTCGTCGGCCGCGAGCTCTTCGAGCGCATCGGTGAGCTGGATCTCGCCGCCCTTGCCCGGTTCGGTGTTCTCGAGCACCTCGAAGATCTCGGGCTTGAGCACGTAGCGGCCGATGATGGCGAGGTTGCTCGGCGCCTCGGCCGCGGACGGCTTCTCGACGAGCGCCTTGACGGTCACGACATCGGCCTCGTCGGTGGGGTCGACATCCGCGCAGCCGTACAGGTGGATCTGCGCAGGGTCGACCTCCATGAGCGCGACGACGGTCGCCGACTGACCCAGTGAAACCTCGATCATGCGGGACAGAAGCGGGTCGCGGGCGTCGATCAGGTCGTCACCGAGCATGACGGCGAACGTCTCGTTGCCGATGTGCTTCTTGGCGCGCAGCACCGCGTGCCCAAGACCCTTCGGGTCGCCCTGGCGCAGAAAGTGGATGTCGGCGAGCGAGCTCGGCTCCATCACCCGGGCGAGCCTGCCGTGGTCGCCCTTCGCGCCGAGGGTGTGCTCGAGTTCGGTGACCCGGTCGAAGTGGTTTGCGAGGGCGTTCTTGTTGCGGCCGATGATCACGAGGATGTCGTCGATTCCGGCGGCGACGGCTTCTTCGACGACGTACTGGATGGCCGGCTTGTCGACGACGGGAAGCATCTCTTTCGGCATCGCCTTGGTCGCGGGAAGGAACCGGGTGCCGAGTCCCGCAGCGGGAATCACGGCCTTGATCGAGTGAGTGGTCATGCGAACGAACGTATCGACTCTGCGTGACTGGAATGTTTCGCGTCAATGACATCGAGGGAGACCCGAAAAGAACCTCTGACCTGGGTTGAAATGCAACTTTTCGCAATCGAGGAGAAATGGCTGTCCACCGAAGAGGGGACACGGAGACCCCCGAGAGCCGCCCATAGACTGGCCAGATCCGGTCGCAGGCGTCTGGTGAGCATCTTCTTCGGAGACACTTCTTTCGGAAACACAGAGGGCACAAGGGGCCGCACATGCGCACGTCGAATCGCAGAACCGCACGGGCCGGCGCAGCAGTGCTGATCATCGCTCTCGCGCTGACCGGCTGCAGCGCGCCGCCGTGGATCACGCCGAGCGCGTCGCCGACGGTGTCGCCGAGCAGCACCGAGGCGGCCCAGCCCGTGCCGAACGATCTGTCATCGGGCTCCACCGAGCGCGCACTCACCGCCGGACCGCTCACCATCTCGATCGACTACTGGTCGACGCTGACGATGGACAAGTGGACCGCTGACGCGCTCAAGCCGGTCAGCCTGTCGATGATCACGACGATCACGCCCAACGACGGTCAGAAGGTGTACCTGCAGCGCGCGACGATGATCGCGACGCCGATGTCGGCGACCGAGACGTTCGAGGCGCTGAGCGCCCAGGTCGACAGCGCCACCACGAGTCCCGGGTATCTCGTGCTCGATCCGTACAGCTACTCGCAGACCTTCACCGTCGGGCCGACGCCGAAGGGCGCCACCTACGTCTCGCTCGAGTTCACGTACGAGTTCCTCGTGCAGGCCACACCCACCTCGAGCGACTACGCCAAGCAGACCGCGACCGACACGATCACGGTCGCCATCATGGACTCCGTCATCACGCAATAGGCGCTGGCGCACCCGCCCAGCGCCATCGGTCGCCACCCTGCTGCTGCGCCTCGTCGGCGACCGTGCCGGCCGCTGCGGCGAGCGACTCGAACGAGTCGGTGGCGGAATCGACCGCCGCGATGCCCGCGCTCGCTGAGATGTGCAGGCTGGTCGGCGCCCGATCGTCGGTCGCGGAAACCTGGTTCAGCACCGCGCGCACGAACTCCCGCACGCCTGCAGCGGACTGCGAGGCGAACACCTGCACGTGCCCTGGGGCAGCCCGCCCGAGGTCGGCCTCGGCGGGCACGGTCGCGGCGATGATGTCTTCGAACCGCCGCACCATCGAGCCGAAGGCCGCGTCGCCGGTTGCCTCGCGCAGATCCCGGGCATCGTCCAGGCGGATGTCGATG
Organism: Microbacterium sp.; assembly: GCF_011620715.1. Lineage (GTDB taxonomy): Bacteria > Actinomycetota > Actinomycetes > Actinomycetales > Microbacteriaceae > Microbacterium. The sequence continues at coordinate 10,100 of NZ_WOYP01000062.1, read as the reverse complement.
AACGACCAGCTCTGCTCCCCTCGGCGGCGGGCGCGCAGCAGCTTCTCGCGCACCACCGCGCGCATGACCGCTTCGGGCAGGAACGCGTCCGCCGCCTCGATCACATCGCGCGCGCCGATGCGCCGATTGGCGAGGAAGAGCAGACTGACCGTGACGCAGATGACGTAGACGGTCGTCACGATCACCACGCCGCGGATGAAGAGCACGTCGGTCTCGTCGCTCGAACCCGCAGCGCTGCCGACCACGCCGACCGTTCCGAGCAGCAGCAGCACCACCGAGGCCACGACCAGGGGGATGCCGAACCGAGAGCCGTCGAACGCGCCCCGCAGCACCTCGAACGCGCCGAGAGCCGCGCCGACCGCGGACGCGAGGAACAGCCAGCGGAACACCGTGAAGCCGACCTCGAGATCGGTCGTCAGCGTGAGCACCAGCACCGATGCGATCGACTGGGTGAACCCGATCCACGCGTACGAGCGCTTGTCCTGCGCAGCCCGGAGTCCCGACCAGATCACGATCGGCATCCCGAAGATGATGCCCACGCCGACCGGATGCAGCAGCACATCGGTGCCCATGGCGGCGGAGGCCAGCAATCCGTACGATCCGAGCAGAGCGAGCAGCAGCGCGAACGTCCACAGCAGCATCGCCCGACTGGCCCTGCCGAGCAGGCCGAGCCCGATCATGAGCGCGACGCAGACGGTCACCGCGGTGGTGAGCCCGACGACCAGGTCGCCCGGGCCGCCGAGGACGACGGTGGCGAGCTCACGCATCGGTCGTCTCCCGTCGCGGATCGGGGTCGGGTGCGGACAGCCGGCCGGCGCCGGCATCCGTCTCGGCCGGCAGGCTCACGGTCACGACCGTGCCCTGCCCCGGCGCGCTCGTCACGGACACATCACCGTGATGCTCGTCGACGAGCGATCGCACGATGCCCATGCCGAGCCCGGTCCCGGTGATCGAGCTCGCCTCCGCCGCCGCGGCCCGGAAGTACGGCTCGAAGATGCGCTCGAGCTCGGCCGGCGCCATGCCCATGCCCGTGTCGGTGATGCAGAGCACGGCCTGGTCGTGCTGCGCCGTACCGTCCGATGACG
>NZ_WOYP01000062.1:0-8915 GCF_011620715.1 Microbacterium sp. | reverse complement strand
GCGCCCCGCGGAATCGGCGGCGGGAGAGCGGAAGACCTCGACCGTGACCCGCCCGCCCTTCGGCGTGTACTTGATGGCGTTGCTGAGCAGGTTGTCGCTGACCTGACGCAGGCGGAACGCGTCGCCGAGGACAGACACGGGCTCCGACACCGCCAGCACCACCCGGATGCCGCCGGCCTCGGCCGCGGGGGCGAAGGACTCCACGGAGTCGGCGACGACCTTGGCCAGGTCGGTGCTCGTCATGATCGACTCCGCCTTCTCCGCCTGCTTCGCCGACTCGAGGATCTCAGTGGCCAGGGACATCATGCGCTCGGCGGCCGCCGTGATCGCCTCCACCCGCACGCGCGTGCGTTCCTGAAGCGAGGTGTCCTCGAGCAGCAGGTCGGAGAACCCGAGGATCGTGGTCAGCGGGTTGCGCAGCTCGTGCGAGACGCGCGTGGCGAGGCTGGCACGCGCGCGCTCCGCGCTGATCATCGCGGTGATGTCGTGGGCGATGAGCAGGTGCTCGCCCGAGGACAGCCCGTGGTCGTTCGGCAGTCGCAGCGACGTGACCGCGAGTGCGCGCCAGGTCCAGTCCGCGGTGTACAGCCAGGTGCGCTCGTCTTCGAACTGCTCGCCCCGCCGGGCGCGCGTCAATGGGCGCCGCGCGTTGCCGAGGGGCGACCCCTCGAAGCCGTCGTACTCGACCGAGCGCGGCGCGAACGCCGGGTCGTCGGGGTCGATGTCATAGAGGTCGCGATAGGTCTTGTTCGCCTCGAGGATGTCGCCGTCGGCGGAGATCCGCACCACTCCGACGTCGATCGACCCGAGCACGCGCGACAGCTCGCGCTCCTGACGCGTGGAGCGCGTGAGCGTCTCGCTCAGCTTGTTGGCCTCGCGCCGCAGCAGCCGCTTGAACGCCCGGGTCTGGCGCGACGCACCCTGCGCGCTGATCGCGATGAAAGTCAGCGACAGTGTCACGATGGCCAGACGCATCGTGGCGTTCGCGCTCTCCGGCTGCCCGATCTGGTCGAGCAGCACGAGCACGGCGATCGCGCTGAGCGCTGTGCCGGTCGCCCACAGCGGATAGTGCGAGGCGATCCAGGTGACCGGAAACACCCACAGGAACGCGAAGTCGACCGGTGCGTCGCGGGTCATCAAGCCCACGGCCACGATGTCCAGCAGCGGCACGGTCAGCACCGCCCACCGGGGCAGGCGCTGCCACGGCAGCGCGAGGGCGAAGGTGGTGAGGATGACCACGAGCGACACGCCGACCGTGAACGTCCACAGGTCGAGCGTCTCGGGCGAGAGGGCCTGCACCAGCAGCACGATCACCACCACGACGATCGCCAGCAGCAGCTGCGACAGCCAGATCGAGTGGGTGCGCGTGCCGATCGGCAGCGGCGGCGGAGTCGGCATGCCCGGTCACACCCCCTGCGAGGTCATCGCGCGCCGCGCGGTGACGCGCGCCTGCCGGGCGAAGCGCCGGACGTCTGCGGCGGAGGTGATGTTCAGCTGCTGGATCTCGAGGTCGGGGGGATCCGTCGGGGCGGAAGGGGGCAGCATCCGTTCGTAGCTCTGCACCAGCCGCGCCCGGACGGTGGCCAGGTCGAACGTCGTCGTGAACTGCAGGGCGACCAGCACGCCGGGTGCGACCCGACCGATCACGCTGCCGGTCGGCAGCACGGCGGCGGCCGCCTCGGTGACGGCGGATGCGATCGAGTTCGCCCAGGCCCGCCCGAAGGCGACTCGATGAAGGGGGAGTGCCGGCACCGAGATCGTTATCGCGAGCACCACGTTGCGCTGGGCGAGCAGGGCCTCGATCCAGTTGGTCAGGGTCTCGGTGCTCACGATCGCGGTCGAGTCGGGGGCCTGGGATCGGCGGATGATCACGATCATCCCCGCCGCGACCAGGCCCACCGCCACCGTCGCCACGATCGTGCTCATGCCGCGATCGAAGGCGAGCTGCACCGTCGGATGCTCGGGACCGACGACGAGCGGAACACCGAAGCGCAGGGCGCAGTACAGCCCGTAAGCGGCCATGGTCAATCCGACCAGCCACGCCCCGAGGGCGGGGATCGGGCTGCGCAGGCACGAGAGCGCGGTCAGGCCGCTCAGCATCGTGAGCACCAGCAGCTTCACGGTCTGCCCCGTGTCGGGCGAGAGCAGGAGGGTGGTCGCGCCGACCGCGACCGACAGAGTGACCGCCAGGATGGCGAGGGTGCGCCGCCGGCCCGCTGCGCGTCGCACCGCGGCCAGGGTCAGTCCGATCGACAGCGGCATCGACACGTCGCCGATCACCAGCGGGAGGAGGTTCTGGTCGTCGGGCCCCGACATCGCGTAGGCGAGCGTGGACAGCGTGGCGCAGCTGGCGGCGAGCACCGCGAGCGTCGCGGGGGTGACCCACTGCGCGTCGGAGGACTTCGCGCGACGCTCGAAGACGACGGCCAGGGCCACCGCGACGCAACACGCCACCGTGAGGGTGACCGTGTACAGGGTGATCATGCGCCCACCTGTCGTCGCGCCCGCGTTCCGACACCGGTCTGAGGCGTTGCGCAAACCTTGAGGATTCGTTGTGTTCGTCTGAATGGATAACGAGTGCTACGTGGACTTGAGCGTAACAGTGTGGTTTCCACGGGGTGCTCCGGCGCTCGTCCCCTCTTCGGGGGACACGTATCACCCGCTGGGGCTGAGCCCCAGAACCCCGGCTTCCGACGCGCACCGCCCGACCGAGAACTGCAACCGAGAGAAAAGCCATGACCACGATCACCGCCCCGGGCACCGCATCCGCTCGCACCGACCTCGCACTGCGTCCGCACCGCGCTGCCGCCGTGGTGCCCGCCGCGCCTGCGTTCGACCACGCGTTCCCCGAGGATTTCGACTCCGTGTTCGAAGGCTCCTCGACGCAGCGCTCGACGATCGGCTGCGTCATCCCGGCATACAACGAGGAGGAGTCGATCGCCGCGGTCATCGAGGGGCTGCTCGCCCAGACCCGGGTGCCCGATGTCATCCACGTCGTCGTGAACAACACGTCGGATGCGACCGTGCAGGTCGCCTCGCAGTACGCCGGACCGCACGAGATCGTCACCGAGCTCGGCGAGCAGTTCACCGAGGTCTTCGTCCACGACATCGGCAAGAACCCCGACAAGAAGGTCGGCGCGCTCAACTACGGCTACTCGCTCGTCGAGGGCTACGACTACCTGCTCGGCGTCGACGGCGACACGGTCGCCGAGAACCGGGCGGTCGAGAACCTCGAGACCGAGATCATCTCCGACAGCCGCATCGGCGGCATCTCGGCGATCTTCACGATCGACAACACGTTCAGGGGGCTCGCGTCATTCCTGATCAGCGGGCAGCGCTCGCAGTTCGCGGCGTTCAACCTGCAGAACCTGCTGCGCGGCCGCAACATGGCGGTGCTCGGCGGCCAGTTCTCGGTGTTCTCCACTCATGCCTTGCGCGAGGTCATGGCGCAGAACCACCAGTCCACTCCGTGGGTCAAAGACAGCGAGGTCGAGGACTCGCTGCTCTCGCTGCAGATCAAGAGCGCCGGCTATCTGACCAAGATCAGCCCGATCGCTCGCGCCGACGTCGGCGGCATGACCACCCTCGCGTCGCTGGATGCCCAGCAGGTCAAGTGGACCTACGGCGCGATCGAGCTGATGTGGCCGGGACAGCGCGGCGACACGAAGGGCCAGCCGTTTCACCCCAACCTGCGCATCCGCTGGTTCGAGAACTTCGGCATGCTGACCAACCTGTTCGTGCGCATCGCGTTCGTCCTGCTGCTGGCCGGCTCGCTCTCGCTGAACGCGTTCGTCTTCTCGCCGGTGTGGCTCATCCCGATCGGCATGGCCGTGATGCTGAACGTGCGCATGGCGCTGACCATGCACTCGCGCACCTACAAGGACATCCTGTTCGCGCTGCTGATCGCTCCGGCCGAGATCTACATGTGGATCCGGCTGTCGCATTTCGCCCGCGCCTGGGCCCGCTTCCTGTCCAAGAAGAAGGTCGACAACTGGGCGATGCAGGCCAAGGCCGAGAAGGGCGGCGGCAGCGGTCACTGGGCTCCGCTGGTCGTCACGATCGCGGTGCTCGTCACGCTGGCGGTCATCTGGATGCTGCTCGGCCCGGTCGCGCAGTCGACGATCCTCTGGATCGGCTGGCCGATCGTCGGGGTCGTCACGGTCCTTCAGACCCTCATGATGTTCACCAAGCTCATCCGTCGTCAGCACGGATACAAGGTCTGAGTCGCCCGAACGACTCAGAACCGTCCACATCGGGCGCGATCGCTGCTGGGGAGGGCGATCCGCCGGTCACGCCGGGGGAGGCGTGACCTCTGATGTGAGTCGGTACCCGACGCCCCGCACGGTCTCGATGAACCGAGGCTGTGCGGGGTTGTCGCCGATCTTGCGGCGCAGGTTGGTCATGTGCGCCTCGACCGCCCGCTTGTCGGCATCCCCCACGAAATAGGTCGTCACATACGATTCGCCGCGCAGCAGCAGGGTCAGGTCCGCCTTGCTGCGCACCCGCCGGCGCGACTCCAGCAGAGCTGCCAGCAGGTCGAACTCGGTGCGGGTCAGATCCACCTCGGCGCCGTCGATCAGCACGATGCGGCTGTCGAGGTCGAGGCGCAGGTTGCGATGAGTCAGCCACTGCCCGTCGCTTGCGGAAGCATCCACCGCGCCGCGTTCCTCGCCGAAGGCGGCCTCTGGCTGCGGGCCGGTCTGCGGGCCGGACGTGGGCGCAACCACAACCGGGTCGCTCGGCGCGGGAGCGGATGCCGCCGCGCGGGCCACCGGGAACGACGGGCCGGCGCTCTCCTGCGTGCGCACCGGCGCGGTCGGGCTCGTGCCGGCCGCGCGGCCCCGGCGCAGCATGGCCTCGATGCGGGCGCGGAATTCGCGGGGGCGGAACGGCTTGGTGATGTACTCGTCGGCCCCGGCGGTCAGTCCGAGCACGACATCCGCTTCGTCGCCCATCGCCGTGATCATGACGATGTACGTGTCGCTGTGGGCGCGGATGCGCCGCGCGGCCTCGATTCCGTCGATGCCCGGCATGTTCACGTCGAGGGTCGTGATGAGCGGCTGGTACGACAGGACGGCCTGGATGCCGTCGATGCCGTTGCCGACCGAGACCGTCGAGAAACCGGCCGCTTCGAGCACGTCCACCAGCAGGTGCCTGAGTTCGGCATCGTCTTCGACGATGACCGCCGTGCGTCCGCTGTCGGTGGTTTCGGTCATTCACTCACTCCAGTCGTGCCGGGACGGTACGGGTACTCCGGGTGCCGGGGGGCGTCGCAGGGAGGCGACCGTTTCACAACGAGCATGAAACAAGCGGAGAGTGCTGGAAGGGGCATTGTTTCACAGACACGTGTCAGCGAAGCGACGCGCGGGTCAACTCGATCGCCGCCTTCGGCCACCAGATGCCCGCCGCCGGGCCGCCGTTGCACTCGCCGTCGCTTTCGCCGGGAGCCTTGATCCACAGGTTCACGTCGACGACCGCGTCGCCGAAAGCCGCGCCCTCCTCGCCCACGAGCCGCCCCGGCGGGTTGCACCACTCGCCGTTCGAACCGGCGCCGCTGCGGGAGGTGTCGATGACCGCATGAGCGCCGCCCAGCGCCCGCGACAGCTCGTGGGCGTACGCGGTCTCGTCGTCGAGGGCGTAGTAGTTCGACACATTGGTGGCGAACCCGCGCACCCGATCGATGCCCGCCCGGGTGAGCAGATCCGCCAGCTGGTCGACCGGAAGCCACTGCGAATGCCCCGCGTCGAGGTAGATCCACGCGTTCTCGGCCGAGAGGTCGTCGATCGCCGCCTGCAGCTGGGCGGCGCGCTCATCGACGTTGCCGCACTCCGGAGCCAGCGCGAGCGAGTCCGGCTCGAGGATCACGATGCTCGGCACCTCGGGCTGCGTCCGCAGCGCCTCGCCGATCTCGGCAGTCCACACCGGGTACTGATTCGGCGACAGTCCGCCGGCCGAGAACCGCCCGCAGTCGCGCGCGGGCAGCCCGTAGACCACGAGCGTGAGCGCCGCATCCGCCGCCCGGGCCTGCTCGAGCAGCCCCTCGACGCGCGGGCCGACCTCGCCGAGCCCGGACTTCTCCGGGGTCAGCCAGACCGCCGTGGGCATGTCCGCCAGATAGTCGGCGGCCCTGTCCTGCGCCGATCCGTCGGCGGCGGCATCGGCTGCCGCGGCGGCAGCCGTATCGGAGGCGACCAGGAGCGCCATGCCGGGATGCGGCGCGACCGGGCCGCTCGTTCGGCTGACGAGGAACACACCGGCGATGACAGCGATGACGACCACGGATGCCGCGACCGCGGTCCCGATGACGATTCGCCGGCGCCCGGGGGATGTGGTCACGAGACTCCTGAGGACGGCGACATGGGTGAGCCTTTACTACCAGAGCGATGTTTCCGGCGGGGGCGCTTTTGGCTGCGGCATCCGGATGCCGTACGATGGATCCTTGGTGCCTGCGCCCTGCTGGCCTCGCACCGCGAACGTGAGCCCTCCACTGGCGCGTTTGGTCCGGCATCCCGAATCAAACCCCCCGGAGCGGGATTCACGAACATCTCCGTTCGAATCAAGAAAGCAGCACTATTGTGACGCGCACGTACACCCCCAAGGCTGGCGAAGCCCAGCGCGAGTGGCTTGTCATCGACGCCACCGACGTCGTTCTCGGCCGGCTCGCCTCGCACGCGGCAGCACTCCTCCGCGGCAAGCACAAGCCGACCTTCGCCCCCCACATGGACATGGGCGACTTCGTCATCATCATCAACGCCGACAAGGTCGCGCTGACGGGCCAGAAGCTCCAGAAGAAGAAGGCCTACCGTCACTCCGGCTACCCGGGCGGCCTCACCTCGGTCACCTACGAAGAGCTCCTCGCGAAGAACCCCGAGCGCGCCGTCGAGAAGGCCGTCCGCGGCATGCTCCCGAAGAACAGCCTGGGTGCGCAGCAGCTCACCAAGCTCAAGGTCTACCGCGGCGCCGAGCACCCCCACGGTGCACAGCAGCCCAAGACCTTCACCCTCGACCAGGTCGCCCAGTAGCGCCTCCCAGATTGACTAAGGACACACTCGTGGCGAACATCGAAGAATCCACCGAAACCAACTTCTCGACCGAAACCCCCGTCGACCAGGCGGCCGCCGCCGTCGCCGAGCGCCCCGTGCTCAGCGTTCCCGGTGCCGCGGTCGGCCGCCGCAAGCAGGCCATCGCCCGCGTGCGCATCGTCCCCGGCTCGGGCGTCATCACCGTCAACGGCCGGTCGTTCGAGGACTACTTCCCCAACAAGCTGCACCAGCAGCTCGTCAAGGACCCCTTCACGGTGCTGGGCCTGACCGACGCGTACGACGTCATCGCCCGCATCTCCGGCGGCGGCCCTTCGGGTCAGGCCGGTGCGCTGCGCCTGGGCATCGCCCGCTCGCTGAACGGCATCGACGAGGAGAACAACCGCGCGGCCCTGAAGAAGGCCGGCTTCCTCTCCCGCGATGCGCGCGTCAAGGAGCGCAAGAAGGCCGGTCTCAAGAAGGCCCGCAAGGCTCCTCAGTACTCGAAGCGCTAGTCGGAACCCTTCCGATGCCGCTTTTCGGCACGGACGGGGTGCGGGGGCTGGCCAACGGCCCCCTCACCGCCGATCTCGCGCTCACCCTGGCCCAGGCGACAGCAGTCGTGCTGGGCCAGGGCCGTACCGCTGAGGCCCGCAAGGCCGCCGGCAAGCGGCTCACCGCCGTCGTCGCGCGCGACCCCCGCGTCTCGGGCGAGTTCCTCTCCGCCGCGGTGTGCGCAGGACTGGCCTCCTCCGGCGTGGACGTGCTCGAAGCGGGCGTGCTGCCGACCCCGGCTGCGGCCTACCTGATCGCCGACATCGACGCCGACTTCGGCGTGATGGTCTCGGCATCACACAACCCGGCCCCCGACAACGGCATCAAGATCTTCGCGCGCGGCGGTGTGAAGCTCCCCGACGAGGTCGAGCAGCGCATCGAGGCCGCTCTTTCCGGGCCCAAGCTGCAGCCCACCGGCGCCGATGTCGGCCGCATCCGCCGGTTCGCCGACGCCGAAGACCGCTACGTCGTGCACCTGCTCGCGTCGCTGCCGCACCGCCTCGACGGCCTGCACGTGGTGCTCGACTGCGCCCACGGCGCGGCATCCGGAGTCTCGCCCGAGACGTTCCGCAATGCCGGCGCCCGCGTCACCGTGATCGGCGCCGACCCCGACGGCCTCAACATCAACGACGGCGTCGGCTCGACCCACCTGGACTCCCTGGCTGAGCACGTGGTGCGGGTCGGCGCCGATGTCGGCATCGCGCACGACGGCGACGCCGACCGGTGCCTCGCGGTCGACGCCCGCGGCCGGGTCGTGGACGGCGACCAGATCATGGCGGTGCTGGCCGTCGCGATGAAGCAGCGCGGGCACCTGGTGAAGGACACGCTCGTCGCGACCGTGATGAGCAACCTCGGGCTGCACCGCGCGATGGCCGAGCACGGCATCACCGTGGTGCAGACCGGCGTCGGCGACCGCTACGTGCTCGAGGCCATGAACGAGCACGGCTACTCGCTCGGCGGCGAGCAGTCCGGACACGTGATCATGAGCGAGTACGCCACCACCGGCGACGGCGTGCTCACCGGCCTGCACCTCATGGCCGAGATGGCCCGCACCGGCCGCTCGCTGGCCGAGCTCGCCTCGATCATGACCGTGTACCCGCAGGTGCTCGTGAACGTGCGCGGGGTGGACCGCGCGTGTGCGGAGACCGACGAAGGCGTCGCTGCCGCGGTCGCGGCGGTTTCGGCCGAGCTCGGCGATTCGGGCCGCGTGCTGCTGCGCCCCTCGGGCACCGAGGAGATGGTGCGCGTCATGGTGGAGGCCGCCTCCGCCGAGGTCGCTTCGGGGTATGCGGAGCGCCTGGCCGAGGTGGTACGCGAGCGCCTCGCGCTGTAGCGCCGCGC
>NZ_WOYP01000061.1:2064-13632 GCF_011620715.1 Microbacterium sp. | reverse complement strand
GTGATCGCCGCCAAGGCGACCGCGTTCAAGCTCGCCGCGACCCCCGAGTTCAAGGAGCGTCAGGAGCGCGTCCTGAGCGGCGCGCGCATCATCGCCGAGCGCCTGTCTCAGCAGGACGTGACGGATGCCGGCATCGCCGTCCGCTCGGGCGGCACCGACGTGCACCTGGTGCTCGTCGACCTGCGCGAGGCCGAGATCGACGGCAAGCAGGCAGAAGACCTGCTGCACGAGATCCACATCACCGTGAACCGCAACGCCGTGCCGAACGACCCGCGGCCGCCCATGGTCACGTCGGGTCTGCGGATCGGCACACCCGCACTCGCGACCCGCGGCTTCGGCGACAGCGAGTTCAACGAGGTCGCCGACATCATCGCGCTCGCGCTGGTACCGGACGCGGATGTGCAGGCTCTGCGTGCGCGCGTGGCTGCGCTGACCGCCGCCTTCCCGCTCTACCCTGGCCTCGAGCAGTAGTAGTCCGCTTCTCGGCCCCGAACGGGGTGAGGCCCAGGCCGGACCGTGCAGCAATGAGGAGAGCAGGATGACGGCACTCAAGCTCGACGGGCGCGCAGCTGCGGCCGAGATCAAGGAGGAGCTGCGCGAGCGCGTCACGGCCCTCAGGGCCCGCGGCATCGTGCCCGGCATCGCCACGGTGCTGGTCGGCGCCGATCCCGCCTCGCAGCTGTATGTCGGCATGAAGCACCGGCAGTCCGAGGAGATCGGGATGAACTCGATCCAGCGCGAGCTGCCCGCGGATGCGACCCAGGCCGAGGTCGAGGCGCTCATCGACGAGCTGAACGCCGACCCGGCGTGCCACGGCTACATCGTGCAGCTGCCGCTGCCCCGGCACCTGGACACCGGCGCGATCCTCGAGCGGATCGACCCCGAAAAGGATGCCGACGGTCTGCATCCGACCAACCTCGGCCGGCTCGTGCTCAACGTCAACAACCCGATCACATCGCCCCTGCCGTGCACTCCGCGGGGGGTCATCGAGCTGCTGGTGCGCAACGGCTATGACCTGAACGGCAAGGATGTGGTGGTGCTCGGCCGCGGCGTCACCATCGGCCGCTCGATCGGGCTGCTGCTGACCCGCCGCGAGCACAACGCGACGGTGACACTGACCCACACCGGCACGGTCGATCTGGGAAGGCACCTGCGCGAGGCGGATGTCATCGTCGCCGCCGCGGGGGTCAAGCACATCGTCCGCGCCGAGGACGTGAAGTCAGGCGCAGCCGTGATAGATGTTGGCGTGACCCGCGAGGACGACCCCGAGACCGGCAAGAGCAAGGTGTACGGCGACGTGCATCCCGACGTCGCCGAGGTTGCCGGCCTGCTCTCGCCGAACCCCGGCGGAGTGGGTCCGATGACCGTGGCCCTGCTGATGACCAACGTGGTCGAGGCCGCCGAGCGCCACGTCGCCTGATCGCAGCGCCACGGCGGGTGGAGGGTCAGGCGCGGAAGCGTGCCAGGAACTCCTTCGTGCGCTCCGCCCGCGGGTTCGCGAACACCTCGGCGGGCGGGCCCTGCTCGAGGATGCGCCCGGCGTCGAGAAAGACGACGCGGTGCGCGACGTCGCGTGCGAACGACATCTCGTGCGTGGCCATGAGGATCGTGGTTCCCTCGTCGGCGAGCTCGCGGACCAGTTCGAGCACTTCGCCGACCAGTTCGGGATCGAGCGCGGAGGTGATCTCGTCCAGCAGCAGGATCTCCGGGTCGGTGGCGATGGCCCGCACGATGGCGGCGCGCTGCTGCTGCCCGCCGGAAAGGCGGTCGGGGTGCTCGCGCGCCTTGTCGGCGAGGCCGACGCGTCCCAGCAGCGTCAGGCCGCGCTCCTCGGCCTCAGGGCGCGGCACCTTGTGCACGGCACGGGAGGCGAGGGTGACGTTGTCGAGCACCGACAGATGGGGGAACAGGTTGTAGCTCTGGAAGACCGCCCCGAACCGGGAGCGCGCGCGATTCGCGTTGACCCGCGGATCGGAGATGTCCTCGTCGCCGAGGAGGATGCGGCCGTCGTCGATCGGCTCGAGCAGGTTCAGGCACCGCAGGAGCGTCGATTTGCCCGAGCCGCTCGCTCCGATCACCGCGACCACCTCGTGGGCGGACACTTCCAGTGACACGCCGCGCAGCACCTCACGGTCGCCGAACGACTTCCACAGCTCCTCGGCGCGCAGCAGGGCGCTCATACGATCGACCCCATCTGCTCGCGCTCGCGCAGGCGGGCGGTGTACCAGTCCGTGAGGCGGACCGTGGGGATGGCGAGCAGCACGAACAGGAGGCCCGCCACCACGTAGGGCGTGAAGTTGTACGACAGCGCGGTCTCGATCTGCGCTGCACGGACGGCGTCGACGGCGCCGAGGATCGAGATGAGCCCGACATCCTTCTGCATCGAGACGAAGTCGTTCATCAGCGGCGGGGTCATTTTGCGCAGCGCCTGCGGGAGAACGACCAGTTGCAGCGTGCGGGCGTAGCCGAGCCCGAGCGCGCGCGCGGCGAGCCGCTGCGAGGGATGAACCGCCTCGATGCCCGCTCGGATCACCTCGCTCACATACGCCGAGTAGGTGATCGTGATCGCCGCCGTGCCCAGGACGATGAGGGGGATCCGCGCATTGAACAGGGCCGGGATGCCGAAACCGACCAGGTAGAGCACGATGATCAGCGGCACGCCGCGGAAGAAGTCCGTGTACGCGGCCGCGAGCACGCGCACCGGGAAGAACACCGGGCCGCGCAGCGTGCGCAGCAGCGCCAGCGCGGTGGCGGCGATCGCCACCGTGATCACCGAGAGCCCGAGCACCTGCAGGTTCAGCAGGAACCCGTCCCACACCCGGGGCAGTGCCGCCAGAGCCGTCGCCGGATCGAAGAACGACTGCTGCACGGCCGCCCACCCAGGGGTGTTGACGATCGTGAGCCATACCACCACGGCGAACGCGATCGTCGAGGCGACGGCCACGAACACCGATCTCGTCGACTGGCGCTTGCGGTACGCGCGACGTTCGAGCTCGAGCCCGCTCGGCTGGTGCGGCGCGTCGGTCACGGTCCGACGCCAGCGGACTGCTGTCCGTTCAGGCTCACTTCAGCTGAGTCACTCCCGCACCCTCGCCGAGCCACTTCGCGGTGATCTCGTCGAGCGTGCCGTTCTCGCGCAGCGCGTCGACAGCGGCGCTGACCTTCGCGGTCAAGGGCGAGTCCTTGGCCAGCACGATGCCCCATTCGTCCGGGATGCCGCCGGTGGGAAGCTCGCCGACGATGAAGGAGTTGTCGATGTAGACACCGGTTGCATAGAACGCCGTCGGCAGGTCGAGCACGAGCCCGTCGATCTGGCCCGCTTCGAGTGCTGCCTTCGCGTCTTCGTTGGAGTTGTACAGCTGCGCGGCGACGTTGGGCTGCACGACCTCTTCGATCGTCTGCGCGCTGGTCGATCCGACCATGGCGCCGAGCACGATGTCCTTCAGGCCGTCGATCGTGGTGATGCCCTCCGCGGCGGAGCCTTCGATCGCGACGACGGCCTGGCTGGCCGCGTAGTAGGGCGAGGAGAAGTCGACGTTCTTCTTGCGCTCTTCGGTGATCGAGTACTGCTGGATGTTGGCGTCGAAGGTCTTCGGGCCCGGCGCGATCGCGGCCTCGAATGTGGTGCGGACCCACTCGACGTCCTCGGGGGCGAAGCCCAGCTCGTCGGCGACGGCGTACGCGATCGCCGCTTCGAAGCCCTCGCCCGAGGCCGGGTCGTCGTCGATCACGTACGGGAAGTAGGCCGGCTCGCCGGTCGCGAACGTCAGCTTGCCCGGGGTGATGTAGCCCTCGCCGGCGGGCGCGCTGGTCTCGTCGCCGGACGGCGCTGCGCCGGACGCGCAGCCGGTCAGGGCGAGCGCGGCGAGCGCGATGCCGACGAAGGCGGCTCGCAGGGACGGGTGACGACGCGACATAGGTGCCTCCGGGGGTCGGGAAAGCGGCGCGCTCAAGCTGCCGGAGCAGCCGCTGACTACCATCATGACCGGCTGAGGCGGCGCACGGATCGTCGCGAGTCGCTCTGTTACAGCATCTTCATACGACGTGGGCGTCGGCACGGACCTCAGGGCCGAGGTCCCGTCCGCCCGCGGCCACCGCGCCGTACCCGGACAGCGCGTCAGTGCATGCGGACGAGCTGGTTCAGATCGTCGTTCGGCAGCCGGTCGACGACGGCCATGACCTCCATGTCTACCAGGTCCACCCGTCCCGAGATCGTCGTCAGGAAAGCGGAGTCCGCGGCATCCCGCCCCGTCGCGATGCGCACCAGCGTCGAGCGCGGCGCGAGGGTCGTGGCGTCCACGACGTGCCAGCCGTCTTCGACCCAGGCCTCGGCGACCGCGTGGAAGTCCATCGGGAGCAGCCCGGGCGCATAGACGGAGACCAGGCGCGCCGGCACGTTCAGAGCGCGCAGCAGGGCCACCGTCAGGTGCGCGTAGTCGCGGCAGACGCCCTGCCGGGCGAGCAGGGTGCGGATCGCCCCGTCGGTCGGCAGGCTGGAACCGCTCACGTACGACAGGTGCGTGCCGACCCACGACGAGACCGAGGCCAGCAGCTCGGCGGGGTCGGTGATGCTGCCGAACTCGGCGGACGCGGTCGGGCCGAGCGCGTCGGATTCGGCGTACCGGCTCGGGCGGCGGTAGATGATCAGGTCTGTCGCACTGGCGACGTCGGCGGCCGCCTCACCTGTGATCGACGCGTCATAGGACGCGACGAGCCGCCCGACCGGGCTGAGCACCTTCTGCAGGCGGGTGCCGTGCGCATCCGGCACCGGCTCGAACGTGAGGGGCGCACCGTCGAGAGTGAATGCGATGTGCTCAGCGGTCGGGGTGTGCTGCCCGCTCACCGCGATCGAGAACACCAGCTCCGCGGGCTCGGTGACATTCAGTTCGATACGGCTCGCGACATCTCTCTTCATGCGTCCAGGATCCCACGCCGGTGCGCCCCTGGGGACGGCTCGAGGAGAGAACCCCATCGGCGCGCCGGAGATGCCGGGCCGCACATGCCAAGCTTGGTTCGTGAAGACGATCCAGCTCCGCAGATACACGCTTGTCGAGGGCGAATACGACGCCTTCCTGGCCTGGTGGAAGGAGTGGATGCCGCGCGTGCGCCGCGCCGCCGGCTTCGGGATCGAGTTCGCCTACGGGCTGCCCGAGACGAACGAGTTCGTGTGGGCGGTCAGCGCCGAAGGCGACCACGCCGCGTTCCTCGCCCTGGACGAGGCCTATCGCGCCTCCGATGGTCGCGCCGAGGCGTTCGACGGTCAGCCGCAGCGCATCGCCGAGTACAACCTGCGGCTGGTCGACGAAATCGGCTGATCTCGACGACGACGATCGGCGCCGGCTGTCGAACGCGTGTTCTCCGAAGCTGCCCGCGAGTACGCCGCACTGAACAAACCGGTTGTCGGTGCTGTACACGAGGTACATCGCGACGCCCCGCCTGCGCGACAAGAATATGAGCAAGCCGCCGCTATGACGAGGGAGTCCTCCTGTGACTGAAGACCGTGAGACCGAACTTCTGGCCCGCGTGCCCGACGGGCTGTTCATCGGCGGCGAATGGCGCTCCGCGACGGATGACCAGCAGCTGCGGGTGTTCGACCCGGCAACCGGCCGCGTGGTCAAGAAGATCGCCGATGCCTCGCCGGCGGACGGCAAGGCGGCGATGGATGCCGCCGCCGAGGCGTTCCCGGCATGGGCGGCGACTCCCGCCCGCGAGCGCGCCGAACTGCTGCGCCGCGCGTTCGACCTGCTGCAGGAGCGCAAGGAGGACTTCGCCCTGCTCATGACGATCGAGATGGGCAAGCCGCTGGCCGAAGCCCGCGGCGAGGTCGCCTACGGCGGCGAGTTCCTGCGCTGGTTCAGCGAGGAGACCGCCCGCATCCAGGGCCGCTATGGGGCGAACCCCGAGGGCACCGGTCGCATGATCGTCTCGCAGCACCCGGTGGGCCCCTGCTTGCTGATCACCCCGTGGAACTTCCCGCTAGCGATGGCGACTCGCAAGATCGCCCCGGCGCTCGCGGCCGGCTGCACGGTCGTCATCAAGCCGGCCGAGCTCACCCCTCTCACGACGCTGTACTTCGCGAAGCTTCTCGAAGACGCCGGCCTGCCCAAGGGCGTGGTGAACGTCTTCACGACCTCGACCTCAGGTGCGGTCTCAGAGCCGATCATCCGCGACCCGCGCTTGCGCAAGCTCTCGTTCACCGGCTCGACCCAGGTCGGGCAGAAGCTGCTCGAGCAGGCCTCGCAGGGCGTGCTGCGCACGTCGATGGAGCTCGGCGGCAACGCGCCGTTCGTCGTGTTCGACGACGCCGACCTCGACAAGGCGGTCGACGGCGCGATCATGGCGAAGTTCCGCAACATCGGGCAGGCGTGTACCGCCGCGAACCGTTTCATCGTGCACCGCGGGGTCGCGGAGGAGTTCGCCCGCCGGGTGACCGAGCGCGTGCAGGGCTTCAAGATGGGCCGCGGCACCGAGGACGGCGTCATCATCGGGCCGCTGATCGACGACCGCGCGGTCGCGAAGGCCGAGGAGCTGGTGGGCGATGCCGTGGAACGCGGCGCGCAGCTTCTCACCGGAGGCCGGCGCGGCACCTCTGATGGACTCGGCGAGGGAACGTTCTACGAGGCGACCGTGCTGACCGACGTGCAGGCGGGCAGCGACATCCTCCGCGAGGAGATCTTCGGGCCGGTGCTCGCGATCGTGCCGTTCGACACCGAGGACGAGGCCGTTGCCATCGCGAACGACACCGAGTACGGCCTGGTGTCCTACGTCTTCACCGAGTCGCTCTCGCGCGGCCAGCGCATGATCGACAAGCTCCAGACGGGCATGATGGGACTGAACGTCGGCGTCGTCTCCAACGCCGCCGCGCCGTTCGGCGGCTGGAAGATGTCGGGGCTCGGCCGCGAAGGCGGCGCAGAGGGAATCCACGAGTACCTGCAGACCAAATACACGCTGACGGCCGATCCCTACGCGTGAGGCCGCCCGGGACCGCTGCCGCGCCGTCATCACGGCCTCACCACGCGCGTGGCACACTGTGACCCGTGACGTCTGATTCCGCCCGTGGCCGCCGCTCCCCCCGCCGCGGGCGGGCGATCGCGATCACGCTGATCGCAGCGCTCGTGCTCGGGTATGTGGTCGTGGTCGCGCTCTACGCGCTCAACGAGCGGGCCGCCAACATCGAGGGGTGCACGGACGAGCCGCCCTCAGACGCGGTGCTGCTGGCGGTCACGCCCGAATCGGTCAACGCGGCGGGCGACCGGATCGTCGCGAATCTCACCGTGCTGTCGTTCGGTCCGATCGGATCCGCCGACACGAGCCTGCTCAGCGAGCCGCTCACGATCCTGGTCAGCGACACCGACGGTCCGCGCTCCTTCACGATCGCGCAGGACGAGATCCCGTCGCCGCAGTCGCTGAGCTTCATCACCGACGGCTACATCGAACGCTGGCCGTTCGATTCGCACAGCGTCGATATCGCGATCGTCTCCCTTCAGGGCGACGGCGGCGACATGACCGCGATCCCCACGCTCCTGTGCGGATCGGCACATGTGCCCGGGTGGACCTTCGCCTCCGAGGAGATCGCGGGCACGGACAAGATCGTCGTCGACGGCGAGCCGGTCACGCAGATCCGCCTCACGGCGATCAGGTCGGGGGCGACGGTCGCGTTCGGCATCGTGATCCTCGGCCTGATGGCGGTGCTGCCGATTCTCGGGCTGACTGTGGCGATCATCGCATACCGCGGCATCCGCAAGGTCGAGGCGACGCTGATGAGCTGGATGGCGGCGATGCTGTTCGCCACGATTCCGCTGCGGACGTTCCTGCCGGGCTCGCCGCCGATCGGCTCCTGGGTTGACTATCTGGTTGTGCTCTGGGTCGTTGCCGGACTGGTGCTGGGGCTGGTCATCTACGTCATCGCGTGGCTGCGGTGGGGCGCGCGCGGCGACCGGGGTGCACCCGATGGATCGATCGCGGTGGTCGCGACCGGAGCCGCAGTGGCGGCATCCGGCCCGGACTCGCGCGACGGCGCCGCTTCGGCCGACGGCGGCGCCGCGGGCTGATCAGGCTCAGCCCTTCGCGTGCCGGTCGAGGAACGCGTAGACCTCGTTGTCGTCGACACCGGGGAAGGCGCCGCGGGGGAGCGGCGAGAACATCTGCATGTGCACGCGCGCGCTCGGCCACGCCTTGCCCTGCCACCGCTGGGTGAGCTCGCTCGGAGGGCGCCGGCAGCACGACTCGTCGGGGCAGGTCGAGACGGCGCGCTTGTGCGTCTCCCGGCCGCGGAACCACTTCGCATCGTCGAAGGGCACCCCCACCGTGATCGAGAACTCCCCGTCGGCGGTCGATCCGGTCTGCGTGGAGCACCAGAACGTGCCGGCCGGAGTGTCGGTGTACTGGTAGTGCTCCGTCGTGCGGTTGTGCTCCTCGAACGCCGAGCGGGCAAGGAATCGGCGGCACAGGATCTGACCCTCGATGGACCCCGTGACATCGTGCGGGACCGGCAGGTCGTCGTTCTCGTACACGCGTGAAATGGCACCCGAACCGTCCGCACGCAGGAAATGCAGGCGGATGCCGAGATGCGTGGTGAGCAGATTCGTCATGCGCATCGCGGCCGCTTCGTGCGTGACGCCGAACGTGTCGCGGAAGTCCTCCACCGCGAGGTTGCGGTCCCGTTTGGCCTGGGTCAGGTACGCGACCGATGCGGCCTCGGGCATGAGGGCGCACGCCGCGAAGTAGTTGATCTCGAGCCGCTGCTCGAGGAAGTCGGCGTAGTCCGTCGGAGGCTGATGCCCGAGGAGCCGATGCGCCATCGCCTGCAGCGCCATCGACCGCAGGCCGTGGCCACCGGGGATGGATGCCGGCGGGAGGTAGATGCGGCCGTGCTCGAGGTCGGTGACCGAGCGGGCCGAGTGCGGCAGGTCGTTCACGTAGAGCAGCTCGAAGCCGAGCTGCTCTGCCATGATGCCCACCGTGCGGTGCGTGAGCGCTCCCGACACATGACCGGCAGCCTTGAGCTGCTTCTCGGCGAGCTGCTCGATCTCGCCGAGGTAGTTGTCGCGCTCCCGCATCCGCAGGCGCAGCTCCGTGTTCGCGCGGCGTGCCTCTTCCGGCGTCGCGATCGCCTCGCGCTCGCGACGCTGCAGCTCGCGGTGCAGGCCGAGGATCGACTCGATGGTCTCGTCGGGGATGCCCTTGGTCACGCGCACCGCCGGCACGCCGAGCTGCCGGAAGGTCGAGCTCGCCTGCGCCCGCTCCAGCTCGATCTCGAGCGCTGCGCGGCGGTTCGGCGGCTCGGTCGAGAGCAGATCGGTGACCTCGACCCCCGTCGCGGTGGCGATCGCCTGCAGCAGCGACAGCTTCGGCTCGCGCTTGCCGTTCTCGATCAGGCTCAGCTGGCTGCCGGCGACGCCCACCAGTTCGCCCAGCTCGTCGAGGGTGAGACCCTTCGAGACACGCTGATGGCGGATGCGGTGGCCGAGCGTGGACAGTTCCAGGGAGGTGGGGGCCATTCCTTTATGTTAGCGAAAGAAACGCGATTCTTGAGATCGCGGACTTCGGCAACTCGTCGGCACACCCCCGCATAGTGGGGGAAGAACAGCGATCTGACCCGATCGAAGAGGAGTGACCATGGCAATCGCCAACAGCTTCACGCGGCCCGCGGAGCGGGCAGCGCACCGACGCAGCCCCGCCGTCGCCGGCTTCGGCGCCCGCCCCGCCATCGAAGGCGAAGGAATGAGCGATCTCATCGCCTGGGTCGACGAGATCGCCGCGCTGACCCAGCCCGACAGCATCCACTGGGTCGACGGGTCCCGCGCCGAGAATGAGGCGCTGCTGCGCGAGATGGTCGACGAGGGCAAGATCATCAAGCTGAACCCCGAGTGGCGGCCGGGCTCCTACCTCGCCCGCTCGCACCCGAGCGATGTCGCTCGCACCGAGGGTCGCACCTTCATCGCGTCCGAGCGCGAAGAGGACGCCGGCCCGACGAACAACTGGGTCGCCCCCGCCGAGATCCGCGCCACGCTCACGCCGCTGTTCGAAGGCAGCATGCGCGGACGCACCATGTACGTCGTCCCGTTCTCGATGGGCCCCGTGGGTGGCCCCCTCTCGCACATCGGCGTGCAGGTCACCGACAGTGCGTACGCCGTCACCTCCATCGGCATCATGACCCGCGTCGGCACCGACGTGCTGCGCGAGATCGCCTCCGGCGCCCCCTGGGTCAAGACGGTGCATTCGGTCGGCGCACCCCTCGCCCCGGGCGAGCAGGACGTCGCGTGGCCGTGCAACGACGAAAAGTACATCGTGCACTTCCCCGACACCCTCGAGGTCTGGTCGTTCGGCTCGGGATACGGCGGAAATGCGATCCTCGCGAAGAAGTGCTTCGCTCTGCGCATCGCCTCGGTGATCGGCCGCGACGAGGGCTGGCTGGCCGAGCACATGCTGCTGATCCGCGTGATCGACCCGTCCGGCAAGGCGTTCCACGTCGCCGCGGCCTTCCCGTCCGCGTGCGGCAAGACCAACCTGGCGATGCTGCGCCCGTCCATCCCGGGATGGCGGGTCGAGACCCTCGGAGACGACATCGCGTGGCTGCGCCGGGGCGATGACGGGCGTCTGTGGGCGATCAACCCCGAGGCCGGCTTCTTCGGCGTCGCGCCGGGCACCGGCGCGTCGACCAACGTCACCGCGGTCGAGACCCTGTGGGGCAACACGATCTTCACGAACGTGGCCCTGCGCCCGGACGGCGATGTCTGGTGGGAAGGGCTCACCGACGAGGTGCCCCCGAATCTGACCGACTGGGAGGGCAACCCCTGGACGCCCGACATGGGTCGTCCGGCCGCCCACCCGAACTCGCGCTTCACCGTGAGCGCCGCCCAGTGCCCGCAGATCGCCAGCGACTGGGAGAACCCCGAGGGCGTCCCGCTCGACGCGATCCTGTTCGGCGGCCGCCGCGCCACGAACGTGCCGCTGGTCGTCGAGGCGACCGACTGGACGCACGGCGTCTTCATGGGCTCGAACATCTCCTCCGAGCGGACCGCCGCCGCCGAAGGCACCGTCGGCGAGCTGCGACGCGACCCGTTCGCGATGCTCCCGTTCTGCGGCTACAACATGGCCGATTACTTCGGCCACTGGCTCACGGTCGGCCAGGAGCTGCGGTTCGACCGCGCGCCGCGCATCTTCCAGGTGAACTGGTTCCGCAAGGGCTCCGACGGGCGCTTCCTGTGGCCCGGCTTCAGCGACAACGCGCGTGTCATCGACTGGATCATCCGCCGCGTCGAGGGCTCGGTATCCGCGGTCGACAGCCCGATCGGGCGTCTGCCGCGCACCGAGGACCTCAACCTCGACGGCATCGACGTGCCGCAGAGCGACCTCGACGAACTGTTCGCGATCGACCGTGACTCGTGGTTGCGCGAGGCGGAGCTGACCGAGGAGTTCTACGCGACGTTCGACGGCCGCGTGCCCGCGCCGCTGCAGGCCGAGCTCTCCGCGCTGCGTTACCGCCTCCAGCGCGCCTAGCCTCCGCTCTTCCCCCGAGAAGGTGCCTCCGGCCCCGAGAAGGTGCCTCCGGCCCCGAGAAGGTGC
>NZ_WOYP01000061.1:0-1964 GCF_011620715.1 Microbacterium sp. | reverse complement strand
GGCCCCGAGAAGGTGCGCACCTTCTCGGCGCACACTGCACCTTCTCGGCGCACACTGCACCTTCTCGGCGCACACTGCACCTTCTCGGCGCAGAGCGGTCAGACCAGGAGCTGGTGCTTGGCCAGGTCGCGGTACAGCGGGGTCGAGGCCACGAGCTCCGAGTGCGTGCCCTGGCCGACGACCTCGCCATGGTCGAGCACGACGATCCGGTCGCTGTCCACGACGGTCGACAGGCGGTGCGCGATCACGATGAGGGTGCGATCCGTGGCGACCGCGTCGATCGCCTCGCGCATCCGCTGCTCGTTGACTCCGTCCAGCGAGGAGGTCGACTCGTCCAGCAGCAGGATCGGGGGAGCAGCCAGCAGCGCCCGCGCGATCGCGAGGCGCTGGCGCTCGCCGCCCGAGAGCATCACGCCGCCCTCGCCCACGGGCGCCCGGAGCCCCAGCGGATCGCGCCCGAGCACCTCCGTCAGGTTCACCGCGTGCAGCACGCGCTCGCAGTCGGCATCAGTCGCCTCGGGCGAGCCGAGTCGCAGGTTGTCGGCGATCGTGCCGGCCAGGGTCGGGGCATCCTGTTCGACGTAGCCGAACTGCGCTCGCAGCTGCTCGCGCGCCAGCGACCGGATGTCGCGGCCGTCCAGCTCGATCGCACCTCCGGTCGGGTCGTAGAACCGCTCGATGAGCGACAGCACAGTGCTCTTGCCCGCGCCGCTCGGCCCGACGAGCGCGACGCGCGAACCGCGCGGGACCGCGAATGAGACGCCGCGCAGCACGTCGCGGTCGACCTCGAGAGCGGGATCGACTCCGGGCCGCTCCAGGTGCACCTGCTCCAAGACCGCCCGGGCCTCCTTCGCAGCTGCTTCGCGCGCCGCGACGACGTTCTCGGGATAGCGGAAGCGCACGTCGAGGAACGCGATCGCGGGGACGGATGCCGCGGCCACGGCGTCGGCCGGCTCGAGGGTTGCGGCGAGCTTCGCGTCGCCTTCTTCCTCGGTCGGGAGGTCCAGCACCTCCTGGATGCGGCCGAGCGCTCCGAGCGCCTGGTTGACCGAGGTGATCGCGCCGAAGGTGGAGCCCAGCGGCTGGATCATCAGGAACAGGAACATGATGAACGTCACGAGCGAGGCGATCGTGATCGCACCGGAGGCGACCCGGAAGCCACCCACGCCGAGCACGACCAGCAGGGAGATCTGCAACGCGATGCCGGCGACCGGAACGACGAGAGCGGAGACCTTCGCGATCCGCACCCCCACGGTGTAGGCCTCCGACGCGAGCGTCGAGACCGAGGCCACTTCGCGCTCCGTCGCACCCGCCGCACGCACGGTGCGGATCGAGCCGACGGCGCGCTCGATGCCCGAGGCGAGTTCGCCGACCTTGACCTGCTGCTCGGCGGACGCGGTGCGGATCCGGCCGCTCAGCAGCACCACGACCATCACCGAGACGCCGATCACGATGACGATGAGCGCGAGCAGGATCGGGTCGATGATCGCCATCGCCACCAGCGCACCCACGAAGATGAGCGCATTGCCGGCCGCATCCGCCAGACCCTGGGTGAGAACGGCGTACAGCAGCGTCGTGTCGGTGCCCACTCGCGAGACCAGGTCGCCGGTCCGGCGCGCGTCGAACTCGCTGATCGGAAGGTGCAGGATCCGCGCGATGAGCTTGCGGCGGCTGGAGTAGACCACCGCTGTGCCGGTGCGCTGCAGCAGGAAGTGCTGGTAGCCCGAGATGACCGACGAGACCACGACCAGCCCGATCAGCACCCACACGAGCGAGCCGAGCGTTTCGCCGAGCTGGACCCGCGTGATCACCTGTCCGACCAGCAGCGGCTGGGCGAGCGTCGCGACGGCGCCCAGAACGCTGAGCACGGCGACCACGATGAGCGTGCGCTTGTGCTCGAAGATGAACGGCAGGAGCTGGCGAAAGGTCGCCCGGGGGCCCTCCGGCTCTCTGCGGCCGCGCCG
>NZ_WOYP01000080.1 GCF_011620715.1 Microbacterium sp. | reverse complement strand
CTAGTCTCGGCACCTGGAGGGGGACCGGATGGCAAGAGCGAAGCTGTCGAGCAGGGCGCGCTGGTTCTGGGGGATCGGGGCCGCGATCGCGGTGTCCGCTGCGGTCGTCACAGGACTGGTGTTCCAGCCCTGGCTGCTGTTCGTCGACGTCCGAGTCGACGACGACATTCCCGCGCCCGTCGCGACGACCGCCCCCACGGCTGCGCCGCCGCAGACGCCGACTATCGAGCCGACCGAGCAGATCTCGCCCGCACCGCCTGCGGCGCCCGTCGATTTGCTCACCGGGGTGTTCGTCAGCCATGAGCACACCACCACCGGCTCGGTGCGGGTTATCGAGAATGCGGACGGCAACCGCCAGCTCGCCATCGTCGGCCTGGAGACCACGAACGGACCGGATGTGCGCGTCTGGCTGAGCGCCGGACCCGTCATCGAGGGATTCGACGGCTGGTTCACGGCGGCCGGGTATGACCACATCGATCTCGGCCCGATAAAGGGCAATCTCGGCGACCAGCTGTACGACATCCCGGCAGGCGTCGATCTCGGTGTGTTTCGCACCGTGGACCTGTGGTGCAAGCAGTTCGCCGTCTCGTTCGGCGCCGCGGCGCTGGCGTAACGCGGGCGGCCGCTGTGCGCCGCCCTTCCGCCGCCCGGTAGAATCTGGCGTGCACCCCCCCACGACATTCGAGGACGACAGGCCATGACCCGCATCTCCGATTCCGGACTCTCCGTCGCCGTGGTCGGCGCCACCGGCCAGGTCGGCACCGTCATGCGCGAGATCCTCGCCGACCGCGCCTTTCCGATCCGCGAGCTGCGCCTGTTCGCGACCGCGCGCTCGGCCGGCACGGCCGTCGAATTCGCGGGTGAGACCGTGATCGTCGAGGATGTCGAGACGGCTGACCCGGCCGGTATCGATATCGCGCTGTTCTCCGCAGGCGCCACCGGCAGCCGCGCGCACGCGCCGCGCTTCGCCGCCGCTGGTGCCACCGTGATCGACAACTCGAGCGCCTGGCGCATGGACCCCGACGTCCCCCTCGTGGTCAGCGAGGTCAATCCGCACGCGATCCGCGAGGCGCACAAGGGAATCATCGCCAACCCGAACTGCACGACGATGGCCGCGATGCCCGTGCTCAAGGTGCTGGATGCCGAAGCAGGGCTCGAACGTCTCATCGTGAGCACTTACCAGGCTGTCAGCGGCTCCGGCATCGCCGGCGCCGAGGAGCTGCTCGGCCAGGTCGAGGGTGTGCTCGCGCAGGGCGACACACTGCGCCTCGTTCATGACGGATCCGCGATCGACTTCCCGCAGCCTGAGAAGTACATAGCCCCGATCGCCTTCGACGTGATCCCTTTCGCCGGCAATCTCGTCGACGACGGGGACAACGAGACCGACGAGGAGAAGAAGCTTCGCAACGAGAGCCGCAAAATCCTCGAGCTTCCCGATCTGCGCGTTGCCGGCACGTGTGTGCGGGTTCCGGTCTTCACCGGGCACTCGCTCAGCATCAACGTCGAGTTCGTCCGCGACATCACGCCTCAGCGTGCCCGCGAAGTGCTCTCCAGCGCCCCGGGTGTGCTGCTCGAAGAGGTTCCCACGCCGCTGCAGGCCGCCGGCAAGGACCCGAGCTTCGTCGGCCGCATCCGCGCCGACCAGTCCGCGCCCGACGGCAAGGGTCTCGTGCTGTTCATCAGCAACGACAACCTGCGCAAGGGTGCGGCACTGAACGCGGTGCAGATCGCGGAGCTGGTCGCGGCAGGCCTGGGCGTCAGCGCCTGAGCGGGACCGCGCTGCGCGCCGACTTGCCGTCGGCGTAAGAACCACGGAGTTTGACAGGCCGGGCAGTCATCAGGCGGGGGGTGCGGCTCCGGGCGAGAACTAGACTTGTGCGGTGACAGAAACCGTCGATGTCGTGCTGATCGGTGGCGGCATCATGAGTGCCACCCTCGGCACCCTCCTCTCCGAACTGCAGCCCGACTGGAAGATCGTCGTCTATGAGCGACTCCACGATGTCGGGCTGGAGAGTTCGAACGCCTGGAACAACGCCGGCACCGGCCATGCGGCGCTGTGCGAGCTGAACTACACGCCCGAGGCGCCAGACGGGACCGTCGACCCCGCCAAGGCCATCGCCATCAATGAGCAGTTCCAGCAGAGCCGTCAGTTCTGGTCGTCGCTCGTCGACGAGGGCGCCCTGGACGCGCCGTCGAGCTTCATCAACTCCACGCCGCACATGACGTTCGTGCGCGGCGAGAAGGACGTGGCGTTTCTCAAGGCGCGCTACGAAGCGCTCAAGGACCAGCCCCTGTTCTCCGGCATCCAGTTCAGTGAGGACTCCCGCGTCATCAACCAGTGGGCGCCGCTGCTCATGCAGAAGCGCCGTGCGGGCGAGCCGTTCGCGGCGACGCGCGTTCCGGCCGGAACCGACGTCGACTTCGGCGCACTCACGCACCAGCTGTTCGACAACCTGCGCGAGCGCGGGGTCGAGGTCGTCACGAACCGCGAGGTGCGGGGGCTCAAGCGCCAGGCCGACGGCACCTGGCTGCTGAAGTGGCGTAACTCGATCGGCCGCACTCCGGGCCGCACGAAGGCCCGCTTCGTCTTCGTCGGCGCGGGCGGCTGGGCGATCAAGCTCCTGCAGCGCTCCGGCATCCCCGAGATCAAGGGATACGGGGTGTTCCCGATCGGCGGGCAGTGGCTCAAGACGAGCAACCCGGCTCTGGTGGCCAAGCACAAGGCCAAGGTCTATTCGCAGGCGTCGGTCGGCGCACCGCCGATGTCGGTCCCGCACCTGGACACACGAGTCGTGGACGGCGAGGCATCGCTGCTGTTCGGCCCGTTCGCGACGTTCAGCCCGAAGTTCCTCAAGCACGGTTCGATGTTCGACCTGTTCGCGCAGGTGCGCCCGAGCAACGTGTTCGTGATGCTGAAGGTCGCGATCGACAACCCGTCGCTGCTCGCCTATCTCGTGGGCGAGCTGCTGAAGAACCGCAAGAAGAAGGTCGACAGCCTCCGCACCTTCGTTCCGACGGCACGGGACGAGGACTGGGAGCTGCTCGACGCCGGTCAGCGCGCCCAGGTCATGAAGAAGGACCCCCAGAAGGGCGGCGTCCTGCAGTTCGGCACGGAGGTGGTGACCGGCGCCGACGGCTCCATCGCCGGTCTGCTCGGCGCATCGCCCGGTGCATCGACTGCCGTGTCGATCATGCTCGGCCTGCTCGAGACGTGCTTCCCGGACCGTATCGCCGAATGGGAGCCGCGTCTGCGCGAGCTCATCCCGAGCTACGGCGAACAGCTGAACCCGCGGCCCGAGTACGCCGAGGCGGTCCTCGCCGAAACGGCCGGCACCCTGGCTCTGACGGCCTGACCGAGCCCCGCCACCGCGCCGCGCCCTGCTCTATGTAGGGGCATGCGGGGAGCCTGGGGACGGCGGTCGCGGCGCGCGATCGCGCTGATCGTCGTCGCCGTGGTCGCGGCGCTGGCGGCGGCCGCGCCGGCCTCGGCGGCCGTCGCGACGGGCGTGCACTTCGCCCCCCGCGCGGCGGGAGTTGCGGCATCCGTCCAGGACTTCACCTACGAAACGTTCGAAGCCGACTACTTTCTGGTCCGCGACGGGGGCGGCAAGAGTCACCTGTTCACGACCGAGAAGATCGTCGCGCGCTTCCCCGGCTTCGACCAGAACAAGGGCATCGTGCGCTGGATCCCCAAAGCCGATTCGGGAATCGCCCACGACACCCAGATCGTGAACGTGACCGGCGCAGGGGGCGCGCCGATTCCGTGGTGGACCGAGGAGGACGACGACTGGATCTACGTGCTCACCGGTGACGACTCCTATGTGCGTGGCACCCAGACCTACCTGATCTCCTACACGATGAGCGATGTCGTGCTCCGGTTCGAGGACACCGACGCCGACGAGTTCTACTGGGACACCGTCGGCACCGACCATCCGCAGCCGTTCGGCGCGGTGACCGCGCACGTTCATGTCGCGGGGGATGCCGCATCCGGACTGCTGCCGGACCGGGTGTTCTGCTACTCCGGCCCGGACGGATCGACCGACACGTGCGAGATCCAGCCCTCGACGGCCACCGCATGGCCGGCCGAGGTGGCGGTCTGGGCGGCGGGACTCGGAGCCGGCGAGGTCGCCGACCGGTCGGTGTCGTTCACCGCCGGCGATGTCGACCTGGGGCCGGATGAGAACGTCACCGTCGCGATCGGCTTCACTCAGGGCACATTCTCCGCCCCCACCCCACCCCCGGCCCCGCCCTACCCGTGGTGGCAGTGGATCCTTCCGTTCGGCGACGAGCCGAATCTGCCGGGCGCCGACATCGTCAACGTCTACGAGCGTCTGCTGCCTTACGCCGTGCTGTTCGGGATGGAGCGCGAATGGGTCGACGTGATCCGCAGTTCCGCGCCGATCGCCGCCGCCACGACGCACGTCTCGCTGTTCGACGCGGTCTCGTCGCAGTCGCTCTCGGACGCCTCCTCGTCGATCGGGCGCCTCGCCGCGACGCCTGTAACCCGCGGGGGCTGGTCGAGCAGCCCGTCGTCGAGTTCGAGCTGGTCATCATCCGGCGGGTCCTCCGGCGGAGGATTCTCCGGCGGCGGCGGCGGAGGCGGAGGTTTCGGCGGCCGGTGACCGGACGACTACGCTCGGCACGTGGCCAAACTGTACTTCCGCTACGGTGCGATGAATTCCGGCAAGTCGTCGTCCCTTCTGCAGGCCGCCTACAACTACGAGGAGCGCGGTCAGCACGTGCTGCTGGCCAAGCCCGCGATCGACACCAAAGAGTCCGACAAGATCTCCAGCCGGCTGGGGATGTCGCGCGCCGTCGACTTCCTCATTGCACCGGATGCCGACCTGCGGGCGCTGTTCGCCGAGCACCGTGCGCGAGTGCAGGAGTCCGGCGCCGACGCGCTCTTCGACGAGCAGACGTCCTTCGGCCGGCCCGTTGATGTCGCCTGCCTGCTGATCGACGAAGCGCAGTTCCTCGCGCCGGCCCAGGTCGACGATCTGCTGAGGATCGTGGCGCTGGACGGGGTCCCGGTGCTGGCGTACGGCATCCGCACCGACTTCCGCACCGAGGCGTTCCCCGGTTCCCGCCGGCTGCTGGAGCTGGCTCACAGCCTCGAGGAGCTCAAGACGATCTGCCGGTGCGGGCGCAAGGCGATCTTCAACGCGCGACTGGTCGGCGGCCGCTTCGTCTTCGACGGCGACCAGGTCGCGATCGACGAGCTGACGACCGATCGCGTCACATACGAATCGATGTGCGCGGAGTGTTACCTGCGGGAGTCCGGCGGGCGCCTCGACGGGCGCTGAGCCAGCCGGCCGGGGTCGGTAGGCTCGGAGCATGCGAGTACTTCTTGCTGGCGGCGCCGGCTACATCGGCGCTCACACGGCGGTGTCTCTGCTGGATGCCGGCCACGAGGTCGTGCTCCTGGACGACCTCTCCGGCACCAGTGCGATCGCTGCCGAACGGGTCGAGACCATCACCGGCAAGAGTGCCCCGCTCGTGGTCGGGGACGCCGCCGACGACGCGGTCCTCGAACGCGTGTTCGCCGACTACGGTCCGATCGACGCCATCATCCACCTGGCTGCCTTCAAGGCAGTCGGAGAGTCGACGCAGAAGCCGCTGGAGTACTACTCGAACAACGTCGACACGACTTTCGCCCTCCTCCGCGTCGGTCTGAAGCACCGCATCCGCTCTTTCGTGTTCTCCAGCACCGGGACCGTTTACTCCAATCCCGCTGACCTCCCTTTCACGGAAGAGTCGACCACCAGCATCGACCTGTCCAACGCATACTCGAAGTCCAAGCGGATCAACGAGGTCGTGCTCGCCGACGTGGCACGGGTCAACCCCGGACTGAACGTCACCGTACTGCGGTATTTCAACCCGGTGGGCGCCCACCCGAGCGGCCTCATCGGCGAGGACCCGGCCGGCATCCCGAACAATCTCATGCCGTTCGTCGCCCGCGTCGCGGTGGGCAAGCTCGAGCAGATCGGCGTCTTCGGCGACGACTATGACACCCCTGACGGCACAGGGCTTCGCGACTACATCCACGTCGTCGACCTCGCCGAGGGACACGTGACGGCGCTCGAGCAGGCCAGGCCCGGCTTCGTCGTCTACAACCTGGGCACCGGTCAGCCCGTCAGCGTTCTGGAACTCATCAAGTCGTTCGAGAAGGCGGTGGGGCGCGAACTGCCTCAGCAGATCCTCGCCCGCCGCCCGGGCGATGTCGCCGCGACATACTGCGACCCGTCCAAGGCCGACCGCGTCCTCGGGTGGAAGGCGCAGCTGACGATCGAGGACTCGTGCCGCGACTACTGGAACTGGCAGTCGAACAACCCCGACGGATACGCGACGGCCTGAGGCGGCCGGTCAGCGTCGAGAGGGCAGCGTGGGCAGCAGAGCGTTGAGGTACTCGGCGGTGTCCTGCCAGCCCGTGACGGCATGGCACGGCACGCCGATCGCGAGCACCGGGTAGTCGTTGCCGTCCGGGTCGAGGCGGTCGCCGACGAACAGCATGTCCTCCAGCGCGATGCCGGTCTGTTCGGCGAGCTGGCGCATGCCGTAGGCCTTGTCGATTCCGCTGTGCGTGATGTCGACCGAGGTCGACCCGCCCGAGCGCACCTCGAGATCGGGGATCTGCGCAGCCACCGCTTCGCGCAGAGAGCTCTTCTTCGCGCCGGTCGGATCCCATGCGGTCTTCGCCTCGAGTGGCGCACGCTGGCCGAGCGCGGAGAACGTGATCTGCGAACCGCGGTCTTCGAGGATGTCACCCCACGTCTCGGCTTCCCAGAGTCCCAAACGGCGCGCTTCGCCTTCCACTGCGGCGATCGCGCGGCTCTTCTCGTCATCGGTGAGCACATGCGCGTACACGGTGACGATCCCGCCGCCTTGGATGCGGTAGTACTGGGTGCCGCACGTGGGCAGCAGGTGTACGTGCGAGAGAACCTCGTCCGACGACTCGGGAAGCCGGTCGACCACCTGCGCCCGGAACTGCTGGAGCTGGCCGCCGGAGATGATCGCGACCTCCACCCGTTCTGCGAGGCCGATGAGGAGGTCCCCGATGCGGGGGTCGATCGCGCTCTTGGACGGTGCCAGTGTGTCGTCGAGGTCGAAGGCGACCAGGCGTGGAGTCGTCACTCAGTGCTCCTGTCGTGGGGACGCGAAAGGCCCCGCCGCACCTCGTGTCGAAGCGGGCGGAGCCTCTCTGCTGTCGGGGTGACAGGATTTGAACCTGCGGCCTCGTCGTCCCGAACGACGCGCGCTACCAAGCTGCGCCACACCCCGTGGCAACCACACGAGTCTACCCCGAAGCGAACGATGCTCCGAATCCGCGGTCGCCTCACCGGGCCGGGCGCGTACGCGCCGACCGGCGCCGTCGTGAGAGGCCGACGAGGGTCACCCCGGCGGTGAGCATCGCGATCGCCGACCCGGCGATGGCTCTCGGTCGAGGTGCAGACCCTCCCGTGGCGGCCAGCGCGGATGGCGCCGGGGAATCCTCCGCAGCGGGAACGACCACGAGCGTCGTCTCGTGCGGGACGCCGCATTCGCCGAGGTGCACGAGGGTCCCCGCGGCGTCGACCGCGCGTTCCTGCCAGTAGTAGGTTCCGGGCTCGGTCGCCGCCGGCGCCGTAACCACGTGGTCTCCCGGCACGAGCATCTCGTGCGGCTCGCTGGTCCACACGTGCGACTGTTCGGTGCACGCTTCACTCGGCTCCACGCCGTCCTCGGCGCGGTGCACCGAGGACGTGACCGTGAGGCCCCCGGGCGGGAGGGGGCCCGCCACGACGATCTTGTCGCTCATCGTGGCGCCGACCTCAGCCGTCGCCTCTGCGAGGGACGACACCTCGGCGAACAGGCTCACCTGCGAAGGCTCGCCGAAGGGCTCGGTCCAGACGTACGCCGGCGGCAGG
Organism: Microbacterium sp.; assembly: GCF_011620715.1. GTDB lineage: Bacteria > Actinomycetota > Actinomycetes > Actinomycetales > Microbacteriaceae > Microbacterium. The sequence continues at coordinate 5,844 of NZ_WOYP01000080.1, read as the reverse complement.
GCCGCCGCGACGTCTGCCGGCTGGGAGGCCGCGCGGATGCTCCACACCGCGGTGTAGAAGCCTGGTCGGGTGAGCTCCCACACCGACGTGACCCGATAGGGGGCGGTGGGGCCGGTCCTGGGATCGGTGGCGACGCCCAGCGACCCGACCAATGCCGCAGCCTCGGGCACGCCCCCATCGCTCAGCACGGGCTTCGCGTCGGTGCGGTAGACCTCGGCGGTCGCCGTCACGGACACGTAGGTGCCGTCGGCCGCACGCGGCCAGTCCTGGATCGCTCCTCCGAAGACGACATCGTCGACGAAGCCACCGCCGCTCACGTAGGCCGACGGGACCTGCGTGGCGATGGTGGGCGCGAAGACGGGCACCCGGGGTACGGCATCCGCCCCCGCCACGTCGAAGCCGACATCGCCCGCCGGGCCGGCGGTGTCCTGACCGTCCGGAGTGGTGAAGTGGCGTACGGCGGCCACGGCGGTGAGCCGGAAGTGCCCGGTACCGCTGACCGAGTAGGGACGTCCGGCCTCGGGCGGTGTCGTGATGATCGGGTACTCGACGCCCGGCGCGGCGTCTGCGAGCGTCGGTGTTCCCGTGGCGGCGAAGGTCGCGCCCGTGAGCGTGAGCGTGCCCGCCGCGGCGGTCGTCGAGGCCTCGACTCGAACGCTTCCGCGCGCCGGGCCTTCGGCATCCGTCGTGAACACGAGTGTGCCGGACGCACCGGCGGCACCTGGCGGCACCGCCCGGGCCTCGTCGTAGTAGGCGACGGCCAATCTCTGGACCTCCGCGCTGTGCGCGGGCGCGAGGGCCGAGAACGTCCAGTGGATCGCGCCGGCCAGCGAATCGCCCCGATACCCGAAGTGATGCAGGGTCTCGTTCCAGTTCGCGATCGCTTTCACCGCCCACCCCACCGCCGCGGCCTGCGCTGGGTCGGAGGTCTGTCCGTACTTCGTGACGAGCAGATTGATCCCGGTGAGCTGTTGCGCAGACAGACCTGCGGCCGTGCCGCTCACTCCCTGGTCGACGCTCCGACCGGTCGGCGCGGGCGCGCCGGGCAGGATGCAGTAGGTGTGCACCCCGTCCACCAGCATGGACCCATGCCATCCGTATGGCGAGATGGGAGCCCACGTGCCGAAGCCGGTGCCCTCCGTCGCCGCGTGCACAGGTGGCGCGGCGACCACCGCACTCCAGCACGTGACGATCAGCGCCGTGAGCAGGGCGGCCAGCAGCCGGGCATTTCGCCGGGATCCGGAGCGGGCGGGCAAGTTCGTGGTCATGGGCTCTCCGATCGGATTCGCTTCGATCGTGCCCGCCGCGTGCCGCCGCTCCGAGCCGCCGTCCGTGACTTGTGGAGACGGGCCGGACGTGACGCTCTGTGCAGGAGCCCTGCGCTAGAGGCGGGGGAGGAGGGTGATGAGCGAGACCTCGGGCCGGCAGGCGAACCGGACCGGTGCGTAGATCGAGTGCCCGATGCCGGCACTCACGTTCAGCGGCGCGGTGCGGCCTGCATGCGTCCACTCGCTCAGCCCACGGGCCTGATCCAGCGGGATGTCGCAATTCGCGACGAGGGCGCCGAAGCCGGGGATGCGCACCTGACCGCCGTGCGTGTGGCCGCCGAGGATCAGGTCGGCGCCGAGATCGATGAACGTGTCGAGCACGCGGCGGTAGGGCGCGTGCGTGACCCCCAGGGTCGCCGTCGCGGGAGCCACATCGGCCTGGAGCTGCTCGACGAGGTCTGCAAGAATGTCGAGCTCGTCCCATCCTCGGTGCGCGTCGCTGACTCCGAACGCGTCGATCCGCATACCGGGCAGTTCGAGCGAGCCGACCGCGTTGTTGAGGTTCAGCCAGCCGAGATCGTCTGTGAGATAGCCGTCGAGAGCCTGGGTGTTCAGCGGTTCGCCGGCGACCTTCACTTTGGACGGACCGGTGAGGTACAGGAGCGGGTTGCGCGGCGTCGGGGCGGCGTGGTCGTTCGAACCGTGGACGAAGACACCCGGGATGCCGCGCAGCGGATCCAGGGCGGCACGCAGAGCCCGCAGGCCGTCCTCATGCCCCAGATTGTCGCCGGTGTTCACGACGAGGTCCGGTTGCCAGTTCTCCGCGAGCGCGGCCATCCAGCGCTGCTTGCGGTGCTGCCACGGCGCCATGTGGGCGTCAGAGAGGTGCAGGAGGCGCACTGGCGCGGAACCGTCCGGCAGGATGCGGACCTCGTGCTCACGGACCGTGAACAGGTAGCGCTCGATGCCGATGCCCCAGATCGCGGCGCTCGCGCCGACCGCCCCCACGGCTCCGAGAGCCGTGAGGGCGGTCTTGGCGTACGGGTTCTGCACTACGTGCACTTCATGCGGCTGTAGTTCACCGTGATGGCCGAATTGCGGTTCACGACGGTTCCGGCCCCGGGGCTGGTCCCCGTCGCCTTCCCCTGGACTCCCGCGGCCTCGTCTTCGGTGCAGGTGCCCGGCTGGACGTTTCCGAAGCCGGCGCCGCGCAAGTCGCTGATCGCCTTGTCGAGCTGCTTGCCGTTGACGTCGGGCACCGCGATGCCCTGCCCGTTGCTGGGGTTGATCGTCACGACGGTTCCGCCGCCCACCCGACCGGCGGCGGGGTTCTGCGCCGCTACGATGCCTGCGGCCTCGGCGGAATCGACTGGATCTCCGACGTTCACGCTGAAGCCGGCCGCATCGAGAGTCGCGGTGGCCTGGTCTACGCTCATGCCGATCACGCTGGGCAGATCGCGCAGGACCACGCGGGTCAGGTTCGAGTCCGGCTCGGGGAACGCGTCACCGCCGTACGCGGCGTTCGCCGCCTCCTGCGTCTGCCGGGCGAGGATGTACCGCAGGCCGCCGAAAGGATCGAAGACGTCGTTCAAACCGTCGTAGTTGCCGACCCAGGCCGCGGTCGTCACTTTCGTGCTCGACTCGATCATCCAGGTGTGGTAGGTCTCGTGCGTGCCGGTCTTGCCGATCAGAGGAGTCCCATCGTAGGGGTTGGCCTGCGAGCCGGTCCCGCCGCGCTGCATGACGCCCTCGAGGGCGTAGGCAGCCGTCGCGGCGACCGTCGGGTCGATCACCTGAGTGCACGCGCGTGCGGGCGGCGTCATTTCGACCCCGTCCGAGTCGACGACCCGGTCGATCGCCTTGGGCTGGCAGTAGATGCCGTTGTTCGCGACCGTGGCGTAGGCGCCTGCCATGGCGATCGGAGAGACGTTGCTCGAGCCGATGATGGAGAACTGGGTGTCCACGTCGACCGGTTGGCCGCTTCTCGCGTTGGTCACGCCCATCTTGGTGGCGACTTTCTCGATGTCGCACAGGTCGAGCTGCTCGGCCATCGCGAAGAAGCCGGAGTTCAGCGACTGCGCGGTGAACTGCATCGGAGTGCCGGTGTAGCCCCCGCCGCCGCCGAAGTTACCGACCCGCGTGCCCTCCGTGTTGACCCAATCTCCCTCGCACGAGTTCGTCAAGCGCTTGATGACGCGAACCTGACCGTTCAGGATCTCATTGACAGAGTGGCCCTTCTCGAGCCAGTCGATGAGGGTGAACAGCTTGAACGTCGATCCGGGGTTGAATCCACCCGAAGATCCGTAGGTGGAGTCACCGGCGAACACGAGAGCGCTCTTGTTCGGATCCGCCGCCGCCGCCGCGTCTTCGCTGAACTGCGTGTTCTGCGCGATGGCGAGGATGCGACCGCTCGTGGACTCGATGCTCACGATCGTCGACCCGAGTTTCATGAAGTCCACGGATGACGGCACGTTCTCGACCATCGCGGCCTCGGCGGCCAGCTGAACCCGGAGGTCGAGCGTCGTGTAGATGCTGAGGCCGCCGCGCTTGAGGGCCCTCTCCCGCTCTTCGGGCAGCGCCCCGAACGCCGGATCGTTCTCGATGATGTCGCGCACGTACTGGCAGAAGTACGCAGAACCACCTGCGGTCGTGCAGCCTGTCGTTGCGGGAGTGATCACGGGCGCGATGGGCTCGATGGCCGCAGCGACGTACTGATCGCGCGTGATCTTGCCGTCGTCGAACATGCGGCTGAGGACGTACAGCTGACGGCCCTTGGTGGACGTGTACCCATCGGCCGCAGCAAGGTACTGCTCCTGCGTGATTGTGCCGTCCGAGAGCAGCGTGTCCAGCGCGGCGAGCTGCCCGGGCCGCACGTCGTCGATCAGTCCGTCGGGAGCCTTGTTGTAGGCGACTCCGTCGCCGTCGAAGATCGATCCGCTTGGCTGGTCGATGCGGTACGTGTTCGGGTTCTGCACGACGCCGGCCAGCGTCGCCGCCTGCGAGACGGACAGATCTTTGGCGGACACGCCGAAGTAGTACTTTGCCGCGGCCTCGATGCCGTATGTGCGGCCGCCGAAGTTGGAGATGTTGAGGTAGCCCAGAAGAATGTCGTTCTTGGAATACTTCTGTTCCAGGGCGATCGCGTATCGCATCTCCTGCAGTTTGCGCTCGATGCCGTCATTCCCGCTCGCGGTCGTCGCCTCGGTCCAGCAATTGGCCAGCACCTCGGCTTCGGTCAACTCGTCCGTGGCGACCGCATCTCGCTCGCAGCGCTGGATGAGCACGTTCTTGACGTACTGCTGGCTGATGGAGGATCCACCCTGCGTCTCTCCGCTGCCCTGAACGTTCTGCAGGAGCGCGCGCGACGTTCCGATGAGGTCGACGCCGCCGTGCTGATAGAAGCGAGGGTCCTCGCTGGAGAGGATGGCGTCGTAGACGACCGGATTGACTTCGTCGAAGTTGACCGGTGCGCGATTCTGGTCGTAGAACGTGGCCAGTTCGATATCCGTGCCGGTGTTGGCATCCTTCGCGTAGATCGTCGTCGGAAGCATGAGCTTGTCGATGTCGAGCACGCTGGGCAGGTTGTCGAACATCGTGATCGCACTCGTCGCGGCGGCACCTGTGAGGGCGATCGCAGGGGTGACGGTCGCGGTGATCAAGACACCCGCAGCAGCACTGAGTCCGATCAAGCCGAGGAGGCCTCCGAACACACCGCTAGCCGTCCGTTTCTTATCAGGCATAGGCTTGATCGTAAGGGAGCTACCTGGGCGAACCCTTTACGGGCGCGCCTTCTGACAGCGTTGCGCCCGCACCCGCACCCGACATTTCGGAGACTCCATGACCACGTGGGAGTACCTCACCACTCCACTGCTCATCCACAACACAGCGGCAATTCTGAACAACTGGGGCAAGCAGGGCTGGGAGCTCGTGCAGGTCGTGCCCGGCCCTGAGGGCGGCCTCGTCGCGTACCTCAAGCGTCCCTCCGGGGGAGGCTCCGCCAATGCGGGGCTGGATGCCGCAGCTCAGGCCGCGCAGCAGTTCGAGGAGCCGCAGACATGAGCGTCTCCGCCCGGCTGGCCGAACTCGGCATCGACCTGCCGGCGGTCGTCCCGCCGGTTGCCGCGTACGTGCCGGCGAAGGCGCACGGCGACCTGGTGTTCACGGCAGGACAGCTGCCGATGGTGTCAGGCGCACTCCCCGCGACCGGAAAGGTCGGCGACGGTCATGGGCTCGTCCCCGCCGCCGACGCGCACGCCTACGCGCGCCAGTGCGCGCTGAACGCCGTCGCGGCAGCCGCCGCGGCGGTCGGCGGTGTGGACCGGCTCACCGGCGTCGTCAAGCTCGTCGGATTCGTGGCATCCGTTCCCGAATTCAGCGGCCAGCCCGGCGTCGTCAACGGCGCGAGCGAGGTGCTCGGCGAGATCTTCGGCGAGCCTGGGCGTCACGCACGCTCGGCCGTCGGCGTTTCCGTCCTCCCACTCGACAGCCCGGTCGAGGTCGAGGTCATCTTCAGCTTCACGTCTAGCGCACCTGCGCGCTGATCACGCTCATGACGGCTGTGTCGGCGAGGGTCGTG
>NZ_WOYP01000010.1 GCF_011620715.1 Microbacterium sp. | reverse complement strand
TCTGACAAGTTCGCCTGCGCCTCGCGTCCGCATCGCTACAGTGAACGGGTGACCGGCGGACTCGCCGGTGAGCATGGATTCGTCGATCTGCAACGCCCGGCCGCCTACGACGACGGCATCCGCGGGCACCTGGTCGCCGGCGCGCAGGATGAGCATGTCATCGAGCACGACATCGGCCGGGGCGATCTCGAGCGCCTCGCCGTCCCGGCGCACGCGCGCACGTGGTGCGTTCAGCAGCGCCAGGCGGTCGAGCTTCGCCTTCGCCCGGAACTCCTGGACGCAGCCGATGATCGCGTTCGCGAAAGCCGCCAGACCGAACAGCGCGTCCTGCCAGCGTCCGAGCAGCAGCAGCACGAGGAAGCAGCCGCCCACGATCGCGTTGAAGAGCGTGAACACGTTGGCGCTGACGATGTTCCAGACACTGCGGCCGATGTCCGCCGTGAAGGCATTCGTCCGTCCCGCGGCCACGCGCTCGGCGACCTGCGCGAGGGTGAGTCCCACGACGGGGTCGACGGGCCTGGACAGTGCGTCGACATCGGTCACGGCATCCATGGATCACACCCTATGCGGCGCGACCGCTCTGCGATCAGCCTTTCGTGGCGCCGGCCAGCAGTCCTCGGACGAAGAACCGCTGCAGTGCGAAGAACACGATCAGCGGCACCAGAATCGACAGGAACGTGCCCGCCGATTGCAGGAACCACTGATTGCCCCAGGTTCCCGACAGGGATGCCAGAGATTGCGTCATCGGCAGTGACGACGATGGAGCGAATATCGTCGCAACGAGCAGGTCGTTCCACACCCAGATGAATTCCAGCACCGCGAACGACGCCAGTGCGGGTGCGGCGAGCGGCAGGATCATCCGGAAGAAGATCTGTCCGTGCCCGGCCCCATCGACGCGCGCCGCTTCGATGACCTCACTCGGGATCTCCGAGATGAAGTTGTGCAGCAGGAACACCGCGAGCGGCAGCGAGAAGATCGTGTGCGCGATCCACACGGTTGCGAAGCTGTGGTCGATGTCTCTCAGCTCCAGGCCCGGGAAGATCGACACGCCGTTGATCGTGAGGCCCCGCGAGAAGAGGCTCAGAAGCGGAACGAGAGCCATCTGCAACGGAACGATCTGCAGGGCGAACACCGCGACGAACAGCGTGTTCTTGAACCGGAAGTCGATCCAGGCGAAGGCGTATGCCAGCAGGGACGCGACGGCCAGCGAGAACGCCACGACGGGAATCGTGATCGCCAGGGAGTTGAGGAACGACTCCCCGAGCGTCAGCGTCGTTCCCCCCGACGTCAGCGCGGCGGAGTAGTTGCCGAGCGTGAACTCCGGATTCGTGAAGACCGTCCACCAACCCGTGGTCTGGGTCTGTGCCGGCGGGCGGAACGATGTGACGAGCAGTCCGAACGTCGGAATCGTCCAGAAGAACGCGATCAAGATCGCCGCGATGGTGGCACCACGCGAGGTGAGACGCTTCTGCGCCATCTTCTCGTGCCTGGCGGTGTCGCGGGCAAGCTGGCGAGCGGTGCGCGGGTCGGCGACCGGCTCGATAACCTCGATGGTCATCGGATCTCCCTCTGCTTCCTGATCTGAATCACGTTGAAGACGATGAGCGGCACGACGAACAAGAACAGCACCACCGCCAATGCGGCCGAATGGCCATAGCTCTGGAACCGCTGCTGCTGGTTGACCATCTCGAATGCGAGCACCGTCGAGTTCGCTCGCCCGCCGGTCATCACCGCGACGACGTCGTAGATCTTGAGCGCGCCGATGGCGACGGTGGTGAGGACGACGATGATGGAGGACCGGATGCCGGGAAGCGTGACGTTGACGAATCGCTGCCACGCGTTGGTCCCGTCGAGCTCGGCCGCCTCCATCTGTTCGATGGGCACCGCCTTCACGGCGGCCGACAGGATCACCATCGCCAGTCCCGTCTGACTCCAGATGAAGACGACGAGCAGGCAGAGAGTGTTGAAAAGCGGCTCGACCGCGAGCCAGGAGACCGGCTCGCCCCCGAAGGCGACTACGACCGCGTTGAACAGACCGATCTGCTCGCCCTGGCGGTAGTCGTACATCAGCTTCCAGATGATGCCGGCGCCGACGAACGAGATGGCGAACGGCATGAAGATCAGCACCTTCAGCACCCTCTCGCCGCGAGCCCGGTCGATGAAAACCGCGTAGGCGAGGCCGATGGCCGTCGCGAACGTGGGAGCGATGAGCACCCAGATGATCGTGTTGACGACCGACCAGAACCCCTCGGGGTTCGTGAAGACCCAGATGTAGTTCTCGAGTGCGACGAAGCTCTCGCCCGTCTTGTCGAAGAACGACTGCCAGATCGTCGCGATCGCCGGGTAGATCAGGCCGATCAAGAGCAGGATCGTCGCCGGAGCGCTGAAGATGATGAGCTGGAAGAGGTATCCGGCGCCTTGGCGGGCCCGCAGGTCCGCATAGAACAGCAGACCTCCCAGAATGACCGCGATCAGGACCACGTAGATCACCGCGCCCTGGTAGGGACGCAACAGCATGAAGGCGAGCACGGGGATGATGAAGCACGCCGCCACACGGAGGACCAGGTAGCCGCGCCCGGATCGAGGCGCGTATTCGATCAGCAGCAGGATGATGCCGACGACCGCCCCGAACGCGATGAGCACGATCGGGATCTGCACGATCGGCCCGAGGTCGCCCAGCCACTGGAAGAAGCTGTTGAGGGAGAACCCGAGCGATACGGGTTTCGGATCCTCCGCGGGTGGCCGCGTGACCATGAAGATGAACAGCGCCACGATGACGATGAAGCCGACTGCCACGACGGCCATCGTGGCCCTGCTCTTCTTCGCCTCGCGCTCCTGGCGTGCGACGGCGTCGAGATCCGACTTGTCCGGAGCTGTCTTCCGCCTGGTCTCCACTCTTGCCTCAGACATGGATCCCTTTCCGAGCCCGTCATTGGACCCTTGGATGCCTAGAACCCGATGCGCGTCCCGCGGACCGGGGGTGTTTCGTCAGGCTGCAACGGGGCCACCGTGATGGTGACCCCGCTGCAGCCGCCCCATGACCTGCTAGTTCTCGTACCCGGCCTGGATGTCGCTCAGAACGGTCTCGGTGTCCTTGCCGTCGATCCAGCTGACCATGCCCTTCCAGAACGAACCGGCGCCGACGGTCGACGGCATCAGGTCTGATGCGTCGAAGCGGACCGTGGTGTTCGGGTCCTGCAACAGGGTCATCGCCTCGGTGAGGAACTCGCTCGAGGCGAGGCTCGGGTCGGCGTTCAGGTTGGCCGAGATGACGCCGCCCTGGCTGACGCGAGCGTCAGCGAACTCCGGGGTGGACATGTACTCGAGCACCGCCACCGTGGCCGCGTCGTCGGAGAACGCGGTGACGAACTCGCCGCCGACCTCGATCGTCGCCGAACCCTCTTCGTAGCCCGGGAGCACGAAGGCGTAGACGTCGCCATCGGAAGCGACCGTCGGCACGTTGCCGTCAGCCGTCTCCACGTCGAGGAAGTTCGACGACAGGAACGAGGCCTGGTGGGTCATCGGGCAGGTCCCGTTCGCCACCGGAGCCGCGACGTTCGCGAACGCGGTCGAGTTGATGCTCTTGACGTCGCCGAAACCGGCGTTGACAGCGGCAGGGTCCAGGAGGATCTCGCCGACGGCGTCGAACGCTTCCTTGATCTCAGGGTCGGTGAACTTCACCTCACCCGCGACCCACTGGTCGTAGACCTCGGGACCGGAGTTGCGCAGCACGAGGTCCTCGATCCAGTCCGTACCGGGCCAGCCCGACGCGTCGCCGGACTCGAAGCCGGCACACCATGCCGGGCCACCGCTCTTCTCCTCGATCGTCGCGGTCAGAGTGAGCAACTCGTCCCACGTCTTCGGAACCTCGACGCCCCACTCCTCGAACTTCGTGGGCGAATACCAGACGTAGCCCTTGATATTCGCGAGCATCGGCGCCGCGTAGAACACGTCGTCGAACGTGCCGTAGGACTTCCAATCCGGAGACCAGTTCGCGTCGACGTTCGTCACGACGCCTTCGGGCGCCTCCTTGACCTCACCGGTCTCGACCAGCGTCTTGAGCAGACCCGGCTGCGGAACGATCGCGATGTCGGGGGCATTGCCACCCTGCACCTTCGTGACGATGTTGCCCTCGAAGCCCTTGTCGCCGGTGTATTCGACGATGATGCCGGTGTCCTCGGTGAACGCGTCGAACGATGCCTGCAAGGCGTCGGCTTCGGTACCCGTGATGCCACCGGAGATGCTGACGGTTTCGCCCTCGACCGATCCGGAATCACCCGAATCACCGCCGCCCTCCGCGCAGCCGGCCAGTGCCAGCGTGGCGATCGCCGCGATGCCGATCGCAATCGTTGTGCGACGACGCGCGGGTGAACGCAGTCCATTCATTTCTGTCTCCTCGTTGAGTGCCATGCGCAGGACGCGCATCGAAGTCCCCGCACGTGCATTATCGGGAACCGATTCCATATTCACCGTAGAGACGACGCGAGCGGCGCGCAATCGCGCATTGTTACAACTCCGTAACCCCCGCGAAGAACCCATTCTTCCAGTCGGGGCTCAGGGATAGGCTCTTCACTGCGTACCGTGGCGCGTGGACATTCGATGTGGAATCGTTTCCATGATCCCGCGGTGCTCCGTCGCGTTCTTGAGCGACATGAGGACGCTGCCAGCGGATGCGAAGGAGCCTCGATGAGCGGAATCTCGGATGTGGCACGCCTCGCGGGCGTGTCCAAGTCCACCGCCAGCAGGGCGCTGAGCGGCTCCGGCTACGTCTCCGAGAAGACGAGGGCGCGCGTGACCGCGGTCGCGGAGTCGCTCGGCTATGTTCCGTCCACGAATGCGGCGAGCCTGGTCACCGGGCGCACCCAGAACATCGGCGTGGTCATGCCGTATGTGAACCGGTGGTTCTTCGCCGAGGTGCTCGAGGGCATCCAGCAGGCGCTGTTGGAACGGGGCCTGGACCTCACCCTCTACGACGCGAAGCCCGGCACCAGCGGGCGCACCCGCATCTTCGAGGATTTCCTGGCGCGCAAGCGGTTCGACGGACTGATCGCGGTCGGGCTGGAACCGGACCACGACGAGATCGACCGGCTCATCACCATCGGCCGTCCCGTCGTCAGCGTCGTCGGCTCGAGCGAGGCCACGACGGTCGTGGAGGTCGATGACGATTACGCCGCACGCCGCGCGACGGAGCATCTCATCGCGCTCGGCCATCGCGACATCGCATTCCTTGGCGGCGGCATGACGCACTGGGCGCAGGTGGATCGCCGCCGTCTGGACGGCTACCTGGGCGCGATGATCGCCGCGGGCCTGTCCGATCACGTGTCGCACATCGTCTCGGTCGTGACGCTGCCGGGCGGCTATGCATCCGCCGTCGACGCGCTCGGCGACGCCCGCGCGCGACCGACCGCGATCGTCGCGACCTGCGACGAGGTCGCGATCGGGGCGATCATCGCGGCGCGACGGCTCGGCGTTCAGGTCCCCAGCGACCTCAGCGTGATCGGCATCGATGACCACGAGTTCGCCGGCATGTTCTCCCTCACCACGCTGCGCCAGTCGCCGCGCGAGCAGGGACGCATGGCCGTCGAAATGCTCATGAACCATCTGGACGATCCCAGCGAGCCACCCAAAGCGGTGCGGATGCGGGCTCAGCTGGTGGTGCGCAACTCCACCGCCGCGCTCGATCCGCAGCGCTCGGCCGTCGCGATCGACGGCCGTCAGCACGGCAACCTCTGAGCGCCCAGAAATGACGAACGCCCCGGATGCAGCATCCGGGGCGTTCGTGTGACTCAGTCGTCGCGCCCTGCGGGCTCGTGACTACTTGAGGGTAACGGTCGCGCCGGCCTCTTCGAGAGCAGCCTTCGCCTTGTCAGCGGCCTCCTTGGTCGCGCCCTCGAGCACAGCCTTGGGAGCGCCGTCGACGACGGCCTTGGCCTCTCCGAGGCCGAGAGCGGTGAGCTCACGAACGACCTTGATGACCTGGATCTTCTTTTCGCCGGCGGCCTCGAGCACGACGTCGAACGCCGTCTGCTCCTCGACCTCTTCGGCGGGCGCCGCGCCGGCAGCAGCCGGGCCGGCAACGGCGACGGGAGCGGCGGCGGTGACCTCGAAGGTCTCCTCGAACTTCTTGACGAACTCCGACAGCTCGATGAGCGTGAGCTCTTTGAACGCGTCGAGCAGCTCGTCGGTGGTGAGCTTTGCCATGATTTCTCCTTGCTTGTGTCGAGACGGCCGCTTCGCGGCCTACTCGACAACCGGGTGATGTTGCCGCGCCCTGATCAGGCGGCGGACTCCTGCTTCTCCCGCAGCGCGTCGACCGTGCGAACAGCCTTCGACAGCGGTGCGTTGAACAGATATGCGGCGCCGAACAGCGAGGCCTTCATCGCGCCGGCGAGCTTCGCCAGCAGGACTTCACGGCTCTCAAGGTCAGCGAGCTTGTTGACCTCGTCTGCGGTCAGGGGGGCACCGTCGAAGTACCCGCCCTTGATCACCAGAAGAGGGTGTGCCTTGGCGAAGGCGCGCAGACCCTTCGCGACGGTGACCGGGTCACCGTGCACGAAAGCGATGGCCGAGGGGCCCTTGAGATCCTCGTCCAGCGACGAGATCCCCGCGTTGTTGGCGGCGATCTTTGTCAGCGTGTTCTTCACCACGGCGTATTCCGCGTCCTGACGAATGCTGTTGCGGAGCTCTTTGAGCTCTGCAACCGTCAGACCGCGGTACTCGGTCAGCAGAACGGCGGTCGAACCCTCGAAGTTCCTCGTGAGTTCGGCGACCGATGCATCCTTCTGCGCCATGGCCACTCCTTGTGTATACGAGACGCTCCACGATGGCGGTGCGCCGACCGACGGCATCCGCTCATCGGATCTCTACTCGACGAAATGAAGAAGCTCCGGCGCAAGCGCACGGAGCTGGATTCTCGGAGGAGATTCGTGTCGTACACCTGCGCGGGCCCCTGCAGTGCAGAGCTTCGATCTTCATGCACTTGCGTGCACGTCGATGACCAGCGGTCTTCGGCTGCCGACAAGTCTACGTTCCGCCGTCCATCCCGCCAAATCGACGCCCAGGCCGAGGATGGCCACCCGAGTGCACGACTTCTTCCCGAGCGCACGACTTCTTCCCGAGCGCACGACTTCTTCCCGAGCGCACGACTTCCGGCTGCAGCGAGGTCGTGCACTCACATGAAGGGGCCTCGTCGGACGGTCAGAAGCTCCCCGATGCGCACCGCCGCGTCGATGGATCGGTCCGTCCATCCCGTCGAGAGCAGCTTGCTGCGGGAACAGACCAGCGGACTGAGTTCGGAGACCGACATCGTGCGGGGCATGCCGTCCACCCTCGCCTGGTCGGTGCACCCCGATTCCGTCGTCGGGCGGATGGGTGCACAACGCAGCGCGCGCGGACGCTGGGGAGAAGCCTGCTCGCTCAGTGCACGACTTCTCACCGAGCGCACGGCATCGCCTCGCGGCTGAAGTCGTGCGCTCGGTGAGAGGCAGTGCACTCGATGCGAGGAGCAGCCCGGGTGTCGCGAACGGAGAAGTCCCCGGGCGGGGATAGCCTCGAAGACGTGACCCCCGAACTCGCCGCGCTGCACCCGGGGCTCGCGGCACGGGTGGTCGCGGACTCCCGCGACCGGGTCGCCTGGACGCGGGCACGCTCCCGCGGGATCACCGCGACCGATGTCGCGGGCCTCACCTCGGTGAATGCGATCGGGAAGGCCGCCGACGCGAAGCTCATGGGCTCCGGCTTCTCGGGCAACGCCTATACCGCGCACGGTCGGGTCCGGGAGCCCGAGATCGCGCGCTGGGTCGCGGCTACTCACGGCATCCTCCCCTCGAGCGCCCTCTTCCACGCCGAGGTCGAAAAGCGCCACCTGGCCACGCCCGACGGCGTGGTCGTCGACGGCTCGGGCCGGGTCATCCTCTGCGAGATCAAGACGACGAACAAGTCGTGGCGCAGCATCCCCCGGTCGTATCTGCGGCAGGTCTGGTGGCAGCAGCACGTCCTGGGCGCCGAGCGCACCCTCGTGGCTTGGGAGGAGCACGACGCATTCGTGCCCATCGCCGACGAGCCGCGCTGCGCCTGGATCGACCGCGATGAGGTCGAGATCGGCAAGCTCGTGCGCCTGGCGACCTCGCTGATCGACGAGCTGCACCGCCGCACCATGCTCTCGCGCCTGCCTGGGGAACAAGAGACGCGGATGCCGCACCCTCCGGTCTCGCGCGAGCCCTTCCGCGCACTCGCCCTGGCCGACTGACCCTCCTCGGGAATAGTTGACAGACGTCAAGCATTGACAATATAGTTGACTCAACTCAACAGTTGACTTGGATCAACTTTCTCGCGCCGCCGTCGTCGCCGCCGACCGTCCGCATTCTCCCGAAGAGGATCTCCATGTCCACTCCTTCCTCCGCTTCCGAGGAGCTCACGAAGCCCAAGATGACGCACCGCCAGGTGCTCGAAGCGCTCTCCGGCCTGCTCCTGGCCATGTTCGTCTCGATGCTCGCTTCGACCGTCGTCTCGACCTCGCTTCCCGTCATCATCCACGACCTCGACGGCAACCAGACCGCGTTCACCTGGGTCATCACCGCCACACTGCTGACCACGGCGATCTCGACGCCGATCTGGGGAAAGCTCGCCGACCTGTTCAACCGCAAGCTGCTGTTCCAGATCGCGATCGTCATCTTCGTGCTCGCCACCGCCGCAGCGGGCTTCTCGCAGGACACGACGACCCTCATCGCGTTCCGTGCCGTGCAGGGCATCGGCGCCGGCGGAATCGCCGCCCTCAGCCAGGTGCTCATGGCCGACATCATCAGCCCCCGCGAACGCGGCCGCTACATGGGTCTGTTCGGCGCCGTCATGGCTGTCGCCACGGTCGGCGGCCCGCTCCTGGGCGGCGTCATCACCGACACGCTCGGGTGGCGCTGGAACTTCTACGTCGCGCTGCCCTTCGCGATCGCCGCGCTCATCATCATCCAGCTCACTCTGCGCGTCCCCGCTCACGCCAAGCGCAAGGTGAGCATCGACTACGTGGGCATCGTCCTGCTGTCGGTCGCGGTGTCGCTGCTGCTGATCTGGGTGAGCCTGGCCGGTGACAGTTTCGAGTGGCTGAGCACCACGACGCTCTTGATGGTCGGCGGCGCGGTCCTCGCGACCATCCTGTTCATCATCGTGGAGATGCGCTCGAAGGAGCCGCTGATCCCGCTCACGATGTTCCGCAATCCGACCTTCACCCTCGCTGTGATCGCCTCGGTCGCCACGGGCATCGCGATGTTCGGCGCTTCGGTGTTCCTCTCCCAGTTCATGCAGCTGGCGCGTGGCGCGACCCCCACCCAGGCGGGCCTGATGACCATCCCGATGATCGCCGGACTCCTTCTCTCCTCGATCGGCGTCGGTGCCCTGATCACGAAGTTCGGCCGGTGGAAGCCGTTCCTCATCGTCGGCGGGGTGCTCCTGATCGCGGGTTCGTATCTGCTCTCGACGCTCCAGTACGACACGAACTTCGCGCTCGTCTCGCTGTACATGTTCCTGCTCGGCGCCGGCGTCGGCATGACGATGCAGAATCTGGTGCTCATCGTGCAGAACACGGCGGAGCCCACGAAGATCGGCGTCGCCAGCTCGGGAGTCACGTTCTTCCGCAGCCTCGGCGGCACGATCGGCGTCTCGGTCATGGGCGCGGCCCTGGCTGCCCGCGTCACCGACCTGGTGACGGCGGGCAAGGACGACATCACGACGGCCATCATGGGACTGGGCGCCGACGCGCAGAAGTGGGCGGACACGCTCGCTTCGGGCACGCTCCCCCAGGTCTCGGCGATGCCCGAGTCGCTGCGGATCATCTTCGAGGACATCTACGCCCAGGGCATCTCGCACTCCTTCCTGATCGCCGTGCCGTTCGCGGTGATCAGCCTGATCGCGATCGTGTTCCTGCCGAACAAGCCGCTGACCCGCATGACCACCGGCGAGCGTCTGCAGGCGGCCGAAGCCGACTTCGCCACGGTGTCGGTCTCGCAGGGCATGGACGTCCTGGCCGCGACCGGCTCGGTGCGGACCCAGGATGCCGCCTCCCGCGACGCCGGATCCTCGGACTCTCGCGGCACCAATCGGTAGTCTCCACCGTGGCGAATGGCGAAACCCGAGAGGCGCGCACCGATGCGGCGCGCGCCCTCGAGGCCGAGTTCGGAGAACTGATCAGCCGCATGCACCGCATGCTCGCCGACAATGCGCAGCGGGTCAGCCCGGGGATGCTCCCCGGGGCATATAAGGTCTTCACGACGATCGTGCGCCGCGAGAGCGTCACGCTCTCGAGCCTGGCCGAATCACTCATGGCCGACAAGGGCCAGATCAGTCGCACGGTGCGAGAGCTCGAAGATCTCGGTCTGATCACCCGCACCCCCGATCCGGCCGACGGCCGCTCCAGCCTGCTCTCGCCGACCGTCAAGGGTCTCGAGCGACTCGCCGATGCCCGGGCACCTCAGGAGAGCGTCCTGTTCAACACCCTCGAAGAGTGGTCGGTCGCCGAGATCCGCGACCTCACGCGACTGCTGCATGCGCTCACTGCCGGCGAGACCCCCTGACGGCCGGATGAACGATCCGGTGGGTCACACGAAACGCCCGGTAGGGCTTAGTCGACTGGTAGCACCCGCGTAACACGGGCGAGACATAGTCAGGGTTGACTGTGTCCACCAGCAAACGAGTGCTGCCGAAGCCGACATGCACCCGGAAGGAGCGATCCATGAGATTCCGGCCGCTGCGACCCGCATCCACTCCCGACTCGACCCGCGTCGCGGTCGCGGACCCGCCTGAGACGATGCGCGCCGCCGTGATCGAGGCGACCGGGGGCCCCGAAGCGCTTCACGAAGCGACCGTGGCCGTGCCCACGCCGATCCTCAGCGAACTCCTCGTGCGAGTCGTGGCAGCGGGCATCAACCCGATCGACGCGAAGACGCGCGGCGGCACCGGCGTCTCCAGTGCGATCGCGGCGTACCCGGCGGCGCTCGGCTTCGACTTCAGCGGCATCGTGGTGCGCTCGCCGTACGAGTCGCACCCGCTGCCACCGGGTACGCCGGTGTTCGGCATGGTCCCGTTCCCCCGCTCCGGCGGCAGCTATGCCGAGTACGCCGTGGTGCCGTCGCAGTCGGTCGCACGCAAGCCCTCGTCACTCTCCCATGTCGAGGCCGCGGGGGTTCCGCTGGCCGCACTGACCGCGTGGGGCCTGGTCGTCGAGACCGCCCATGCCCACGAAGGACAGCGGATGCTGATCCATGCCGGCAGCGGCGGCGTGGGCCACTTCGCCGTGCAGTTCGCGGCATACTTCGGTGCTCATGTGACGGCGACCGGCTCGACCCGTAACGCTTCGTGGCTGCGGGAACTCGGTGCGTCGGTCGTGATCGACCACACCTCGACCCGGTTCGAGGACGTCATCGCCGACGTCGACGTCGTGATCGACCTCGTCGGCAACGTCCACGAGAGGACCGGCGAGCGCTCGCTGAAGATCATCCGCCCGGGTGGGCTGTACATCCTGGTGCCGACCGGGTCGTGGCCGGGCTATGCCGACGCGGCGGCCGACGCGGGCGTGCGCCCGACCGGCTACAAGGTCATCCCCGATGGCGGCACGCTGGCCACCGTGGGTCGCCTCCTCGATTCCGGCGCGGTGCAGGTGTACATCGACCGGGTCTTCGACCTGAATGATGCCGCCGCCGCGCACGCCGAACTCGAACGAGGCCACACGCGCGGAAAGATCGTGCTGCGCGTCAGCGACGACTGAGGCCGGTCACGCCTCCGGCCGGGGAAGGGGACTGAGCAGGTGCCGCCCGTCGGCCACGATCTCCTCCGCGATCGCGTCCAGCAGCGGCGAGCGCAGGTTCCACTGCTGCCAGTACAGGGGCACGTCGATCGGTGGACCGCCCAGCCTCACGAGGTCTCCGGCATGCAGCGCGTCGTGCGACTGGAAGGTGGGCAGCAGTGCCCAGCCGAGGCCATGCCGGACCGCCGTGGCGAAGTCGTTGGACGCCGGCACATAGTGCCGAGACGGCAGTGTCTCGTCGATCCCGCACGCGCGGAGCCACCGGGTCTGCAGGTCGTCGCGGCGGTCGAAGTCTACGAGGGGCGCCTGGGCCAGCGTGGACGGCGAGGACGAATCGGGCAGCCAGCGCTTCGCGAACGCGGGCGTGGCCACCGCCTCGTAGCGCATCGCCCCGAGCGTGCTGACGCGGCAGCCGGCGACGGGCGTGGAGCGCGACGTGACGGCGCCCATCACCGCGCCCGATTCGAGCAGCGAGGCGGTGAAGTCCTGGTCGTCGCGGTGCAGTTCGAACACGACCGGATGCCGCTCCGCGAGCCGCCCGAGAGGCTCGAGGAACCAGGTGGCGAGCGAGTCGGCGTTCACTGCGAGCGGCACCGTGGTGCGCGAGGCGTCACCGCTCTCATCACCCAGCTCGACGAGCGTGTCGTGCTCGAGCAGCGCGATCTGGCGGGCCATCCGCACGACCGCCGTGCCCGCTTCGGTGAGCCGAGCGGGCTTGGACCGTACGAGCACGACGCGACCGAGCTGCTCCTCGAGCGTCTTGACGCGCTGGCTGACCGCAGACGGAGTGATGTGCAGTCGGCGGGCGGCGGCATCCAGCGTGCCTTCGTCGACGACGGCGGCAACGGTCTCGGCCAGTTCGAAAGAGATGCGCATCATTAGCGAGACTAATGCATCTGAAGAATCATCAGTTGGACTCAACCACCCTCGACGCATAGCGTCGAGACATGCTCTCCCCCCTGCTCGCCGGGCTCGGCCTCGGTTTCTCGCTGATCATCGCGATCGGCGCGCAGAACCTCTTCGTGCTGCGCCAGGGCCTGCGCCGCGAGCACGTGGTCCTGGTCGCAGCGATCTGCGCGATCTCGGACGCGGTGCTCATCGCGCTCGGCGTCTCGGGGGTCGGGTTCGTGCTGAACACGGTTCCCTGGCTGATCGACGTGGTGCGGTGGGCGGGCGCTGTTTTCCTCGTGGGGTATGGGCTCCTCGCCGCGCGGCGCGCCTGGCGGCCGTCCGGGCACACGCTCGAGGCGGAGGGATCCGCCGCCGCAGACCCCACTGCGAGCGATTCCCCTGCCTCAGGCGCAGCCGTGCGGGCCCGCACCAAGGCCTTGCCGGTCGTGCTCACCTGCCTCGCGCTGACGTGGCTGAACCCGCACGTGTACCTGGACACGGTCTTCCTGCTCGGAACGGTCGCCAACACGCACGGCGATGCGCGCTGGGTGTTCGCCGCGGGGGCGATTGCCGCGAGCGTGATCTGGTTCTTCGGCCTCGCCGGCGGCGCGCGCTACCTCAGTGGCTGGCTCAGCACGCCGCGCGCGTGGCGGATCCTCGACGCGGTGATCGCGGTCGTGATGATCGGGATCGGCACGAGTCTCGTGCTCCCCCAATGATTCCTGACACCCGGCTTCTGGCCTTCCCAGCCCTCGCACGGCACGATGGAGCGATGAGGCGCGTCCACGTGATGGTGCACGGCATGGTGCAGGGCGTCGGCTACCGCTACACGATGCGGATGGTCGCCCGGAAGGTCGGGGTCGCGGGCTGGGTGCGCAACCTGCACGACGGCAGCGTCGAGGCCGAGATCGAGGGCACTCAGGATCAGGTCGACGAAGTGATCGCGTGGATGGCACAGGGTCCGCCGGGCGCGCAGGTCGAGACGGCTATGGTGACGGATGCCGTCCCTATCGGCGAACGCGGCTTCGACGTGCTCCCGACCGGGTTCTGAGCGGGAACGCGGGAGGGGCCCCGCCCTTCGGCGGAGCCCCTGCACGGATCTCGATACGCGCTGCGCGCTACTCGATCACCGAGTGCTCACAGGACGCGCTGCGCCTACTC
>NZ_WOYP01000072.1 GCF_011620715.1 Microbacterium sp. | reverse complement strand
TGCGGGTCGCGCGGGCCTTCTACCTCGATGCGCTGGGATTCGAGCCGACCGCGACCAGCTACCCCGGAGCGCTGTTCGCCTCAGCCGGCGGCTACCACCACCACATCGCGATGAATGTCTGGCACTCGGCCGGCGCCGGCCCGCGCGCTGCGAGCCTCGGGCTCGGCGATGTCGCGGTGTCGGTGCCCGCCCGCGAAGACCTCGACGCGCTCACCGCCCGCCTGAGCGCGAAGAACGTCGCGTTCGCCGACGACGGTCGCGCTGTACGGGTCGACGACCCGTGGGGAACACAGGTCACCGTCGCAGTTGCCGGCGCCACGACCGACGACCTGCTCTCGTAGCGACGCGGCGGGCGAATACCCGTCACTCATGCACGGGATGCCGGATCGCACAACCCCCTCGCTCCTGGCGGCGCCTGCTCGCACGATGGAGTCATGATGACTTTGCACTACACCGGGGGCTCGGTAGTGATGGCGGACGACGTGGCCGAGGCGCTGATCCAATACGCGCGCGAACTCGCGGCCACCAAGGCGTCGGATGTCCTCGTGGTTCCGGTCGTCGGCGAGGACGGGACTCTTGCCACGGCCGAGTTCCTCATCGGGCCGGCCAGCCAGCTTCTCGCGGTGCCGACAGAGGGCGCCGAGAGCGGTCGCGATCAGGGCGTGATCGACGACATCGATCGTCGTGCTCGTCTGCTGCGCCCGCCTACCGCGGTCGCCCACGCAGAGACGGACGCCGCTCAATCCATCGATCTGGACAGCTCCGCACCTTAGGTCGAGGGATCCCGCAGCCTCTTGCGGAAGAAGATCTCCTGGATGCCGTCCTCCTGGTCGACGCGCTCGGTCTCGGCGTAGCCGCAGCGCTCGTAGAGCCGGATGTTCGCTTCGCTGAGGCTGCCCGTGAACAGCTCGGCTTCGTCGGCGTGCGAGTGCGACTCCGCGGCCTCGAGCAGCGCCTGGCCGATTCCCGAGCCCTGCTGATCGGGTGCGATCGCGATCCGGCCGATCAGCAGGAGGCCGTTCTCCTCGCGCGTGCGGATCGCACCGACCAGGCGCCCGTCGATGCGCGCGACCCATCCGTCTGCCGCACGCAGCTCGGCCTCGAGTTCGGCCAGGGTCTGCACCAGCGCCGGCATGTCGGCAGAGCCGTAGATCTGCGCCTCCGACACGAATGCGGCCCGCTGAACCGTGAGCACCTCACCCGCGTCCGACGCGGCGATGCGCGAGAGCGAGACGTCCCCGCTCATGCGGTGCTCCTCTCGGCGTCGAGCAGCGCACGCTCGGCCCGGTGAGGAAGGCGGAGGGCTTGCTCGCGGAGGTAGCCCGCGTACCCGCCCGGTGTGCGGCCCGTGAAGCGACCCGAGGTGACGACCTCTGCGGCATCGCTTGCCACCACGGTGGCGCCGATCGCGCGGCACGCCTCGACCAGCCGCACGTCTTCGTGCTCGACGAGCTCGTCGAAGCCCGCGGCCTGCAGGTAGGTGCTCGCGCGCACACCCAGGTTCGCGCCGTGGGTGTGGCCGTTCGGCTTGCCCGGTTCGTGGGTGTCGAGCCACAGCCGACGGTGATCCTCGGTCAGGTCGTCGAAGTCGGGGCGCACCGTGCCGACCATCACGTCCGCGCCCGCCGCGGCGAGCTCGAGCTGCAGTGCGATCCAGTTGACGGGAACGACCGAATCGGCATCCGTGTTCGCGATCCACACGCGCTGGGGCGGCACGTGCGGCAGCGCTGCGAGCGCGGCACTCACGCCGTTCGCGCGTGCCGCACCGACCGCGTTGGCATCGACCGGGACGACGGGGAACGGATGCCGCGCGGCGATGTCGGCGGACTCGTCGGTGCAGGCATCCAGCACGATGCGCACGACGCATGGGACGCGCGCGGCCGCGACGGCCGCGCCCAGCGCGTTCAGACACCGTTCCAGAAGCGCAGCCTCGTCGTGCACGGGGATCACCACCGCGACCGCGCGGATCGAGGCGCGCGTCATGCGAGTCCCTCCCGTCGGGCGACGGAGACGACCGGGTGCCGACCGAACACCTCGAGCACGAAATCCTCTTCCTCGTGCAGGGCGAGCCGTTCCCACGTGCGGACCGAGCGCAGCGCCGCATGCACCTGGTCGCCGGTCTGGGGATAGTCGGCGACCGGGTGCCGCCAGTGGCAGGCGACCAGGGATCCTTCTTCGGTCAGCGAGTCGTCGATCAGCGCGATCGTCCGCTCGAGATCCGGTGGCGACAGGTAGTAGCCGACCTCCGACAGCACGATGGTGTCGAACGGGCCCGCAGGCCAGTGCGCAGGCGCCCCGCCGCGCTGCAGTTCGACGTTCCGCAGGGCGCGTGTGCGCGTGCGTGTCGCCTCGAGTGCGGCGGCCGCCGGCTCGAGCCCGACGACGCGGTCGGCGCGTGCGGCCAGGTCGACGGTGATCAAGCCGGTGGAGCAGCCGACCTCGAGCACGGATCCCAGTGCACGGGTGGGCAGGCTCGCCATGAGCAGCGCGCGCTTGCGCTCTTCATACCAGCGCGTCTCGAATCCCCACGGATCGTCGTGGCGCGCGTAGAACGAATCGAAGTAGTCAGGCGGCAGCGAGTCATCCTGCGTGTCAGCCTCGTGAAGGAACAGCTCGGTGTCGCGCGCGAAATGCGCCTGCATCGTCTCGGAGACGATGGCCTCGTCGCCCGGGGCATCCGACAGCGGCTCGAGCTGCGAGACGTGCGTTCGCAGCGCGTGCGCTTTGATCGCACTCTCGCCCGGCGTGAGAGCCAGCGATGCGGCGCGCTCCCACGGCACATCGGCGGGCTGCCCCCAATGCCACAGCCAGATCGGATATCCGAGGTGGTGCACACCGTGGTGCGCGGTGACTCGCGCCACGGATTCGGCCGCGATCCGATGGTCGCGGTGCCCGTCCCCCGACCACGGGGCGACGACCAGGATGCGCTCCGGCGCGGCCTCGGCCGATGACAGCACCTTCTCGAGCGTCCGGTCGAGGGCGGTCTGGTTCTCGCGCAGTTCACCGTCGGGAAGGGCCAGGAACTGAACGCGGGCGGACGGTGCGAGCGTGTGCACGGCACGAGTGACTTCGGTGCGCCGGATCGACCGCAGGACGGTGCGCGAATGCGACACCGAATTCGGATGCGATGCTTCGCCGTCGGTCGCGACCACCACGGTGACGCGCCCGCCGGTCGCGTGGATGCGACGGATCAGCCCTCCCGCCCCCATGGTCTCGTCGTCGGGGTGCGCTGCCACGACGATCAGCTCATCGATGTCCACGTCGAGGGAGGGGGCGAGGCGGATGCGGCCATCCGCCTGCCAGACGCGCTCGGGCGTGCCGCGCTCGAGGTGCGTGAACGCGCCCATCACGCGCCCGCTCGGGCGGCGAGTTCCCGGCCGATGCGCGCCGAGTCCCGCAGCGCGTGATGCTGGCGCAGGTACAGGTGCAGGTCTGCCGCGCGCCGCGCGTGGGCGAGGTCCGCGACGAGCGGCGTGGGCCCGAGGGCGGCATCCGTCTCCGTCAGTGTCAGGCCCGCGGCATCGGCGACCACGGCGCGCACCCGCTCGGCGAGCAGCCGATCTCCTCCCGCGCCGGGTGCGGCATCTACGAGTGCGGCGGCCTCGGCGAGCACGGCGCGCGCCCCCCAGAGGGCGGCGTCGACGCGGCCGAGGTGCACCAGCGCGACCTGGTCTGCACGCTCGCTCGTCGCCGCTGCCCGCAACGGCTCGGCCAGGCCGACGGCGGCGCCCCACCAGCATGCCGCGACCGACATACCTCCCCATGCGAAGCCCGGGCGTGACAGGTACCAGCCCGCCGGCCCCACCGCGACGGCGGGCACGTCGTCGAAATCGACCGGCGCACTGACCACGTCGGGCATGCCTCGGGCGACCCAGGGACCGGGATGCGGCCGAACGCCGTCAGTGCGCAGTTCGACCGCGAACAGTCCGCGCTCCCCTGATTCGAGGGATGCCGTGACCAGCGCGTGCGTCAGGTTCGCGGCGAGGGAGCACCACGGCTTGGTCCCGTGGAGCGTCCAACCGCGCGTTCCTTCTCGTGCCTCGAGGCGCAGCCCCGCCGCCTCGGCGGCGAACACGCCCCAGGTCGATCCGGCCGGCGACTCGACACCGGCCTGCGCAAGGATGCTCAGAGCATCCAGGTGCGGCTCGAGCATGCGTGCCGCCGAGACGTCACGCGCCGCGGTCGCCGCCAGCAGCTCCCACACCTGGTTCGTCCTGCCCTGACCCACGTGCGGCGCGCCGGCCGCCGCCTCGCGGCACCACTCGAGCGTCGCGTCGACGTCGGTGCCGAATCCGGAGACATCGGCGGCGTCCCCGATCGCGTCGGCGACGAACGCCGAGGCGATCGCACCGGGCGCGAGCGAGGTGGACGTCATCTCCAGCTCAGGCCGAGACGTCGCCGCGCCAGGCACCGGTCTCGACGCCCTGAGCCTCGATGAACTCCTTGAAGTTCTTGAGATCCTTCTTGACGGCGTGCGAGCCGGCTCCGACGAGAGCGCCGACCTTCTCGACGAGTCCCTCGGGCGCCCAGTCCAGCTGGACGGTCACTCGGCTGGAGGTGTCCGTGAGCTTGTGGAAGGTGACGACGCCGGCGTGCTCGGTGTCGCCGCCGAGGCTGTTCCAGGCGACTCGCTCATCGGCGTGCTGCTCGGTGATCTCAGCGTCGAACTCGCGCTCGACCGGGCCCACTTTCACCTTCCAGTGCGTGTGCGTGTCGTCGAGCTGCGTGATCGATTCGACCTCGTCGAGGAACTTGGGGAAGGACTCGAACTGCGTCCACTGGTCGTAGGCCGTGCGGACGGGGACGTCGACGTCGATGGTTTCGATGATCTGCACCATGGGATGCTCCTTGCTCGTGGTTCGGGTGGGTAGATGACCATTCAGCAGGATGAAACCGTGCGGAGCGGGGGGCTTGACAGACCTGAAACGAAGGGTTGCGAAGAACTTGGACCGGTTTGCGCCGAAAGACCGCATGATTGCTTTGTCGACGGCACGTTCCGTCCTGATCATGAGTGGGGAGATCGAGATGCCGTTCCGGAGCATGAGCACGCTGCAGTCATGGCTCGACGAGTTCGCCGCGCTCGGCTATCCGATCGGCGCATCAGCCAAAGTCATCCCCCAGGACGCGAAGACGGGGCCGACACAGGCCTCGTGGTGTTCCAGCTGGTGAACGCGCCGACGCTCGCTTACCTGCAACCGGAGATGTCCGCGCTCGAGTGGCGCGTGACGATGGAAGCGCGGGAGCGTCCGTCGACCATGAATGCCGCAGAGGTGATGAACCTGGCGTTCGAATTGTCCGTACTCTCGGCGCTCGGCGCTTTTCTTCAGACGAAGTCGCGGGACTACATGGCCCGGATCCCCAGCACGTTGTAGACGAACGTCGCCCCGCCGTTCTTGACGTAGAAGCTCCAGCCGCCGAAGCGACCTCCCTGGGCGATGATCACTCCAGAGGCCCCCGCCTCGGGGACCTCGATCTCCGCGGTCACCGACCACGACTTGTTCTTGATGCTGACCACACTGTTCTCCGACAGCCGTCCCATGCCCGGGAAGAACTGCTGGGAGTTCCCACGGATGAGGGTCGGGCGTCCGGCGAGCTCGGGGGTGAGCCGCTCCGCTCCCCGATCGTCGATCGGCAGCACGTTGACTTGGCGGCTTCGATCAGCCACAGTCGCTGCAGGTGGTGCAGCCGATCGGGCTGCTCCTTCGACAGATCCCGCGCCTGGCTGTAGTCGACGCTGCCGTCGTAGAGCTCCCAGACGTCGTCGTCGAACGCAGGGATCACGCCGCCCATGAGGATCCAAGGCGTGCGGTGCTTCGTGACCGCGCTCCAGCCCTTGTGATAGACGCCGCGGTTGCCGAACATCTCGAAGTACTGCAGGTCGTGCTTCTCGGGAGCATCCGCCTCGTCGAACGAGTAGAGCATCGACGTGCCCTCCATCGGCGACTGCTGCACGCCGTTCACCATCGTCGGCTCCGGCAGTCCGGCCGCTTCGAGCACCGTCGGAGCGACGTCGATGACATGGGTGAACTGCGAGCGCAGGCCGCCCTTCTCGGAGATGCCTTCCGGCCAGTGCACGATCGTGCCGTTGCGGGTGCCGCCCCAGTGCGACGCGACCTGCTTCGTCCACTGGAAGGGAGCATCCATCGCCCATGCCCAGCCGACGGCGTAGTGGTTGTAGGAACTCGGCGTGCCGAACTCGTCCATCTTCGACAGCAGGAACTCGGGAGTCTCGATGGCGCCCATCCCGTTGAAGTTGGCCATCTCGTTGAACGAGCCGTTCAGGGTGCCCTCGGCAGAGGCGCCGATGCCGCCGATGAACCCGTAGAACTTCTCGAAACCGCCGCCTGCCGAGGGCCACGCGTCGAAGGGGCCCATCGGGGAGGACTGCCATACCGGCACCTCATGGCACTTGCCGAACTGCGCCGTCGAATACCCGTTGAGCTTGAGGGTCATCGCGAGCGGAGCCTTGGTATTCGGCTTGAGCGAGCTGTTGCCCGGTGCCGAAGTCGCCGTCTCGGTGATGCTCCCCATGCCGACCGAGTGGTGGTTGCGCCCGGTCAGCATCGCCGCACGGGTCCGGTGCGCACAGCGCGGTGGTGTGGAAGCGGTTGTACTTCAGGCCGCCCGCGGCCAGCTTCTCGGCGTTCGGCGTGAAGCATGGCCCGCCGAACGCGCTCGACGCCCCGAAGCCGGTGTCGTCGATCAGCACGATCAGGACGTTCGGCGCGCCCTCGGGCGGCAGCAGCGGCGTGATCGGCGGGTACGCCGTGTCGGGATCCTTCGCGTCGTAGGTGGTCAGCCCCGGGGCGGGCCGATCGGGAATCGGCAGCATCGTACGGGCGTGGCGATCGGCGCTCATGGAGAACCTCCTGGATTGGGTACCTGCCCGAGCACGCTATCGCCGCAGGCGAGTCGGCCGCGTCACCCGATCTGAGTGATGCGGTGATCGTGCACGGCCGAGCTCAGGCTCGTCCCGTTGATGTCGAGATAGAGCTCACGCTCCGTGACCGACAGCGTCACGCTGTTGCGCCGATCGAGCGCGGCGACCGCCGCCTCGACGAATCCGGGGTCGAAGCTGTGCAGGGTGATCGCGTCGGCCTTGTGAATCCGCTTGCCCGCCCACGGCGCCATCACCTTGGCCGGATCGCGGTGCGTGTAGACCACGGTGCGGTCGGCCAGCTTGCTGGCGTAGTGCAGACGATCGGCGTCGGGCGCGCCCACCTCGATCCACACCGTCAGCCTGCCGGTGAGGTCGCGGACCAGAACCGCCGGCTCGTCGGTCGACGAGATGCCCTCGCTGAAGGCGATGCCCTCCTCATACTCGAGGCAGTACGCGAGCAGCCGCGTCATCATGAACGCCTCCGTCTCGGACGGGTGGCGGGCGACGCGGAGCGCGAGGTCCTCGTAGACGCCTCGGTCGACGTCAGCCAGCTGCACCGTGAAAGTGTGGATCGTTGCGCCGAGGGCCATAGCGCCTGAGCCTACGAGGTGCGCACGATCCGGAGCTCTTCACCCGCGAATGCGGACTTAGACTGTCATTCATGTCGCAAATTCGTGTGAGGGATGCCGCGATCTATCTCGGCGTCAGTGACGACACTCTTCGCCGATGGATCGACAACGACGTGCTCTCGAGCAGCCGTGACGCGTCCGGGCGCACGGTGGTGGACGGCCTGGAGCTGGCCCAGCTGGCACGCAAGAACGCCGTGCTGCCCGCGGACCCCTCCGAGATCGGGCGGTCGGCGCGCAACAGGTTCGTCGGATTGGTCACCGAGATCCTCTCCGACACCGTGATGTCGCAGGTCGAACTGCAATGCGGACCGCATCGGGTCGTGTCGCTGATGAGCACCGAGGCGGTGCGCGAACTGGGCCTCGAACTCGGCTCGGTCGCGATCGCCGTCGTGAAGGCCACGACCGTCATCGTCGAAACACCCCTCGGAAAGGTCGCTCCCTGATGAATACCCGCTCCTCTCGCATCGTCGGCGCGCTGATCACCGCAGTTGCCGTGGTGGGACTCGCCGGCTGCGCCGGAGCCGCCCCCGCGGCATCCCCGACTCCCACCCCGACCGCCGACAGCCTGGAGGGCTCGATCACGGTGTTCGCGGCCGCATCGCTGAAGGGCACGTTCACCGAGCTGGCCGAACAGTTCGAGTCCGCCCACCCGGGCACCACCGTCGAGCTGAACTTCGCCGGCTCGGCCGACCTCGTCACGCAGATCACGGAAGGCGCACCGGCAGACGTGTTCGCCTCAGCGGACGAGAAGAACATGTCCAAGCTGACGGACGCCGGCCTGGTCGACGGCGACCCCGTCGACTTCGCCACGAACGTGCTCGAGATCGCGGTCCCGCCGGCCAATCCCGCGGGCATCGAGACGTTCGCCGATCTCGCGGCTCCCGGTCTGAAGGTTGTGATCTGCGCGCCCGAGGTTCCGTGCGGCGCAGCCACCGTTAAGGTCGTCGAGGTGAGCGGCGTCACTCTCGCCCCGGTCAGCGAAGAGTCGTCGGTGACCGATGTGCTCGGCAAGGTGACCTCCGGCCAAGCGGACGCCGGGCTGGTCTACGTCACCGACGTGATCGCCGCCGGGGACGCGGTCGAAGGGGTCGCGTTCGACGAGTCCGCCGAGGCCGTCAACACCTATCCGATCGCCGCCCTGACGGATGCCGACGCCTCGGACGTCGCGGCAGCCTTCGTGGCGTTCATCACCAGCGAAGCCGGTCAGTCCGTTCTCACGGCGGCCGGATTCGGTAAGCCGTAGCTCCGTTGTCCGAGCCGGCTCCGTTCAGGGACGTCCCCCGCTGGGTGGCGGGGGTCGCCGCCGTCGGGGCGCTGTTCGTGGTGCTGCCCCTCGTGGCGATGCTCACGCGGGTGAACTGGGGCGAGTTCATCCCCCTGGTCACGTCGGAGTCTTCGATCGCCGCGCTCTGGCTGAGCCTTCGCACCTCGATCGCCGCCACCGTGCTGTGCATCGTGTTCGGCATCCCGATGGCGCTCGTGCTGGCCCGCTCGCGTTTTCCCGGCCAGCGGCTGCTGCGCTCGCTCGTGCTGCTGCCGCTCGTGCTGCCGCCGGTGGTCGGCGGCATCGCGCTGCTGTACACCTTCGGCCGGCGCGGACTGCTCGGATCCAGCCTGGAGCTTCTCGGCATCGACATCGCCTTCTCGACGACCGCGGTGGTCATGGCGCAGACCTTCGTCGCCCTGCCGTTCCTCGTGCTCAGCCTCGAGGGCGCGCTGCGCACCGTCGGCACCCGATTCGAGGCCATTGGCGCAACTCTCGGCGCGCGACCCACAACCGTGTTGCGCCGGATCACGCTGCCCCTCGCGATGCCTGCCCTCATCTCCGGTGCGGTGCTCTCGTTCGCGCGGGCGCTCGGCGAATTCGGCGCGACGCTCACCTTCGCCGGCAGTCTTCAGGGGACGACGCGGACGCTGCCCCTCGAGATCTACCTGCAGCGCGAAGTGGACCCCGATGCGGCGGTCGCCCTCTCACTCGTGCTGATCGTCGTGGCCGTGATCGTCGTCGGCCTGGCCCACCAGGCCGGCACCACCTCGTCGCTCACTCGGGGCGCCCGCGTATGACACTGCGCCTGTCAGCCGCCCTCGCCGACCGGGATTTCGCGGTGGACCTGCAGGTCGGCACCGGCGAGACCGTCGCGGTGCTCGGGCCCAACGGTGCCGGCAAGTCCACGCTGCTGAACATCCTCGCGGGGCTGGTGCACCCCGATTCGGGGCGCGCTGAGCTCGACGGCACGCAGCTGTTCGACCTGGACGACAGGGGCAGACTCTGGACTCCGCCGCACAGCCGCGGCGTCTCGACACTCGCGCAGGACGCAGACCTGTTCCCGCATCTGAGCGTGCTCGAGAACGTCGCTTTCGGTGCGCGCAGCAAGGGCATCCGCAAGGCTGAGGCGCACCGGATCGCCCTGCATTGGCTCGGCGAAGTGGATGCCGTCGCGCTGGCCTCCCGCCGACCCGCCGAGCTGTCCGGCGGGCAGGCGCAGCGCATCGCCATCGCCCGCGCGCTCGCGTCCGACCCCAAGCTGCTGCTCCTGGACGAACCGCTCGCCGCGCTCGACATCGCCGTGGCTCCCGCGATCCGCCGCACACTACTGCGCGTGCTGCGGGACCGCACCGCGATCATCGTCACGCACGACATCCTCGACGCTCTGACCCTGGCCGACCGGGTGGTCGTCCTCGCTCACGGGCACATCATCGAGGAAGGCCCCACCCGCGAGACCCTCGAGCGTCCTCGCACCGTCTTCGCCGCGGGCCTGGCCGGGCTGAACCTGCTCACCGGCATCCGCAGCCCCGACGGGATGACCACCGATGCGGGCGTCGCGATCGTGAGCACGGTCGCCACGGGCGCGCCGACCGGATCGCGCGTCGCCGCCACGATCCGCCCCGCGGCCGTCCGCGTCTCTTTCGAGCACTTGCCCTCGGGCGGCCCGAACCGCATCATCGCGCCGATTCTCGACCTCGAGCCGCGTGGCGACATCATCCGCGTCCGGTCCGACATCATCTCGGCCGACCTCACCCCGACCGCGGTCGCCGACGCGCAGATCACGACCGGCATGACCGTCGAGTTCACGTTCGAGTCCGGTGCGGTCACGATCTACCCGGCGAACACCGCTGACGGGTCGCGAACAGACGCGGGCGGCGCCGCGGGTGGATCGTGACGACGGCGGGGTTCGCCCGGTAGCGTTATCGCATGCCGCTCGCCCGGAAGATCCCCGCATGACCCACGAACCACCCTCCCGGGAGCAGACGATCGATGAGATCGTCGTTCGGCTCCAGCCGCGGTTTCCCGCCTTGGCGGAATCCACGATCCGGGATGCCGTCACCGAGGCCTTCGACGAGCTGAAGGATGCGCGCGTGCGCGACTTCGTCGAGGTGCTCGTAGAGAAGCAAGCGAAGAAGCACCTGAAGCAGATCGACGGACCTTGATGCACGGATCGCCGTTCACGGCCTGAACCCGCTGTCAGCCGCGGCTCGATGCGCCAGGGCTCGGAGGAGAATCTCCCGATACCGACCGCTCGCCCGACGAGCCGGTGCCTGCCGAGTCACGCGAAACGACGGTCGCATCACGCCTGGAGGACGGGCGGAGAAGGGTTCGTCATGCGACGTGGGGCTGCTGGTCTTGCCATTCTTGAAGGGCGGTGACGGTCGCCGAATAGCCGGCGTCGATGATCCGGGGCACATCGGCGCGAGACCATTGGGAGAACCCGTTCAGGCGCGGACGGATCATCAGCACGTTCGGGGATGCCTCGAGGGAGGCGATGTGCTGAGCGGAGCGGGCGGCGGGCAGATGCTCCCACTCGGGGCGGAGCCGGACGCCGATCGTGAAGGTGGCACCAAGCTGCTGCGCGGCGGCGATCGGCAGGTTCGCGGCCAGACCGCCGTCGACGAGCACCCGTTCGCCCGTGATGACCGGAGCGAACATGCCGGGGACGGCGATGCTGGCACGAAGAGCGACGCTGAGCCTGCCGTGGTCGAGGATCACCGCCTGCCTCGTGCGCAGATCCGTCGCCACCGCAGCGAAGCGGCGCGGCAGATCCTCGATCAGCGGCTCGCCACCGAGCCGGTCGATCGTGTCCAGCAAGGCGGCGCTGTCCAGCAGGCCGAGACGCGGCGAGGGCCGAAGCCGTCCGAAAGCGGACCAATCCGCCGCGCGCACGAGTTCCTCGATGCGGGACACCGGCATCCGCGCGGCATACGCCGCGCCGATCAGCGAACCCGCACTGGTCCCCACGACCACGCTCGGGAAGATCCGGTGCTCCTGAAGTGCCTTCAGAACACCGACGTGGGCCGCGCCCAGCGCGCCGCCGCCGCCCAGCGCCAGACCGCTCACAACAGGCTCACGCCTTGGGGAGCGGCTGCGCCTGAGCTGGACTCAGGGAGTCCAGCAGGAGACTGAGGTAGCGACGACGAGCGGGACCGGAGGAGATGCTCCCGAAGCCCGCCGCGACCATCGTCATCAGGTTCGGAATGTCCGACGAGTCGATGTCCGGCCGCAGGTTCCCCGACAGCTGGGCTCGTTCGACCGCGCGAGAGATTACCTCCGTGTTGCGGCTCATCAGCTCGCGCGTGGCCTCTGCCACATTGCCCAGCGACAGCGTCAACCCGCGCTCGCGATCCAAGACCGCGAGCAGCCGCTCCGCGAGATCCAGGAGCACACCACGAGGAGCATCGGTGCGTTCGAACTCGTCGAACAGCGGTTGAACCTCACGGACGAAGATCTGGTCATATACCGCGCGAGCCAGGGACTCGCGGTTCGGGAAGTGGCGGTAGAGAGTCGCGATCCCGACTCCAGCCTCCTTCGCGATCCGGTCCAGCGTCCCCGATCCGTCGCCGACGGAGAACACCCTGCGGGCTGCCTCCATGATCCGAGACACACTCGCCGCCGCGTCGGCCCGTATCGACTGCGCGCTCATCCCCGATTCCTCTCGCGTCGAATTGGACTTTCACAACTGATATGAGACTATCACATTGATAGGTGACTATCACTTGGTTCGCGTTGCGGCGGCGCCGTCGGCCCCCGGGTCGCGGCGCCCGAGACTGAAGGGGTCCGGATGTCGTCGTTGCTGTATCGCCGGGGAAGGCTCGCCTACTCGGGCACATGGTGGGTCACCGGGCGCTGGGTGCTGGCCATCGCCGGAATCGTCGCGCTGATCGAGGTGAAACCGCCCAAGCTCAACAACGAGATCCGTGTCGACGGCACACCGGCACAGGAGGTGATCGATGCTCTCCCCGACGCGTCCGGCGGGCAGGGCATCCTCGCCTTCCACGCCGGTGACGGCAAGCGCGGCCTGCTGCCGCAGGCGTCGTCGTCGCGGCGATCATCATGACCAGCGTGTTCGCGGGCTTCGCCTTCAACGCGGATTCCGAGTCGAGGTAGGTCGCCATGGCCGATACCACTTCCGCCCCCCGCATGCCGAGCCGCCCGACGGTGTCGATCGTGATCCCGGC
Source organism: Microbacterium sp. (assembly GCF_011620715.1). GTDB lineage: Bacteria > Actinomycetota > Actinomycetes > Actinomycetales > Microbacteriaceae > Microbacterium. The sequence goes on along the minus strand of NZ_WOYP01000072.1, from coordinate 895 downwards.
GCGTGATGAGGAGGGCTTCCTCGCAGACTGCCTTGACGCCATCGCGATGCAGACCGACCCACCCGAAGAGGTCATCGTCGTCGACAATGGGAGTAGCGACAGCACCCGGCTCATCGCGAACGCGTACCCGTTCGTCACCCTCCTCACCGAGCCGACGCCGGGCATCGTGCCAGCCCGCAACAAGGGCCTCAACGCTGCCACCGGCGACGTCCTCTGCCGCATCGATGCCGATAGCATCATCGACCCCGATTGGGTCCGGATCGTCCGCACGCACTTTGCCGCAATCGACACCCCACGCATGCACGGAGTAAGTGGATCAGGAGAAGCCGTTATCGACGGATTTCCCTGGTTGGGACGCTTCCTCGGCTTGGCCGCACTCGAGCTCTGCTACTACCCGGTGAGCGCACTCATGGTCGGAGGACCGGTACTGGTCGGGTGCAATATGGCCATCACCCGCGAGGCGTGGCTTGCGATCCGCGACGACGCCCACCCCGATCATCGACAGGTCCATGAAGATCTTGACTTGAGTGTGCTCATCCGCCGAGCCGGCGGCAGCATCGAGCATCTTCCTCACATGCGGATTCGTACCCGGCGGGCGCAACTTGAGACGCCGAGCAAACTCTGGTGGCGCCTGCGAATCTGGCCCAACGCGGTCACACGTCATCGGCGACCTCTATCCGGTTCAGCCCATACAGCTGCACCCGTGTTGCAACAAGAGACGACAACGCGAATCTCGGGCCCGCCGAAGATCCCATCGGCTGAGCGGTGAACACATTCCGAAACGCCCTGAAACGGAGTCCGATCCGGCCCAAGTCTGCGTCGAAACGGCCCGAGTTTCAGAGGCGCCCGACGGTCTCGATGTCCTCCCGGAACTCCTTCGCTACCTCTGCCGACA
>NZ_WOYP01000008.1 GCF_011620715.1 Microbacterium sp. | reverse complement strand
CACCTTCTCGCGGCCGAACCCACCTTCTCGCGCCGCGAGGCACCTTCTCGGCGGCAGAGGGTGGGCGCGACACGCCCGAGTTTGCGACACGCCCGGGCGACACGTAGACTAGGGAAGTTCCACATTCCGGGCCCCTTCGGGCGTGCCCGGATCACTGCCAGGGCAGTGCATAGGCGGCGCCTGTCTGCGTAGCAGACGATCTCCACGGAGGTTCGGGCGCAGGGTCCTAGGCCGCAGGCAGCAGAGCACAACTTCCCACATCAGCATCCCGGAAACGGGTGTGCGCATTCGTGTGCGACGCGGGTGGGGGAGCCGGAGGCGCGAGTCCCCGGTTTGACAGCAGAACAGTGGTGCAGCATCACCCCGGCGACGCGGTGTGCGAAGTGCCAAAGGGCGAGGGACGAACCCTCCCACGCCCCCGTGCGTCCAATGCGGCTCGAATCGAGCACGTATGACGCGTAAAGAGAGAGAGCAGACAATGGCGGGACAGAAGATCCGCATTCGCCTGAAGTCGTACGATCACGCCGGCCTCGATTCGTCGGCCCGCAAGATCGTCGACACCGTGACCCGTGCCGGCGCGACGGTCGTGGGCCCCGTGCCCCTTCCGACGGAGAAGAACGTGATCTGCGTGATCCGTTCCCCGCACAAGTACAAGGACAGCCGCGAGCACTTCGAGATGCGCACCCACAAGCGTCTGATCGACATCATCGACCCGACGCCCAAGGCCGTCGACTCGCTGATGCGCCTTGACCTGCCGGCTGACGTCAACATCGAGATCAAGCTCTAGGACTCGCCATGGCAGACATCAACTCCAAGATTTCGAAGGGGATGCTGGGCACCAAGCTCGGCATGACCCAGGTATGGAACGAGAGCGGCAAGCTCGTTCCCGTCACCGTCATCGAGCTCGCGCCGAACGTGGTCACCCAGGTTCGCACGCCCGAGCGCGACGGCTACAACGCGATCCAGATCGCCTACGGCCAGATCGACCCGCGCAAGGTCAACAAGCCGCAGACGGCCCACTTCGAGGCCGCCGGCGTGACCCCGCGCCGTCACCTCACCGAGGTGCGCACCGCGGATGCCGCCGACTACGCGCTCGGCCAGGAGATCACCGCCGAGGGCACGTTCGAGGCCGGCCAGCTGGTCGACGTCGTCGGCACCAGCAAGGGCAAGGGCTTCGCCGGTGTCATGAAGCGTCACAACTTCAAGGGCGTCTCGGCGTCGCACGGTTCGCACCGCAACCACCGCAAGCCCGGCTCGATCGGCGCATCGTCGACCCCGAGCCGCGTCTTCAAGGGCATGCGCATGGCCGGCCGTATGGGTGGCGAGCGCGTGACCGTCCTCAACCTCACGGTGCACGCCGTCGACGCCGAGAAGGGGCTGATGCTCGTCAAGGGCGCCGTCCCCGGCGCGCGCGGTCGCATCGTCTTCGTCCGCAACGCAGTGAAGGGAGCGTGAGTCCATGGCTGACCAGACTCTCGCGCTCGACGTGCGAAGCGCAGACGGCAAGAAGGCAGGCTCGGTAGAGCTGCCCGCCGCGCTCTTCGACGTCAAGACGAACATTCCGCTCATCCACCAGGTCGTCGTCGCCCAGCGCGCGGCGGCTCGCCAGGGCACGCATTCGACCAAGCGTCGTGGCGAGGTCTCGGGCGCCGGCCGCAAGCCCTTCAAGCAGAAGGGCACCGGCAACGCCCGTCAGGGCTCGATCCGCGCGCCGCACATGACCGGCGGTGGCATCGTCCACGGGCCGAAGCCGCGCGACTACTCGCAGCGCACTCCCAAGAAGATGATCGCGGCCGCCCTTCTGGGTGCGCTCAGCGATCGCGCCCGCGGCGAGCGCCTGCACGTCATCGAGTCGTTCGGCATCGAAGGCGTGCCTTCGACGAAGGCGGCCGCTGCGTACCTGGCGACTGTCGCACAGACCAAGCGCGTGCTCGTGGTCATCGACCGCGACGACGACATCACGACCAAGAGCGTGCGCAACCTCGCGTACGTCCACGTGCTGCCCGTCGACCAGCTCAACGCGTACGACGTGCTCGTCTCCGACGACATCGTCTTCACCAAGGCCGCCTACGACGCGTTCATCGCGGCGAAGGCGTCCGTCATCGCCACCGAGGAGGTCTCGGCATGACCGAGCTGCAGGTTGCCCTCAACAAGGACCCGCGCGAGATCATCCTCAAGCCGGTCGTCTCGGAGAAGAGCTACGGGCTCATCGACGAGGGCAAGTACACGTTCCTCGTGGACCCCCGCGCGACCAAGACCGAGATCAAGCTCGCGATCGAGAAGATCTTCGGCGTCAAGGTCGCCGCGGTCAACACGATCAACCGCGTCGGCAAGGCCCGTCGCACCCGCTTCGGCGTCGGCAAGCGCAAGGACACCAAGCGCGCGATCGTGACGCTCAAGTCGGGCACCATCGACATCTTCACGGCAGTCGGCTGACGGTCGGGACGAAGGACACAGAACAATGGCAATTCGCAAGTACAAGCCCACGACCCCGGGTCGCCGCGGCTCGTCGGTGGCGGACTTCGCTGAGATCACCCGATCGACGCCCGAGAAGTCCCTCCTCCGCCCGCTGTCCAAGACCGGTGGCCGCAACAACCAGGGCCGCATCACCACCCGCCACATCGGCGGTGGACACAAGCGCCAGTACCGTGTGATCGACTTCCGTCGCGGCGACAAGGACGGCATCGACGCGAAGGTCGCTCACATCGAGTACGACCCGAACCGCACCGCGCGCATCGCGCTGCTGCACTACGCGGACGGCGAGAAGCGCTACATCATCGCGCCGAACAAGCTGTCGCAGGGTGACGTCGTCGAGTCGGGCCCCGGCGCCGACATCAAGCCCGGCAACAACCTGCCGCTGCGCAACATCCCGACCGGTACCGTCATCCACGCCATCGAGCTGCGCCCCGGCGGCGGCGCGAAGATGGCCCGCTCGGCCGGCGCCTCGGTGCGTCTGGTCGCGAAGGACGGCATCTACGCTCAGCTGCGTCTCC
>NZ_WOYP01000087.1 GCF_011620715.1 Microbacterium sp. | reverse complement strand
TGCAGGGCATCATGTTCGCATACGGACGCAACATGTACTCGCTGTCGCGCGCCGGCTACTACCCGAAGTTCCTCTCCCTCACCGGCAAACGCCAGACGCCCTGGGTCGCGCTCGTCGTCGGGGCCGTGATCGGCTTCGTCGCGCTCGCCCTGGTCGACGCCCTCGGCGGCGCCGGCGGGGTCGCGGGTGCGATCGTGCTCAACATCGCGATCTGGGGTGCGGTGATCGCCTACGCGCTGCAGATGATCTCGTACGTGATCCTGCGCCGCAGGTTCCCGAACGCGCACCGCCCGTACCGCAGCCCGTGGGGCGTCCCCGGCGCGGTGATCGCCGGCGCGATCTCGGTGCTGATCTTCTTCGGCTTCTTCATCAACGAGCCGGCGCGACCCGCGATCGTCGCGATCGCCGTCGTGTACGTCGTGATCCTCATCGGATTCGCGCTGTTCTTCCGCCATCGCCTCGTGCTCTCCCCCGAGGAGGAGTACGCGCTGTCGGACGGCAAACACTGGGATCCGCAGGAGGAAGGCTACGACGCGATGGAGAAGGAGGTCTTCGGCGACGAGCCCAGGGCCTGATGCCCGTGCCAGGCAGCGGGGTCGCAGTGGTCCGGGGGGATGCTGCGGCCCCGCGTCTCGTTCGAGGCGGGGATGCGGCATCCTCGCGGGCGAGAACCGCGGAATTGACTCGGCCCCCTCGGGCCACCCCCTGCGCGGGGAGTGACTCGAGAGGGCCAAGTGCTCTCCGGAAGCTCAATTCCTCGCTGGGGACGAGACGCTGCTGGGGACAGCTGTGAGCAATCGAAACGGGAGCTGTTTACAACGGTACGGGGGAGATCGCTTCTCGTCTGTCCCCTCTTCGGGGGACAGTCTCACGCGACTGAAGGTCGGATCAGCGCCCTCAGTAGAGCAGGATCTGCTTCGACTGCGTCGAGGCGATGCCGCCGATCTCGACGCTGAAATGGTATGAGGCACCCCCGCCGGGGGCGCTCTGCCGGTCACTGTCGGCGCACGTGCTGACCGAGGAGCGCGTGCGATCCCACGTCAGCGGCGCGGCGCTGGCCACCGATTGGCCCGCCGCCAGCAGCACCACCATGTCGCTCGGCTCGGTCTGGCAGTCGGTGGAGCGCCACCACACGTCGTTGCCGCTGACGATCGTGAACGCCTGGCCGCTGGTGCCCACGTTGAGCGTGCAGTCGGTCGCGCCGTTGTTCGTGAGCTGGATCGACAGCTGCGGGTTCTGGCCGGGCTCGTAGGTGTCCTGGTCGCTCAGGGCCTCGACCGCGACGTCGCGCGCCACGCACGGCTTCGCGGTGGGCGTCGCGCCGGGGGATGCGGAGGCGGTGACGCTCGGCTCGGCGGTGACCTCCGCCGTCGGCTCGGGCGTCGGCGTGGCGCTCGGGGTGACCGTGCCGGGCACCGGCAGGTCGGTCGCCGCGGCCTGCGTCGCGGTCGGCTTCGGGGCCGGGCTCTCGGGCGCGCTCTCGGCAGCGGCGCCGCGCCAGGGCTGCGCGATGAGCAGCCACACCACGGCGACCACGGCAACCAGCGCCACGAGCAGCACGATCCGCCGACGTCGGTAGACCGCCGGGGAATGCCGTCTGCGGGGAGGTTCGCCGCTCATGCCCTCAGATTACGCGCGGACGCTCGGCGCGACGGGGCGGCACGCGCGGGCTGACGGCATCCTGCCGGGCGCAGGAGGGTCAGAGCCGCTTGAGCATGCGGGTATTGCCGAGCGTGTTCGGCTTGACGTGGGCCAGATCGAGGAACTCGGCGACACCCTCGTCAGGACTGCGGATGAGCTGCGAGTAGACGTCGGGGTCGACGACCTGCTCGCCGATCTGCGCGAACCCGCGCCGAGTGAAGAACCCCACCTCGAACGTGAGGCAGAACAGGCGCGAGAGGCCCAAGGTCCGCGCGTTCTGCTCGAGCGCCTCGACGATGCTGCGACCCACCCCGCGGTGCAGCCAGTCGTCCGCGACGATCAGGGTGCGCACCTCGCCGAGGTCCTCCCACATCACGTGCAGAGCGCCGCAGCCGATCACTCGGCCGCTCTCGTCCTCGGCGACGACGAACTGCTGAACCGCCTCGTACAGTACGACCAGGTCCTTGCCGAGCAGGATCCGCCGGTGCACGTAGGGCTCCAACAGGTCGCGGATGGCGCGGACGTCTGCCGACCGCGCCGCCCGCACCCTGAACTGGCTCACCGTGCCAGCCTACGGCGCGCTGTGATGCCCGTCCTCGCGGCCCGCGGTCGCATAGGTCCTGCACTTCGGTCCGCTGTGCGGCGTCAGCCCGCGTTTTTCCGCCGGGTCGCGGCTGCCCGAGCCGAAGTCTGCAGGAGTTGTGCGCCGCCGCCGCGTGACACCGCGCACGACGAAGGGGGGCGGATGCCGAAGCACCCACCCCCCCGTTCGTCGAATCGCTAGCCCACCGCGAGATCGGGCGTCGCGGTGATCTCGCCGGCGTTGACGACGCCGACGGCGACCTTCTCGCCGCGCGGTCCGTTCTCGAAGATGAACTCGCCGTTCACGGCGTCCACTGTGACGTGGTCGCCGGAGTTGAGCTCACCATGCAGAATGCGCTCCGATAGCCGGTCCTCGATCTCGTGCTGCATGGCGCGACGCAGCGGCCGGGCACCGAGCGCGGGGTCGAACCCGATCTCGATGAGGCGCTCCTTGGCGGCCAGCGAGAGCTCGATCGTCATGTCGCGGTCGAGCAGGCGCTCGCTGAGGCGCTTCGTGAACAGGTCCACGATCTCGATGAGCTCAGGCTTGGACAGCTGCGGGAACACGATGATGTCGTCGACGCGGTTGAGGAACTCGGGCTTGAAGTGCCGCTTGAGCTCTTCCTTGACCTTGCCCTGCATGCGGTCGTACGAGGTCGCGGTGTCGCCCTCGACCTGGAACCCGACCGGACCGCCCGCGATGTCGCGCGCACCCAGGTTGGTGGTCATGATGATGACCGTGTTCTTGAAGTCGATCATGCGGCCCTGACCGTCGGTCA
>NZ_WOYP01000044.1 GCF_011620715.1 Microbacterium sp. | reverse complement strand
CGGGCAGTCGCGCGTTTAGCGGTCTGCGAGCCCGGTGCCGACCCAGTTCAGCAGCTCGTCGATGAAGCGGCTGCGCGAGAAGGCCAGGGTGCGCGGGCGGAACTCCGCCGCGTTCAGGTCGGTGGCCCGCTGCAGCAGGTCGTTCCAGTCGGTGTCGTGCTCGAGGTCTGCGATCACTCCGCCGCCGACCAGGCGCACGCTCTCCTGCACGCCGCCGATGCTGCTGCCGATCACGGGGGTGCCGCAGGCCATCGCCTCGACGGGCATGATGCCGAAGTCCTCGATCGCGGGGAACACGTAGGCGATCGCGTTCGAGTAGAGCGCGCGGATCAGGTCGTCGGAGGGGGCGATGACGAAGGTGACGTCGGCGCCGGTCTCCTCGGCGTAGGCGCGCAGCTCCATCTCGCCCGGGCCGCTGCCGGCGATCACGACCGGAAGCCCGGTCGCAACGCCGGCGTCGATGACCCGCTCGAGCCGCTTGTACATGACGAAGCGAGAGGCGCCGAGCAGGTACGGCCGCTTGAGCGCGTCGAGCTGGCGCTGCTCGGAGTCGACGAGAGTCGCGCGCCAGTCCTCGATCGCGGTGAGCGTCTCGGTCTCGACGGGCGGGTAGATGACGGTCGAGGGCTGGTGCCACGCCTGGCGCACGCGCGCGCCGGTGAAGTTGCTGTTCACGGCGATCGAGGTCGCCTCGGCCGCACGGTGGCGGTCGATCGGCTTGAGCACAGTGCTGGCCGCACGCACGAACCGGCTGTTGCCGCGCTCGTCGCGCTCGGGCTCCCAGATGTAACGGGCCGGAGTGTGCGCGTAGACGAACTTCTTCGCGTCGCCCGGGGTGCGCACGTGGTGCGCGAACAGGTGCGAACTGACCAGAACCCAGTCGGGGTCCGACCCGAGCGGCATCCGCCATGTCGGCAGCATCAGCGGCAGCGCGAGCGGCTTGTGATTGCGCAGCGGCGTGCGTGCGATCCACGATTCGGTCACGGTGCGGCCCAGCAGCTCGGGCGCGTCGCTCCACAGCACCTTGACGTCGGCATCCGGCAGCGCCTGCGTCATCGCGTCGAGCACCCGTTCCGCGCCGCCCCAGCGCTCGACCCACTCGTGGATGATCACGCCGGAGCCGAGGCCTTTCGGCTGTCGTGTGCGCGCAGATGATTCGGTGAACGTGGTGATGACAGACTCCGTCCCAGGATGGGCGAAACGTCGGTGCTGCTCTGCGGTTTCGGGTACCGCTGACGTATCCCATCAGTGCGCCGCTCCCCCAGGACCGGGCGCACTTCAGAAACGATATCGCGTGCGGGAGCGAAACGGTAACCCGGGCCTGGGGCTCGTCCTGAGGAGGCGTTCCGGCCGGAGCGTTCACGGCGCCGCACCGCGTTCCCCGTAAGCTTCCGATGTGGCCGGAACTCTTCTCGTCGACGCCGTCGGCTCGTGCATCGCGATCGATCTGACCGCGCTCGACGAGGGCGATGTGGCGGCCGTGCGGGCCGCGTGGGCCGATGCGCTGGCGGATGCCGCCGCTGAGCCGGTCGAGACGGTCACGCCGCACGGATCCGAGCGGGCGCACATGCTCTCCGGGCTCTCGCAGCAGGTCACGCTGGCCGCGATCGAGGCCGCGCGCGGGCGGGCGTGGATGCTGCACGCCGCGGGCATCGCGACCGACGACGGTCAGGTGGTGGTGCTGGTCGGCCCGTCGGGCCGCGGCAAGACCACCGCGTCGCGGGCGCTCGGCGCGGTGTACGGCTACGTGTCGGACGAGACGGTCGCGATCGATGCCGACGGCCGGGTGTGGCCGTATCGCAAGCCGCTGTCGGTCATCGAAGACCCGTCCGCACCGAAGGCGCAGCTGCCGCCGTCCGCGCTGGGGCTGCAGCCGCTGCCTCATGCCGAGCTGCGCGTGGCGGCCATCGTGCTGCTCGATCGCGATCCTTCGCATGCGCCGATTCCGACGGTCGAGGTCACCGACCTCGGCGACGCGCTCGACGGGCTGGTCTCGCAGACGAGCTTTCTGCACGACCAGCCGGCGGCGCTGCGGTTCATCGCCGCGGTCGCGGCCGCAACCGGCGGCATCCGCACGGTGAAGTACCGCGAGGCGGTGACCCTGCCCGCGGTGATCGCCGAGCTCGCGCGCCCGGCGGGCGCGATCGTGGTGCCGCCGCTGCCGGAGCACGTCGTTGCGGGCGTTGCCGGTCCGGGCCCGCGGTTCACCCGCGTGGCCGTGGCTGACGAGGTCGCGGTCGATGACCCCGACCGCATCGCGCTGCTCACGATCCGCGAGAACCGGCAGGGGCACGTGACGCTGCTGGGCGGCATCGCCCCGGCCGTCTGGCGCGCGGCCGAGGGCGCGACGCTGGCTCAGCTGACCGAGGCCGCGATCGCCGCGTACGACGAGCCCGAGGGCTTCGACGCCGGCGCGGCCGTGCTGCTCGCGGTGGGGCAGCTGCTGGATGCGGGCCTGCTCACCTCGGACGAACCGGTCATCGCCCGGCGCGACGACGTCGCGTGGGTCGACAGCGGCGACCGCATCGTCGCGCTGCCGCTCAGCCCGGGGCCCGACGCGCAGCTCGCCCAGCCTGCCGCCCTGGTCGGGTCGGCGGCGCTCATCTGGGAGTGGCTCGAAGAGCCGATCACCCTCACGCAGCTGATCGCGCGGGCGACCGAGGCGGCGGGGATGGATGCCGCGGCCGAAGTCCCCGGACAGGTCGAGGCGTTCGTCGCCCAGCTCACGCAGTCGCGGCTGGTGGGCACGCCCGCCACCTGAGGTTCGGCTGCGCCCCGCAAGTAGGCTGGGGCCGTGCGCATCCGGCTCGATATCGCCTACGACGGCACGCATTTCCGCGGGTGGGCGGTGCAGCCCGGACTCCGCACGGTGCAGGGCACGATCGAGAGCGCGCTCGCGCGCATCCTGGGCGGGCAGCCCCGGCTCGTCGTCGCCGGGCGCACGGATGCCGGCGTGCACGCCTCCGGTCAGGTCGCCCATCTCGATCTCGACGAGGCGCAGGTCGTCCGGCTG
>NZ_WOYP01000075.1:4504-14657 GCF_011620715.1 Microbacterium sp. | reverse complement strand
AGCGGTCCTCCCAGATCTCCCGCAGCACGCGCTCCGGGGTCGTCTCGGCGGCCTCGTCGATGTGGATGCGCCCCGACAACGCCACGATCATGGCGTCGAAGACGAGTTCGGTGTAATCGTCCGAGGATGCGTAGGCTGCGGCATCCGCATGCTTCACACCGCGCAGTTGAGCCAGTTGCTGAGCCACGAGGACGATGTCGATCGCGCCGCGCACGCTCGATCCCTGCCGCACGTCGGGGTGCCGGCGGGTCGCGCGGGTGACCGCGACCGCGTCGCTGATGAGACGTTCGCCGAGCGGCCCGGTCGCGCCGCTGCGCAGCGCGACGATCGCCTCTTCGGCGTCGGCGTCCTGGTAGTCGACCGACAGCCGGTTGAGGCGGTCGGACACGCTCGTGGACAGCCGTGTCGTGCCGATGTTGTCGTAAGGGTTCATCGACGCGATGACCCGGAAGGTCGGCGCCGCCTTGATGCGCCCCACGCGGGGGATCGCGATGGACCGGTCGGCCATTGCGGTGAGCAGCGTGTTGATCGTGTCTTCGGGGGCGCGGTTGAACTCCTCGATGTAGAGGAAGCCGCCCTGCTGCATCGCTTCGACGAGCGGACCCGGCACGAAATTGTCGGGGCTGTAGTCCTCGCGGAGCACGCGGGCGGGGTTGTGATGGCCGACGAGCTTGGCGGGGGTGAGGTCGGCGTTGCCTTCCACAAAAAGCAGCGGGATGCCCCATTCCGCCGTGATCGCGCTGAGCATCGTCGTCTTGCTCGTGCCCGGTGGTCCCTCCAGCACGATGTCACGGCCCGCCGCGACGGCGGCGAGCGTCAGTTCGAGCTCGCGCTCGCGGCCGACGACGCCCGACGCGATGCGTTCCCGGCTCGCAACGACCGAGTCGGCGCCGGATGCCGCAGAGAGGGGTCCCTCCGCGGCATCCGGCCGAAACGGCGCACCGCCTCGTGTAGCCGTCACTTCTGCGTCGACCCGGCGTCGACGGGCAGCATGATCCCGCGCGCCGCGCCCGTGATGAAGGCGACCTTGCCTTCGACTCTTCCCGTCATGATCTTTCCTTTCCGGACGACGCGGAGCGCGACGTCACTTGTTGACGAGGAAGCCCGCGTCCACGGGCAGGGTTACGCCGGTGACATAGCGAGCGGCATCCGAGACCAGCCAGAGGATCGCGTTCGAAATGTCGACCGGTTCGATCATCGGCACCGGCATCGCGTTCGCCATGGCGTTGCTCATCGACGGGTCGGCCTGCAGGACCTCCTGCATGACGTCGTTGACGACCATCGGCGTATTCACACCCGTCGGGTGCACGGTGTTGACACGAATGCTGTGTTTGGCCAGCGAGTTGGCGTACGCGCGCATGAGCCCGACGACACCGTGCTTGGCTGCCGTGTACCCGCGGCCGCCAGGGTTGTCGCCGCCGATCCCGGCGAGTCCCGCGGTCGAGCTGGTGAGCACGATCGCACCGCCCAGGCCGCGGTCGATCATCGACGGGATCGCCACCTCGACGGTGTTGTAGACGCCGGTGAGGTTGACATCCAGCACGTCCTGCCACTCTCGCGGATCGGGGTGGAGGCTCAGGGGGAAGATCCCGGCGTTGGCGAGCACGATGTCGACCGGGCCGAGTTGTGCCACACCCGTCTCGAGCGCCGACTGCAGCGCCGACCGGTCGCGCACATCGGCCTGGACTGCGTGGATGCGGCGATCCAGGGCCTCTACCTGCCGCACCGTCTCCTGCAGGTCGTCGGGCGTTGACATCGGATAGGGGACGGTGTCGATCTGTGCGCAGATGTCGATCGCGATGATGTCGGCGCCCTCCTGGGCGAGCCTGATCGCGTGCGAACGGCCCTGTCCGCGTGCGGCTCCGGTGATGAAGGCGACTTTGCCTTCGAGCTGTCCTGCCATGTCACTTTCCCTTCTTCTCGCGTGAGATGTTCACGTGACGCGGTCGGGGTTGCACCCCGGGCTGCAGCAGGTGGCACGCGTCGACGTGCAGGGAAATGCCCGTGACGCCTGAGGCCAGGACCGGTAGTCTCATGAGCCTTCTCCTCCTTCGTGTGAAGGCGCGCCGGATGCCGCCCCCAGAGGCGCACATCTAACCAGGCGTCCGCGTCGTCGCGGGCGCAATGGAGCGTGAGTCTCAGGCGAGGGTGGTGCGGGTGCCCTCCTGGTGGTGCCCTTCGGCACCGCTTTCGCGTGGTGTCAGAGTCGCGGCGAACCCCGCCAAAGGGCTCTCCGCGCACGCGCTGACAGGCGGCGCTTGGATGTCGTCGCGCCGACGGATCGTGACGCTCACCGGGCCCATGCCGTCGCGCGGGCGGGGCGGCGAGGTGCGGTGAGAATGGTCTCCGCTCGGCAGCGGGATGCCGCCACCGGTGTTCTTGCGCTTGGCCAGCTCCTGCTCGCCGTAGCCCTGGACGCATTCGGGGTCGGGGCCGTCGAGGGGGAGCCCGGTGAAGAACTTGGCGGCCATGCATCCGCCCTTGCAGGTGTCGAAGAACTGGCACGACGTGCATGCGCCGCCGGACTGCGGCTCCCGCAAGCGTGTGAACAGTTCGGAGTGGCGCCACACTTCGGCGAAGCCGCCGTCGTCGCGGACGCTGCCGGCGAGGAATTCGTCGTGGATCGCGAAGGGGCAGGCGTAGACGTCGCCGATCGGATCGATCAGGCACACGACGCGTCCCGCGCCGCAGAGATTCAGGCCCGGAAGCGCCTGGCCGTACGCCGACAGATGGAAGAACGAGTCTCCGGTGAGAACCTCGTCACCGTGGGCCACGAGCCAGTCGTAGAGTTCGCGCTGCTGCGCCTGTGTGGGATGCAGTTCGTCCCACACGTCGGCTCCGCGGCCCGACGGGCGCAGTCGCGTCAGTCGCAGCTGAGCACCGTACTCGTCGGCGATCGCCTTGAACTCGTCCAGCTGGCCGATGTTGGTGCGGGTGCACACCACCGAGAGTTTGAAGCCCTTCATCCCCGCATCGCGCAGGTTCGCCATCGCGCGCAGCGCGGTCTCGTACGAGCGCGGTCCGCGGATCGCGTCGTTGACCTCGGGGGTGGCGCCATCGAGTGAGATCTGCACATCGACGTAGTCGTTGGCGGCGAGGGCGGCGGCGGCATCCGGTGTGATCTTCACCCCGTTGGTCGAGAACTTCACTCCCACGTGATGGGCCGTGGCGTACTCGAGCAGCTCCCAGAAATCCGAGCGCACGGTGGGCTCGCCGCCGCCGATGTTGACGTAGAAGACCTGCATGCGCTCGAGTTCGTCGAAGACGGCCTTGCACTCCGCCGTGCTGAGCTCGCGAGGATCGCGCCGTCCGGAGCTGGACAGGCAGTGCACGCACGAGAGGTTGCACGCATAGGTGAGCTCCCACGTGAGGCAGATCGGGGCGTCGAGGCCTCGCTCGAAGTGGTCGACGAGCCGTGCAGGACGCGGCGGCGCCTCGGTGGGGAATGCGATCGTCATGCTGTGCGCTCCTCGATCATGTGTGAGGCTGCAAGCGTCTCGAGGGCCTGCAGGTACTTCGGCTGCGATGCGGCGGAGACTCCGACCGCCTCGCACGCGGCTCGGGCGGACGGCGCATCGCCGAGGGCCTCGACGATGGCCAGCAACGTGCGGTCTTTGAGGAACGACAGCTTTCGCGTGCCGAAGTGATAGAGCAACGCGCCGAAGGACTCGGGTCTCACCGAGACCTGCGGGTGCACCCGCCAGGCGGTCTCAGCGTTCACGGGCGCAGCGCCGCGGTCATCAGTAGACGCCGCACATGCCGTCGATCGATACTTCCTCGACGAGCGAGTCGACCTCGATGAGGTCGTGTTCGACGGTCGTGGACTCAGCCGTCAGGGCTTGTGGATCCATGGGATGCTCCTTAGCGAGAACGCCATCCTTGGCGTGCAGTCTGATGTGGACGATACTAATGACACTGAGTGCCGAAGGGAATAGCCACGGACGCGGACAGCCAGATTTTTCCCGGTACCGACGTTCCGCGGCCCCGCATGGGTCGCGCGCCGGCGACGACGCACAGCGAGCTGAGCCATCTTGCGCTGCAGATGTTCCTGGAGCGCGGCTTCGACGAGACGACCGTAGATGACATCGTCCGCGCCGCCGGAATCGGGCGTCGCACCTTCTTCCGCTACTTCGCGTCGAAGAACGACCTGCCCTGGGGCGACTTCGAGACGCTGCTCACGGCCATGCGCGGTCACTTGCATTCCCTTCCTCCGGAAATGCCCCTCATGGACGTGATCCGCTTGGCGGTCATCGAGTTCAACCGCTTTCCGGATGCCGAGATGCCCTACCATCGCGAACGCATGTGGCTGCTGCTGAACGTGCCCAGCCTGGTCGCCCACTCCACGCTGCGTTATGCCGCATGGCGTCAGGTGATCGCGGCTTACGCGGCGGAGCGGCTCGGAGACGACTCCGGCAGCCTCGAGCCCCAATCGATCGCGTGGGCCTGCCTCGGGTTGTGCCTCGCCGCGTACGAGCAGTGGCTCGCCCACGAAGAGGCCGACCTGCTCAAGCTGCTGGATGAGGCGTTCCGGCGGCTCGGCGCGGCGTTCGGTTCGCCGTGACCTCTCCCGCCGACGTCGTCGTCGTCGGTGCCGGTGGGTCGGGGGCCCCGCTGGCAGCGCGGCTCAGTGAGGATCCCGGCCGGCGAGTGCTGCTGCTCGAAGCCGGTCCGACGCCCGCCGGCGTGCGGGGGTTTCCGGCGGAGTTGCTGGATCCGACGACCGTGCAGGGTGCCATGCCGGGGCATCCCGCCAACTGGTCGTATCTCGGGCACCTCACCCCAGACCTGCCGTACATGATCGCCCGCGGACGCATTCTCGGAGGGTCGACAACCCTGAACGGCGCCTACTTCGTCCGGGCGCGCCCCGCGGACTTCGACGCCTGGGCAGAGGTTGCCGGCCCGGAGTGGTCGTACGACGCGATGCTGCCCGTGCTGCGCCGCTTGGAAACCGATCGGGACTATGGCGATTCCGACGGGCACGGCTCGTCGGGGCCGATGTTCGTCATGCGGCCGCCGCAAGCCAGCATCCTCGCCGCCGCGTTCACCGCCGCTGCACGCGAACTCGGGTTTCCCGCCGAGCCCGACAAGAACGGCCTCGGGGAACCTGGAGCCGGACCCGTACCGGTCAATGTCCACCGTCCTCCTGGCTCTCACGAGGCGGTGCGATGGAACACCGGCCTGGCGTACATCGATCCGGCCCGAGCGCGGCCGAATCTCGAGGTGCGCGGAGGCGTCCGCGTGCTGCGGGTGCTGATCCGCGAGGGCCGCGCCGTCGGGGTCGAGACCACGGCGGGCCCGATCGAGGCCGGCGAGGTCGTGCTCTGCGCGGGCGCGATCGCGACGCCGCAGCTGCTGCTGGTGTCGGGCATCGGACCGCGCGCCGATCTCAGAGCGCTCGGAATCGACGTCGTCGCCGACCTGCCGGTGGGTGTGGCCTTCAGCGATCACCCCGATATCGCGATCGGCTGGCGAGCGCAGCGCCCGGTGGTCGACTCCCGAGAACGCGTCGCCTTCCCGGCCGCTCTGAACTTCTCATCGGAGCTCTTGTCGCCGGAGCGGCTGTCTTCGGTGCACTCGCCTTCGGTCGGCTCGCCGGCGGCCGCTGCAGAGGCCGACCTCGAGATCCTCCTCGCGGTGAAGCCGCTCGGCTACCTGCTCACCGGCACCGCCCACACGTTGGCGGGCGGCGTGCGCACCGTGTTGCGGCATCCGTTGCGGACACTGCGGGCGCTGATCGGGGTGTCGGCGCGGCGCATGGCGCAGCAGCTGACGCACCGCGACGATCTGCAGCTCATCGTCGCACTGCAGCAGCCTGCCGGTCGCGGTCGCATCACGATCACGTCCGCCGACCCTCTCGTCCCGCCTCAGATCGACTACTGCTACCTCGAAGAAGAAGCGGATCGCTCGCGGATGCGGCTTGCCGTGCGCACCGCCGTCGCATTGTTGCGCACGGCGGCATTCGCCGATGTGTTCGACGGGCTCACCGAGCTCGGCGATGCCGAGCTCGGTGACGATGCGGCGCTCGACGCCTGGATGCTCGCGCACCTCGGCACGGCGATCCATCTGTGCGGATCCGTGCCGATGGGCTCTGTCGTCGATTCCCACGGTCGCGTGCACGGCGTTTCCGGCCTGCGCGTGGCCGACACCTCGATCCTGCCGTGGGCGCCGTCGCGGGGCCCGGCCGCGACCGCCGTCGCGATCGGCGAGCGCGTCGCTGACTTCATGCGTGCGCAGGGCTGAACGGCTGATCATCTTCGGGATGGCCGGTCGTCGCCCCGTGGTCGGCACTCCGCCTCGCGGTCGAGCGCTCGCGCCCCTGTTCGAACATCAGGTAGAGCACGGGAACCAGGATGAGGGTGAGCGCAGTCGAGGAGATGAGTCCGCCGATGACCACGATCGCGAGATCCTGGCTGATGAATCCGCTCGAGCCGGTGACACCCAACGCCATCGGGATGAGCGCGAAGATCGTCGCGAGGGCGGTCATCAGGATGGGGCGCAGTCGCTGGCGGGCACCGTTGAAGACGGCGTCGCGCACGGTCTGACCCTGCTTGCGATACTGATTGACCAGATCGATGAGGACGATGGCGTTCGTGACGACGATGCCGATCAGCATCAGCATGCCGATGAGCGCCGAGATGCCCAGCGGGCGTCCGGTGATCAGCAGCAGCGCGATCGCCCCGGTGGCGGCGAACGGGATCGACACGAGGAGGATGAGCGGCTGCGCGAGCGAGCGGAACGTGGCCACCAGGAGGAGGAACACGATGGCGATCGCGACGAGCATCGCCAGGCCGAGCTGCTGGAATGATTCCTGCTGCGTCTGGGCGAGACCGCCGATCGTGGCCGTGGTGCCGGATGGTATGTCGAGGTCGTCGATGCGCGTCTGCACTTCGGTCGTCACGGCACCGAGCTCGCCCTCGGCGGGAGTGACCGAGATGGTGGCGACGAGGTCTCCGTCCTTGCGGGTGAGTGAGGTCGGGACGGTGACCTCTTCGACGGTCGCGAGATCGGTCAGCGGCACAAGGCCGGTCGGCGTCGGAATCGGCATCGCCGAGAGCTCATCCACGGTCTGCGGCGCCGGGGCGGCGTCGATGAAGATGTTGTACTCCTCATCGTCGATCGTCACGTTCCCGACGCTCTGCGGCGACAGGATGCTGCCCACCATGCCGAGCAGCTGGATCTCGGTGAACCCGTTCTCGAGCGCGACGGCGCGGTCGACCGTGATCTGGATGATCGGCTGGGCAGGCGCGAGGTCGCTGGCGACCTCGGTCGCTTGGGGAGTGTCCTCCAGCGCAGCGTAGACCTCGTCGGTCGCTGCGGCCAGATCGGTCTCGTTCTCAGCGCTGACCACGACATCCACCGAGCCGCCGAATCCGCCGGCCATCGCCGCGGGATCCGACAGGCTCACTTCGCCGGGGCCGTCGATCTCGGCCAGCTGTGTGCGCACCTCATCCTTCAGCGCGGTCTGGTCAGCGCCGGGGTCGGTGTTGACGATGAAGGTGGCCGTGCCGCCGCCACCGCCGAGCAGGGCCGAGAAGTCGCCCGCTCCGCCGCTGCTCGAGCCGGCCATGAGCATGACTTCCTCGACGCCGTCGACCTCGAGCAGGGTGTCTTCGACATCGCGGGCGCCGTCCGAGATCGTTTCGAGGTCGGAGCCGGCCGGGAACGTCTGAGTGACCATGATCATGTTCTGGCCCGTGCTGCCCAGGAAGTCGACCTTCAGCAGCGGCACGAGCGACACCGTGATCACGAGCAGCAGTCCGGAAGCGACGAGCGTGATGATCGGATGCTTCTGCGTTCCACGCAGGATCGGCTTGTATCCGCGCTGCAGCCAGCCGTTGTGCTCCTGCTCCTCAGCCGCGGCGCGCACCGCCGCGGGGTCGGCGACGTCCTTCGGCTGACGCAGGAACCAGTACGACAGCACCGGGACGATCGTGAGGGCGACCAGAAGCGAGGACAGCATCGCGATCGTCACGGTCAGTGCGAACGGAGCGAACAGCTCACCGACAAGGCCGCCCACCAGGGCGATCGGCAAGAACACGGCCACCGTCGTGAGCGTCGACGATGTGATCGCGCCGGCCACCTCGCGCACTCCCGCGAGGATCGCGTGCACCTTCTCCTCGCCGTATGAGAGGTGTCGCTTGATGTTCTCGATGACCACGATGGAGTCATCCACGACGCGTCCGATCGCGATCGTGAGCGCCCCCAGTGTCAGCATGTTCAGCGAGTAGCCGCCGAGGTTCAGTCCGATGAAGGTGACCAGCACCGACAGCGGGATCGAGATCGCCGTCACCAGGGTCGCGCGGACCGAGAGCAGGAAGACCAGGATCACGATGATCGCGAACAGCAGGCCGAGCAGGCCCTCGATGGCGAGGTGCTGGATCGACTCTTCGATGAACGGCGCCTGATCGAACACGATCGTCAGCTCGAGACCGGCGATCTCGTCGGTCAGCTCGGTGACCGCCTCGGCGACGGCATGTGAAATCGCGACGACATCGCCGCCTTGGATCGCGGTGATCGAGATCGACAGCGCCTCTTCACCGTTCATGCGGGTGATCGAGGTCTGGTCCTCGGCAACCAGCTCGACGTCGGCGACGTCGCCGACGGTCACGACGACGCCGGGCTGCGTCTGGCTCGCCAAGGGCAGCGAAGCGATGTCCTCGGTGGAGGTGACCGGCGTGCCGCCCTGCACCGGTAGCAGTGAACCGTCGTCCGTGACCGAGCCCAGCGGCAGCGTCAAGCCGTTCGCCTGCAGCGCCTGCGGGATCGCCTGCGCGCTCAGTCCGTTCGCCGCGAGAGCGGCCTGATCGGGGGTGATCACGACACGCTCCACGGCGCCGCCGGACACCTCAGCCGAGCGCACCCCTTCGATAGCCTCCAGGCGCGGGACCACTGTGTCGCTGAGCGTCGCCGACAGCGCCGGCAGGTCCTGGTCGGCGGAGGACGCGGTCATGAAGATCACCGGGATGTCGGCGGTGCTTCCGGCCACGAGGTTCGGCTCTGCATCAGTGGGAAGCGATGCGGAGATCGAGTCGATCGCCTCTTCCACGGACGCGCGGAAGTCGTCGACGTCGATGCCGTACTCGTACCCGATCGTGATGATCGACATGCTCGACGATGACTTCGAGACGACCTGTTCGACACCGTCGAGGTCGGCGACGGCCTGCGAGATCGGCACGCCCACCTGTTCGTCGATCACTTCCGGACTTGCGCCGGGGACGATGGTGACGACGGTGGTGCGCGGCAGCTCGATCGACGGGATCAGCTCCTGCTTGAGCTGCGTCATGGAGAAGACGCCGAACGCGGCGATCAACAGGGTGATCAGGGCGACCAGCGAGCGATTGGCCAGGCTGAAACGGGCGAGACGGAACAAAGGTGCACCACCGGAAGATCGAAGGGACAGGGTGACCGGAAGGTCGAAGGGAAAGGGTGCGGACGAGAGCACGGGAAGGTTTGCTTCACGCGAAGCTTAGCCGAATGCTACGCATCTTCGTCTGTGTTGAGTCTGTGAGAACCATCAGGGCTACGCTCGAGGGCGTGGACACCGACGAGGGGGCCGAACGCGAGACCCTGCTGACGGAGCTGCTCGTCATTCAGAGCGATCTAGAGACTTCGCTTGCGCCCGAGATCATCGAATCCGTGCTCACCCTGCGCCTCACGATGCAGCAGTTGAAGGTGCTCGCCCTCCTCGTGACCGAGCCCGAGGGGAATACGATTCAGGGGCTCGCCAGGACCGCCGGAGTCTCTCTGGCAACGATGTCGGGGATCGTCGACCGCCTCGAATCGCAGGACATGGTCGAGCGCACCGTCGACCCGCGGGACCACCGCGTTCGTCGGGTCACGGCAACCCCGACCGGCCGGGAGACCGTTCAGCGGCTGCTCATGGGAAGGCCGGAGCTCAGCCGCACCCCACTCAACCGGCTCGCCCTGGACGACCTTCGAGCACTCACCCAGGGCATCCGGGCACTGCTGAAATCAGTACAGGCCGACCGACCAGATCATTGAACGAACGAGGACCCGACACGGCCTGATTTCCCGGCCTTCTTCGCGGCGAACGCTCGAATTGCGGCATCCCGCTTCTGCCCCTGCCTGCATCCGCCCCACCCACCGCCCCCGCGTTTGCCCGCCCGTGCGACCACGCACTGCCTGCAGCACC
>NZ_WOYP01000075.1:0-4404 GCF_011620715.1 Microbacterium sp. | reverse complement strand
CAGCGCCGTATCGAGATCCCCGCCACACCCCCGGTGATCGAGTAGGCGCGCCAGCGAGCTAAACTCTGTGGGCAGAGTGGTGGAGGCCCACGATCGGAAAGTTGAGTTGCGGAGCTAGGAGGATTGGCGGCATCTTTGATATCGCCGACACCGTGACACGACTCGACACAAGAGCATCCCAGACAGAGCCATAGCGAATGCCGGAAGTCGTTACGCTCCTCGTGATCGTCGCGGGGGTATTCGGATCGTTCATCGGCTCGTTCCTCAACAGGGCCGCCGACCGTGTTCCCGCGAAAGTCTTTCGGCTGCGAGAGAGTCAGTGCACGACGTGCGATTCTCCCTCACCGCCCTGGCAGAACGTTCCCGTATTGTCGTGGATCGCTCATCGCGGCAAATGCGCATCGTGCGGCTCTCCCATCTCGGCGAGGTATCCGTTGGTGGAGGCGATCACGGGGATCGCGTTTGCAGTCGTTGCATGGTGGTTTCTCGTCAATGCCGATGCGGGCGCCGGCAACGCGGCGCAGGCGTGGGCTCTCGGCGTCGTAATGGTCGCCTTTCTCTACTTCGCTGCTATCAGCATCGTGCTGACGCTCATAGATCTCGACGCGCATCGCCTTCCGAACAACATCGTGCTGCCGAGCTTCGCCGTCGCTGGAGTGCTCTTCACTCTCGCTGCGCTCCTGAGTGCGGACTGGGCGGCACTGCTGCGAGCAGGGACAGGAGCGGCGGCGTTGTACGTCTTCTACTCCGTGCTGCGCTTCGCGAGTCCGGGTGGCATGGGCGGCGGCGATGTCAAGCTCGCGGGGGTCATCGGAATCTATCTCGGATGGATCGGCTTCGGCGCGCTCGTTGTAGGCGCGTTTATGGCCTTCGTGTACGGGGGCGTGTTCGGAATAGCGCTGCTGGTTCTTGGCAAGGCCGGCAGAAAGACGGCGATCCCATTTGGTCCGTGGATGATCCTCGGCGGCTGGACGGGCGTGTTCGCTGGTGAATCGGTCGGGCACTGGTACGTCAATCTGTTCATCGGGGCGTGAACGGCAGTACGCTGCGGTTGCTTCTCACCTGGATCGATTCCTCCTGTCGTGGATCGCCTACGCGACGAACAGGTTCATGAACGAGCACGCCGCAGGCAAGTGGTCAAGTCCCCGAGGACGCCGGCGACCGGCGGCTAACCTCACACTCATGGCCAACCTCATCGCACGCATCACCGCATGGGCGCTGACACTCAAACCTGTGCGCGCGTTCCTGTTGTACAGCGAGCACCGCGGGCCGATGCTCGCAGACAGCGTCACCTACCGCGCCCTCTTCAGCGTGTTCGCGGGCGTGCTGCTCGGCTTCTCGATCGCGGGCCTCGTGCTCTCCGGCAATCCGGAGCTTCTGCAGGCGCTGATCGACTCCGTGGATGCGGCCATTCCCGGTCTCGTCGGAGAGGACGGGATCATCGACCCATCCTCGATCGCCGTTCCGGCGGGGCTCACTCTCACCACGATCCTGTCGATCATCGCTCTGGTCGGTGCCGCGATCGGCGCGATCGGGTCGCTGCGCGCCGCGTTCCACTCGCTCGCGGGCAAGCTCACCGACCAGCTGTTCTGGATCTGGGCGCTGGTGCGCAACCTCGTGATCGCCATCGGCATCGGAGCGGCGTTCGCAGCATCCGCCGTGATCACGTTCTACGCGAACGCCGGAATCGGCGCGTTCAGCCAGTTGCTCGGCCGCTCTGCCGACGACCCGCTCTCGCTCATCGGCACGCGGGCCGTTTCGCTCATCGTGGTGTTCGCGCTGGATGCCGCCGCCGTCGCGGTGCTTTTCCGCACACTCTCCGGGGTCAAGGCATCGTGGCGCACGCTGCTGCCCGGAGCCCTTTTCGGCGCGATCGGCCTGACCGTGCTGCAGCAGCTGTCGAGCCTGTTCGTCGCCGGGGCGGGAGCGAACCCGCTGCTTGCCTCGTTCGCCTCGCTGATCGCACTGCTGCTGTGGTTCAACCTCTCCGCGCAGGTGATCCTGCTCGCCGGGGCCTACATCATCACGAGTGTCGAAGAGGAGCAGGACCGCGCGCGCGCCCGGTTCGGGGCGTCGACCTTCGCGCAGCGACGGGTCAACCGGGCCGAAGAGGCGGTGCGGGTCGCGACGGATGAGCTCAGGGTGGCGCGCCGCGAAGAGAAGAAGGAGCGCGTCGAAGCATGAGCGAATGGGTGCCGGTCTTCACCTCCGCGCAGGGATGAACATGCGGGCCGCCACGCTCCGATCCGGCGCTCAGCCCCGCGGCATCCGTCGTGGTCCCACGTGACAAGCATGTAAATCCTGGGCCTGCACGACCCGGTCGATGCGCCCCGGTCCTGCCCTGATCGGTAGTTTCGTATCCATGCCCCAAGAGCCCACCCTCGCACCGTCCGACCTGCCCGCGCGCGCGACCCACCCGCTGGCGCTCGCGCCCGTGGCCGCGCCGGCGAGTACGGTCGACGGCTTCGTCCGGGAGTTCCTGCAGAACCTCAACTTCAACCGCGGGGTGTCGCTCTCGGCCTCGAGCGCGACCGACCGGTACTACGCGCTCGCCTACACGGTGCGCGACTACCTGATGGCGCGGTGGCTCGAAGACGGCCGCCGCCAGCGCGAAGTGCAGGCCAAGGGCGTCTGCTACCTCTCGGCCGAGTACCTGCTGGGCCGGCAGCTCGACAACAACCTGCTCGCCACTGGACTCACCGACATCGCGACCGAAGCGCTCAGGGCGTGCGGCATCGACCTCGACGAGCTGCGCCAGGAGGAAGTGGAGCCGGGCCTGGGCAACGGCGGACTCGGGCGCCTGGCGGCATGCTTCATCGACTCGCTCGCGACGATGGGCGTGCCCAACACCGGCTACGGCATCCGCTACCAATACGGCATCTTCCGTCAGACCTTCGTCGACGGCCAGCAGGTCGAACAGCCTGACGCATGGCTCGCCTACGGCTCACCGTGGGAGTTCCCGCACCCCGAGGCGGCGCAGACGATCTCGTTCGGCGGCCGCACCGAGACCTATGACGACGAGGGAGTCACGCGGTCGCGCTGGATCCCCGCGTGGGGCGTGCAGGCGGTGCCCTACAACTACATGGTGCCGGGCTACCAGAACGGGCGCGTCAACACGCTGCGCCTGTGGAGCGCCGTGGCGACCAACTCGTTCGACCTTCGCGTGTTCAACTCGGGCGACTACGAAGAGGCCGTGCGCGCGCAGACCTACGCCGAGAACATCTCCAAGGTGCTCTACCCCGAAGACTCCACGCCGCAGGGCAAGGAGCTGCGCCTGCAGCAGCAGTACTTCTTCGTCGCGGCATCCATCAAGGACTTCCTCGAGGTCACGCTCCCGAACGACTTCGACCTCACCAGGCTGCCGCAGCGCGTGATCTTCCAGCTCAATGACACGCACCCCGTCATCGCGGTGCCTGAGCTGATGCGGGTGCTCGTGGACGAGAAGAGGATGGAGTGGGATGCCGCGTGGGCGATCACTCAGCAGTGCTTCGCGTACACGTGCCACACGCTGCTGCCCGAGGCTCTCGAGGTATGGTCGGTCGAGCTGCTCGGTCACCTGCTGCCGCGCCACCTCGAGATCATCTACCGCATCAACGACGACTTCCTGGATGCCGTCCGCGAGCGCTTCGGCGACGATGAGATGCGCATTCGCGACATGTCGATCATCGGCGAGCAGCCGGTGCGCTCGGTGCGGATGGCATACCTCGCAACGGTCGCGGGCGCCAAGGTCAACGGTGTCGCGGAGCTGCACTCGCAGTTGCTGCGCGACAAGGTGCTGCCGGATTTCAACGAGTTCTTCCCGGGCAAGTTCACCAATGTCACGAACGGCGTCACCCCGCGGCGCTTCATCCGCCTGGCGAACCCGTCGCTGTCGGCGCTCATCACCGACGCACTCGGCTCGGGCTGGGTGACCGACCTCGGCCGGCTGCGCGAGCTCGAATCCCACGCCGAAGACCCGCAGTTCCGCGCCGCGTTCGCAGAGGTGAAGGCGGCCAACAAGCGCCGGCTCAGCCAGGTGCTGCGCGAGCGCGACGGCTTCGAGGTCAGCGACGGCCACATGCTCGACGTGATGGTCAAGCGCCTGCACGAGTACAAGCGGCAGATGCTGAAGGTGCTGCACATCGTGACGCAGTACGAGAGCATCGTCTCGGGCCGGGTTGCCGCGTCCGATGTGCAGCCCCGTACGGCCATCTTCGGGGCGAAGGCCGCGCCGGGCTACGCGATGGCAAAGCACATCATCCATCTGATCAACGCGGTGGGCTCGGTCGTGAACGACGACCCGCGCGTCGAGGGTCGCCTCAAGGTGCTGTTCCCGCCGAACTACAACGTCACACTCGCCGAGCGGGTGATTCCTGCCGCCGACCTGTCCGAGCAGATCTCGCTCGCCGGCAAGGAGGCCTCCGG
>NZ_WOYP01000119.1 GCF_011620715.1 Microbacterium sp. | reverse complement strand
GCGCGGGCGTCCCTGCCGGAGCCGCGCTGCCGGAGCCGCGCTGCCGGAGCCGCGCTGCCGGAGCCGCGCCGCTGGAGCCGCGCGAGTAGCGTGGAGAGCATGGCCGACCCCGCCTCCGACGAGAACACCCGCATTGAGATCCGCCCGCTCGAGTCGATCGCGCAGATCCACGAGGCGGCCGACGTGCTGCGCGAAGTGTGGGCCGGCGACCGCGACTCGATGCCGCCGAACCTCATGCGCGCGCTCGCGCACTCCGGCAACTACGTGGTCGGAATGTACGACGGCGGACGCATGGTGGGGGCATCCATCGCGTTCTTCGCCCCACCCTCTGCGCGCTCGATGCACTCGCACATCACCGGGGTGCTGCCCGGCCTGCAGAGCAAGGGACTGGGCCGTGTGCTCAAGCAGCACCAGCGCGAGTGGGCCCTGGCGCGGGGCGTCGGCCACATCACATGGACCTTCGACCCCCTCGTCGCCCGCAACGCCCACTTCAACCTGCGCGTGCTCGGCGCGCGGATCACCGAGTACCTCGTCGACCACTACGGACCCATGGACGACGGCGTGAACCGGGGAGACGAGACCGACCGGCTCATGGTCAGCTGGGCGCTGGCCGCTCCGCCCGCGCCGACCCCCGCCGACGAGCGGGTGGTCGCGTCGGTCGCGGTGCCGCACGAGATCGAGACGATGCGTCGCGAATCACCGACGGATGCCGCGGCTTGGCGCGCCCGCGTGCGCGAGGGGTTCCTCGCCCGACTGGCGGAGGGCCTGGTCGCGGCCGGCTTCGACGACGAGCGCGGGTACCTGTTCGTCCGGCCGTAGCTCGTCCCTGCCACGCACCTCCGCGGACTTCGGGAGTTGCACCACAGAGATTCGGAGAACTGCGCGCACATCGGATGCTGCGCCCGCGGTTTCCAAGGATCGCGCTGATCTCCGAGAATTGCGCTGGTCTCCGAAGATCGGAAGACAGGTATCACCCGCGCCGTTGCGCGCTCCTTCACGATGACGCGCCGCGAGGCGCGACCACCAGGAGGCCGCCATGCGCGCATACATCGACAGGTTCGTATCCGGCATCAGACGCGACGCCCGCCACAGCGAACACCGTCGCGTCCGCCTCGTCCCCGGCGCAGGCAAACCCCGGCGCTCGCGTGCGACCTTCGTCGCGGTCGAGACCCGCGCCCCGCTCGCGCACTGACCGCACCCCCTGCGGCGGTCGGCGGTTCGACTCCCGGGCGTAGCCTGGTCGCATGCCCGTCGCTCGCCCCGCAGCATCCGTCGCCCTTGAGGGATTCGAGCTGCGCGTCCTGCAGATCCCGCTCGTCGCACCCTTCACGACGAGCTTCGGCACCGAGACCGTCCGCGAGGTCATCATCGCCCGCGCGCTCACCGCGGACGGCGACGGCTGGGGAGAGATCGTCACCGGCGCTGCACCGCTGTACTCGAGCGAGTACACGCAGGGAGCCTGGGATGTCGCCCTCCGCTGGCTCGTCCCCGCACTGCTCGACCGACACAGCCTCGCGCCCGAAACCGTCGCCGAGACCCTCAGGCCGTTCGTCGGCCACCGCATGGCCAAGGCCGGGCTCGAGCTCGCCGTGCTCGACGCGGCCCTCCGCGCCGAAGGGCGTCCGCTCGGCGAGTACCTGGGCGCCGTGCGAGATCGCGTACCGAGCGGTGTGAGCGTCGGCATCCAGCGTGATCGCGAGACCCTGGTCGAGGTCGTCCGCGCCTACCTCGATGAGGGCTATGTCCGCATCAAGCTCAAGATCAAGCCCGGTCGCGACATCGCCGAGACCGCCGCCGTGCGCGACGCGTTCGGCGGCATCCCGCTGCAGGTCGACGCGAACTCCGCGTACACACTCGCTGACCTCGACTCGCTCGCCGAGCTCGACAGATTCGACCTGCTGCTGATCGAGCAGCCCCTGCAGGAGGACGACATCGTCGATCATGCGACGCTCGCGCGACACCTGCGCACGCCGGTCTGCCTGGACGAGTCGATCGTGTCGCACAAGGCCGCGGCCGACGCGCTCGCGCTGGGCGCCGCATCGGTCATCAACATCAAGGCGGGCAGGGTCGGCGGCTACCTCGAGGCGATCGCGATCCACGACCTGTGCCGGGATGCCGGTATCCCGGTGTGGTGCGGAGGCATGCTCGAGACCGGGATCGGGCGCGCCGCGAATGCCGCCCTCGCCGCCCTGCCGGGCTTCACGCTGACGGGCGACGTGTCGGCGTCGAACCGGTTCTACACGCGCGACATCGTGACCGAGCCGGCGGTGCTCGAGGACGGACACGTGCGCGTGCCGACCGGACACGGCATCGGCGTCGAGATCGACCCGATCGCGCTCGAGGACTTCACCGTGGCCCGCGAGACCGTCCGCCGGTGAGGCGCGATGGCGGTCGGGTCGAGTGGGCGCGCCATAACTCCTCCTCGCGCCCGCTCGCGGTCGGCGCGAGTCGCGGAAATCCGCCGCGCCGCCGTGTCACGCACCGCGTCGAGGAGGAGTTATGGTCCGCTCGCCGCGGTGACGCTCGTGTCGGCGCTGGCCGCCGCAGCCCCACTCGGCGCGAGGGTCCGGCATCCGCTGACCTAGAATCGAGGGATGCCGTGCGACGCTTGTTCGCAAGGCTGCGCCCTGTACTCCGCCAGGTATCCTGCGGATTTCCGCACTCTTCACCCGACCATTGGAGCCACCGTGGCCGAGCAGTCCCGTCTCGACAAAGTCATCGCCCTCGCCCGCCACCGTGGGTTCGTCTTCCAGGCGGGCGAGATCTACGGCGGATCCCGCTCGGCGTGGGACTACGGTCCACTCGGCACGGAGCTGAAGGAGAACATCCGCCGCCAGTGGTGGCAGACGTTCGTGCGCGGCCGCGGCGACATGGTCGGTCTGGACTCATCGGTCATCCTCCCCAAGCGCGTCTGGGAGGCCTCCGGCCACGTCGCGACCTTCACCGACCCGCTCGTTGAGTGCCTTAACTGCCACCGCCGGTTCCGCGCCGACAACCTCATCGAGGACTTCGAGGCGCGGAAGGGGCGCGCGTCAGCAAGCCGGGGGTCTGGGGCGGAGCCCCAGAAGGCGTCGGCGTCAGCAAGCCGGGGGTCTGGGGCGGAGCCCCAGAAGGCGT
>NZ_WOYP01000009.1 GCF_011620715.1 Microbacterium sp. | reverse complement strand
TGCCGACCGAGCGCCGGGTGCAGAACTACTACGGCGTGCGCTGCGACCCGTCGCTCGCCTACGACGCCGCCTTCACGCCCCCCTACGAGGGCGGCGACAACAAGAGCTCGCGCGCGGCCGACCAGGTGCCGATCAGCCGCCGCAACTTCATCGAGCTGTGCGAGAAGCTCACCGTGCAGGACGAGGTCACGTTCGAGGAGCTCTTCCGCCAGCTCGGACTGAGCGTGGACTGGACCCAGACCTACCGCACGATCTCGGACGACACGATGCGGACGAGCCAGCTCGCATTCCTGCGCAACCTCGAGCGCGGCGAGGCGTACCAGGCGATGGCCCCGACGCTGTGGGACATCGACTTCCGCTCCGCGATCGCGCAGGCCGAACTCGAGGACCGCGACCAGCCCGCGGCGTACCATCGCGTGGCCTTCCACAAGTCGGACGGATCCGGCGACGTGCACATCGAGACGACGCGGCCGGAACTGCTGGCGGCGTGCGTCGCCCTGGTCGCGCACCCCGATGACGAGCGCTACCGGCCGCTCTTCGGCTCGACGGTGCGTACACCGCTCTTCGACGTGGAGGTGCCGGTGCTGGCGCATCCGCTGGCGCAGCCCGACAAGGGCTCGGGCATTGCGATGATCTGCACCTTCGGCGACGTGACCGACATCATCTGGTGGCGCGAGCTCGATCTGCCCAACCGCACGATCCTCGGGCAGGACGGCCGACTGATCGCGGATGCTCCGGACGTGATCGTGACGGATGCCGCGCGAGCGGCGTACGCCGAACTCGCCGGCAAGACCGTGTTCAGTGCGAAGAAGCGCGTCGTCGAGCTGCTGCAGGAATCGGAGGAGCTGGAGGGCGCGCCCCGCCCGTTCACGCACTCCGTGAAGTTCTACGAGAAGGGTGACCGGCCCCTCGAGATCGTCTCGACCCGACAGTGGTACATCCGCAACGGCGCCCGCGACGAGCAGCTGCGCGACAAGCTCATCGCACTCGGACGCGAGATCTCTTGGCACCCCGACTTCATGCGCGTGCGCTACGAGAACTGGACCAACGGGCTCACCGGCGACTGGCTCGTCTCCCGGCAACGCTTCTTCGGCGTGCCGATCCCCGTCTGGTATGGGCTGGACGAGCGCGGCGAGCGCGACTACTCGCGCGTACTCACCCCGGACTCCGTGCAACTGCCGGTCGATCCGACGACCGACGTGCCCCCCGGGTACACCGAGGCGCAGCGCGGCGCGGCCGGCGGATTCGAAGGCGAGAAGGACATCTTCGATACCTGGGCGACCTCGTCGCTGACTCCCCAGCTCGCCGGCGGATGGAAGCGCGACCCCGAGCTGTGGAATCTGGTCGCTCCGTTCGACATGCGCCCGCAGGGGCAGGACATCATCCGCACGTGGCTCTTCTCGACCCTGCTGCGCAGTGCCCTCGAGGACGACCGGGCGCCGTGGACGGATGCCGCCATCTCGGGATTCATCGTGGACCCCGACCGCAAGAAGATGTCGAAGTCCAAGGGCAACGTCGTCACCCCCGCGGACATCCTCGAGCTGCACGGCTCCGATGCCGTGCGGTATTGGGCCGCGTCGTCGCGCCTGGGCACCGACGCCGCCTTCGATCCGCAGAACCCCACGCAGATCAAGATCGGCCGGCGCCTCGCGATCAAGGTCCTCAACGCGGCCAAGTTCGTGCTGTCCTTCCCCGTGCCCGAGGACGCCCGGGTGACCCACGCGCTGGACGCGTCGATGCTCACCACCCTCGACGAGGTCGTCCGTGAGGCGACGAAGGCGCTCGATGCCTACGACCACGCACGCGCGCTGGAGATCACCGAGGCGTTCTTCTGGACGTTCTGCGACGACTACCTCGAGCTCGTGAAGGAACGCGCGTACGACCGCTCCGACGTGGGACAGGCTTCGGCCGCCCTCGCCCTTCGCATCGCGATGGCGACGCTGCTGCGCCTGTTCGCGCCGGTCCTCGCCTTCGCCTCCGAGGAGGCCTGGTCGTGGTTCAACGCGGGCTCCGTGCACACCGCCGACTGGCCCGAGCCGCTCGGCATCGAGGGGGACCCCGCGGTGCTCACCGTGGTCGGCGAGGCTCTGATCAGCATCCGCCGCGCCAAGACCGAGGCGAAGGCCTCGCAGAAGACGCCGGTGACCCGCATGGCCATCGCCGCGCCCGCGGCGTCCGTCGCTCTCCTCCAGCTCGCCGAGGGTGATCTGAAAGCCGTCGGCCGCATCGAGGAGATCACGTACGCGGATGCCGAGACCATCGTCGTGTCGGGCATCGAACTCGCCGCACAGGAGGCCTGACATGCAACTCGGCACCCGATGGACCGCCGGGAGTGTGCCGCCGGCGGCGCTCCCCGCGACGATGCGCGCCCAGATCGCGGCGGTCGAAGCGGTCATCCCGGACGACCAGCTCGGGCAGCCGGCGCCGCGCTGGACGCTGACCTGGCTCGAAGGCAAGCCGATCGCAGAGTTGGACACCGGCGTGATCGTCAGCCTCGACGAGGATGGCGAGGCGGTCGTGCATCACGACGACGGCTTCGCCTGACGCGACCAACAGCGCCCGTCGGACCGACCAGGCGTGAGCTCATAGGCTGACGGACATGGCCAACGAGAACCCCCTCCTGTCCCCCAGCACGCTCCCCTACGGTCTTCCGGATTATGCGGCCATCCGCCCTGCGCACTATCTGCCGGCCTTCGACGAGGCGTTCGCACAGCAGAAGGTCGAAATCGGCGCCATCACACGGGTCCGCTCGATGCCGACGTTCGAGAACACCATGGTCCCGCTGGAAATGAGCGGCAGGCTTCTCGGTGACGTGGCCCGCACCTTCTACACCGTGTCTTCGGCGGATGCCACGCCCGAGATACAGCTGATCGAGGAGACACTCGCTCCCCTCATGTCGGCGCACAATGACTCGATCGAGTTGAACTCGGCTCTCTTCTGGCGCATCAAGACGCTGCACGATGCGCTCGACGATCTCGACCTCGAGCCGGAGCAGCGCTATCTCGTGCAGCGGCGATTCCGGGAGATGTCGCATGCCGGTGCAGGTCTGGATGACACCGCGAAGGCACAGCTCACCGCGCTGAACCAGAGACTGTCGACTCTCACCACCTCCTTCGAGAAGAATCTGCTGCGCGACACGAACGATCTGGCCGTCGTGTTCGACGACGTGGCCGAACTCGACGGTCTCGCCGAGGGTGAGCTGTCTGCCGCAGCGCAGGCCGCCGCCGAACGTGGTCTGGCGGGCAAATGGGTCATCACCCTCACGCTCTTCACCGGCCATCCGTATCTCGCATCGCTGACGAACCGCGCCAGCCGCAAGCGGATCTTCGATGCGTCGCGTGCGCGCGGGTCACGCGACGGCGAGAACGACAATCGCCCGGTTCTGCGCGAGATCGTGCGCCTTCGAGCCGAACGCGCGCGTCTGCTCGGCTACGACTCGCACGCCGCCTACATCACGTCCGACGAGACCGCAGGCTCCCCCGGGGCGGTGCACGATCTGCTGCGCCGGCTGGCTGTTCCCGCCGCGCGCAATGCACGCCGCGAGCAGGCGGCACTGCAGGCGATCATCGATGCCGAGCCCGAGCCGTTCCCACTCGATGCGCACGACTGGGCGTTCTACACCGAGAAGGTCCGCGCTGCCGAGTACGACCTCGACCGTGGTGCGCTGCGCCCCTGGTTCGAGGCCGAGCGAGTGCTGCGGGATGGCGTGTTTCATGCGGCGACCGAACTGTACGGCGTGACCTTCGCCGAACGCCACGACCTCGGCGCGTATCACCCGGACGCCCGCGTGTTCGAGGTGCGCAACGCCGACGCGACCACGGTCGGACTTTTCGTGCTCGACCTTTACACGCGCGACACGAAGCGCGGCGGCGCGTGGATGAACTCCATCGTGTCGCAGTCGCGCCTGCGCGGGACGCAGGCGGTCGTGGTCAACAATCTCAACGTCCCCAAGCCGACGGACGGCAAGCCCACGCTCCTGACCCTCGACGAGGTCACGACGCTGTTCCACGAGTTCGGACACGCGCTGCATGGCCTGTTCGCCACGGTCACTTACCCGCATTTCGCCGGCACGAACGTCTTCCGGGACTTCGTCGAATTCCCCAGCCAGGTCAATGAGATGTGGATCTACTGGCCCGAGATCCTCGACACCTATGCGCGTCATTCCGAGACGGGCGAGCCCCTCCCCCGCGACGTCGTAGCGAAGCTGCGCGCATCAGAGGCCTTCAACCAGGGGTTTGCGACCAGCGAGTACCTGGCGGCTTCGTGGCTCGATCAGGCGTGGCACTCGCTGAGCGCCGAGGATGCCGCATCCGAGATCGACGTCGCCGCGTTCGAGGCGTCCGCACTGGCGGACATCGGCCTGGACAACCCGGCGGTGCCGACGCGCTACTCGTCGACATACTTCGCCCACGTGTTCTCGGGCGGCTACAGCGCCGGATACTACTCGTACATCTGGAGCGAGGTCCTCGACGCCGACGCGGTCGAGTGGTTCCGCGAGAACGGCGGGCTCACGCGCGCGAATGGCGATCGCTTCCGTAACCGCCTGCTCGGCGTCGGCGGATCGAAGGACCCGCTCGAGGCGTATCGGGACTTCCGCGGACGGAATGCCGAGATCCAGCCTCTGCTCGAACGTCGGGGCCTTGCGAGTTAGCGCGGTCAGGCGCTCTTGCGGGCCCGACGCTTGATGAAGGTCGGCGCAGCGCCGGTCTGAACGGCATCGCGGGTCACGATGACCTTCTCGACATCGTCGTTCGACGGGATGTCGAACATGATCGGTCCGAGGACGTCTTCGAGGATCGCGCGCAGTCCGCGGGCACCCGTCTTGCGTTCGACCGCGAGGTCGGCGATCGCCTCGAGCGCTTCGGCATCGAACTCGAGTCCGACGCCGTCGAGCTCGAACATGCGCTGGTACTGCTTCACGAGCGCATTCTTCGGTTCGGTGAGGATCTCCATCAGCGCCACCTGGTCGAGCGGCGTGACGGAGGCGACCACCGGAAGTCGTCCGATGAACTCGGGGATAAGTCCGAACTTGTGCAGGTCTTCGGGCCGGACTTCGCTGAAGAGGCTGAGGTCATCGCCCTTGGTGTGCAAGGGGGCTCCGAAGCCGATGCCGTGCTTGCCCACGCGGCTGGAGATGATGTCCTCCAGTCCGGCGAACGCGCCGGCGACGATGAACAGCACGTTCGTCGTGTCGATCTGGATGAACTCCTGGTGAGGATGCTTGCGGCCGCCCTGCGGCGGCACCGAGGCGACCGTTCCCTCGAGGATCTTCAGCAGCGCCTGCTGCACGCCCTCACCCGACACGTCCCGTGTGATCGACGGGTTCTCTGCCTTGCGGGCGATCTTGTCGACCTCGTCGATGTAGATGATCCCGGTCTCGGCGCGCTTGGTGTCGAAGTCGGCGGCCTGGATCAGCTTCAGGAGTATGTTCTCGACGTCCTCGCCGACATAGCCCGCTTCTGTCAGCGCGGTCGCGTCCGCGACGGCGAACGGAACATTGAGGCGCTTGGCGAGCGTCTGGGCCAGATACGTCTTGCCGCAGCCGGTCGGGCCGATCAGCAGAATATTGCTCTTCGCGATCTCGACCTCGTCGGCGCGCTGCTCGGCGGACTGGATCGTGCCGTGCGCGCGGATGCGCTTGTAGTGGTTGTACACCGCGACCGACAGCGCGCGCTTGGCGGCCTCCTGCCCGACGACGTACTCCTCGAGGAACGCGAAGATCTCGCGTGGCTTAGGCAGGTCGAAGTCGGAGACGACCCCGGTCGAGGACTCGGCCATGCGCTCTTCGATGATCTCGTTGCACAGCTCGACGCACTCGTCGCAGATGTACACGCCGGGACCGGCGATCAGCTGCTGCACCTGCTTCTGGCTCTTTCCGCAGAAGGAGCACTTGAACAGGTCGGCACTCTCACCGATGCGCGCCATCAGGCCCTCCTCGTAACGGACGGGGGATCAGACCCCCGCTGCGACGGGACGTGGCCCCGGTCGTACTCCGAGCCTAACCGCTGAGGACGACATGCGCAGGGATTGCGACACGCATTGCGGATGCCGCCGCGGGCGTTCTGCTGACGCCGCCGCGGGGGCACGGCAACGCCCCGCCGCCTTCACGAGGAGGGCGACGGGGCTTCGAGGCATCGGCTACTTGGTGAGAGCCGCCGGCACGCGCTTTCGCGTCGTGAGCACCTGATCGACCAGACCGTAATCGACGGCCTGCATGCCATCGAGGATCTTGTCGCGGTCGATGTCGCGGTTGACCTCCTCGACGGTGCGGTTCGTGTGCTTCGCGAGCGTCTCCTCGAGCCATGTGCGCATGCGCAGGATCTCGGCCGCCTGGATCTCGATGTCGGACGCCTGACCGTGGCCGGCCTCACCCATCGCCGGCTGATGGATCAGCACGCGCGCATTGGGCAGCGCGAGGCGTTTTCCGGGTGCTCCTGCAGCCAGCAGCACGGCGGCGGCCGAGGCGGCCTGGCCGAGCACGACGGTCTGGATCTGGGGAGAGATGTACTGCATCGTGTCGTAGATCGCCGTCATCGCGGTGAACGAGCCACCCGGTGAGTTGATGTACATGATGATGTCGCGGTCGGGATCCTGGCTCTCGAGCACGAGGAGCTGGGCCATGACGTCGTCGGCCGAGGCGTCGTCGACCTGAACGCCGAGGAAGATCACGCGGTCCTCGAACAGCTTGTTGTAGGGGTCCTGGCGCTTGTAGCCGTACGCGGTGCGCTCCTCGAACTGAGGCAGGATGTACCGGCTGGAGGGCATCGCCAGGCCGTTGCCTGCCGTGCCGCCGAAGGTGGGGATGCTCATGTCGCTGTTGTTCCTTCTCATTCGCCTTCGGTCAGTCCTGTTCGGTTCCGCCGCCGCCGACGACGTCGCCCAAGTGGGCGCGGATGTGGTCGACGAAGCCGTAGTCGAGTGCTTCCTGCGCCGTGAACCACCGGTCGCGGTCGCCGTCCTCGTTGATCTGCTCGACCGACTTGCCGGTCTGGGCAGCGGTGATCTCGGCGAGCCGGTTCTTCATCGAGACGATGAGCTGCGCCTGCGTCTGGATGTCGCTCGAGGTGCCGCCGAAGCCGCCGTGCGGCTGGTGCAGCAGCACGCGCGCGTTCGGGGTGATGTACCGCTTGCCCTTCGTGCCGCTTGTGAGCAGCAGCTGCCCCATCGAGGCGGCCATGCCGATGCCGACGGTGACGATGTCGTTCGGCACGAACTGCATCGTGTCGTAGATGGCCATGCCGGCGGTGATCGAGCCACCCGGCGAGTTCACGTAGAGGAAGATGTCCTTCTCGGGGTCCTCGGCGGCGAGCAGCAGGATCTTCGCGCAGATCTCGTTCGCGTTGTCGTCACGCACCTCCGAGCCCAGCCAGATGATGCGGTCCTTCAGCAGCCTGTCGAAGACGCTGGTCGCGATAAGTGGGTCGGCCATATTCACTCCTGATTCGGTGGTCGTGGCTACGAATCTACCGGCGCGCCCGTGCCGACCCGCCCGTGTTCGCCCTGGGCAGAGAACCGCGTCTCGGGCACGCAGCCCGAGACGACCAGGGGGCGGATGCCGCAGCATCCGCCCCTTGGTGGGCGAAGCCTCGCGCCTACTCGGCTGGGGCGGCCTTCTTGGTGCTCTTGCGCTTGGCGGCAGGTTTCTTCGCCGCCGACTCTGTCTCTTCGGCCTCGATGATCGCATCGGCCTCGGCCGCGGCATCCGCGATCTCCTCGGCCTCTTCGACGACCTCTTCCTCAGCGGACTCGTCATCGTCTGTGGCGACGAACCCGGTCAGGTCGACGAGCTTGCCGTTCGTGTCGACGACGACCACCTGGCCGAGCGCGACAGCGAGCGCCTTGCTGCGCGCGACTTCACCTATCAGCGACGGCAGCTGGTTGTTCTGCTGCAGCGCCTCGACGAAGTCCTGCGGAGCCATGCCGTACTGCGCAGCTGACTGGACCAGGTACTGCGTCAGCTCGTCCTGCGAGACCTGCACGTCGAGCTTCTCGGCGACGGCGTCCAGAAGCATCTGCGTGCGGAACTGCTTCTCGCTCGCCTCGGTGACCTCGCCGCGGTGAACGTCGTCCTCGAGGCGACCCTCGCCCTCGAGGTGGGTGTGGACCTCATCCTCGATGAGCGCCGGCGGCACCGGGATATCGACCTGGTCCAGCAGCTGCTCGATGAGCTTGTCGCGTGCGGCATTGCCCTGTGTGAAGCTGCCCTGCTGCACGACGCTCTCTCTGAGGCTCTCGCGCAGTTCGGCCAGGGTGTCGAACTCGCTCGCGATCTGGGCGAAATCATCATCGGCCTCGGGCAGTTCGCGCTCCTTGACGGCTGTGACCCGCACGGTGACCTCGGCCTGTTCGCCGGCGTGGTCGCCGCCGATGAGGGTTGAGCGGAACGTCGTCTCCTCCCCCGCGGTCAGCGAGTCGATCGCCTCGTCGATGCCCTCGAGCAGCTCGCCCGAGCCGACCTCGTACGAGACGCCCTCGGCGCGGTCGATCTCGGCTCCGTCGATCGTGGCGACCAGGTCGAGCTCGACGAAGTCGCCGGTCGAGGCAGGACGATCCACGGTCACCAGGGTGCCGAAGCGTGCACGCAGACGGTCGAGTTCCTCGTCGATAGCAGTCTCGTCGACCTCGATCGCGTCGACCTCGACCGTGGTGCCCTCGAAAGCGGGAAGCTCGAACTCGGGACGGACGTCGACCTCGATCTCGACGAGCAGGTCGCCCGAGAAGTCCTTCTCATTGGGCCATTCCTTGACGTCGGCGCTCGGGCGGCCGAGCACACGAAGCTCGTTCGCCTCGACGGCCTGGCGGTAGAACGTGTCGAGACCCTCGCTCACGGCGTGCTCGATGACGGCCGTGCGGCCGACACGCTGATCGATGATCGGCGCGGGCACCTTGCCCTTGCGGAACCCGGGGATCTGCACGTCCTGCGCGATGTGCTCGTACGCGTGAGCGATGCTCGGCTTGAGCTCATCGGGCGAGACCGTGATGTGCAGCTTCACCCGCGTCGGGGTGAGCTTCTCGACGGTGCTGTTGACCATGCCTGTTCGTTCTCCTTGTGATCGACTGCGCGCGCCGGCGCGGCAGCTGAGGATGAGGGTTGTCGGGGGCCGTGATGTCGATGCGACAGGATGTGAACCTGCGGCCTCCCGAAGCCTCCCCGCCAGAAGCGGTCAGCCACGGTCGTCCCGGAATCGCGGGTCTCCTTGCATGGGCAGGGAAGGCTACGACGGCCCGTGTCCGAGTCTATCCGATCGTTCCCGGTCTCTTCGGGTCAGTGGAGATGGCCTACCGCTGGGCCGCGGCTCTCGCCGGTCAGATGGATGCGCCGAGGGAACCCAGCAAGGAGCGCTCGAGAGAATCGGTCGCGCGGTCGATCGGCATCCCCAGCACCGTGGTCAGGTCGATGATCACTCGTTCGTCGAACAGCGTGATCCACATCAGTGCCGCGTACCCGGGGTCCTGATCGGGGATGATCCCGTCATCGATGAGTCCCTGGATCGCGGGATGCAGAACCTGGTCGTACAGGCCGGACACGAATTCGTCGTCGCGGGCGAGCCGCTCAGCGAAACCCTCGGCGCTGCGGATGTAGGTAGCTGCCCGAGCCCACCGCAGGCAGCTGACGCCCCACGCCCGGCAGATCTCGTGTACGAGTCTGCGTCCTCGGTGGTGCTCGGCGAGGTCGCGCATGCTTTCGACCAATCCTGTGACGTGGCGCCGGTAGAACTCCTCGCGCAGGTCACCCAGGTTGTCGAAGTGCCGGTAGACGGTCGCCGTGGCCACGCCGGATTCGCGAGCGAGATCAGGCAGGGAGAAGTCCAGTCCCTTCTCCTCGAGAAGCCGGCCCATGACATCCAGCAGCAGATCCCGGGTGCGCGCCCGGTCAGATCGTTCACGTTTGGGCGTCACCTCCCCATCCTCCCCCGCAACGATCACCGCGCGATTGTAACAGGCGCATTAATCGGGGAATAAGTTCCCGTTTCGCGGCCATACGGCCCGCTGCTCCTGAGGCACACTCGTGTCAACGAAGAAGTTCTTCCCGTTTCACTGATGACCATCGCCCATGCCTGGAGGACCCATGACACGACGCACCTTCGTCGCCGGCGCGGCCCTGGCCGCATCCGCCGCGCTGCTGGCCGGATGCGCCGGAGCTGCGCCCGATTCTGACACCGCCGTCACGTCCAGCGCCGACACGGTCACCGTCGGGGTGCTGTCGATGGCGCAGGTCCAGCTGCTCGACGACGTGATCGCGGCGTTCGAAGAGTCCGTGCAATCCGAGTTGGGTAAGGACGTGCAGGTCACCTTCGACGTTCAGAACGCGAACGGAGATCAGTCCCTGATCACCAGCATCGCCCGCAGCTTCGCGAGTTCGGACTACGACGCGTTCGCGGTGGTCGGCACGCCGGCCGTGATCGCGATGGCAGCCCAGATCAAGGATCGTCCGATCTTCGCGCTCGCTATGGGCGACCCGGTCGGCGCGGGAGTCGCGCAGAGCCTGGAGGAGCCGGGTGGGAACGTGACTGGCAGCATCGACTACGTCGATCCAGCACTCCTGATCGCGGACTTGCAGCAGCTCCACCCGGACATGCAGACAGTCGGTACGGTGTACGACCCGTCGAACCAGAACATGCAGATCTGGGTGACGGCGGTGAAAGACGCGGCAGCGGCCGCGGGCCTACAGGTTTCGGAAGCCACGATCGCCGGCAGCGCCGAAGTGGCGCAGGCCGCACGCAGCCTCGTCGGACGGTCGGACGTGACCTTGATCGGACCAGACGGCACGGTGATCGCAGGTCTCGACGCGGTCGGGGCGGCGATGAGCGGCTCCTCCATCCCCCTCTACGTCGTCGGCGGAGACGTCACGGTCCCCGGCGTGGCGGGCAGTCTCGGTCCCGACTATCCCTCCTTGGGGGCTTCCGCGGGCATGGGAGCGGCGGAGGTGCTCGCTGGCGCGGACCCGGCCACGGTGCCGTTCGCGCTTCCCGGCGAGGTGGAGATCGTCCTGAACGCCGAGTACGCCGACACGCTAGGCATCACGGTGCCCCCGTCGCTGGCCGACCGCGTCGTGCAGCAGTGACCGCGGACCCACAGGATCGGTCATGATCGAGAGCATCCTCGTCGACACCCTGGTGACCGGCCTTCCACTGCTGCCGGCATTCCTCGGGATCTACTTGATCCTGCGGATCCGTGAGGACTTCGACCTGACCGTCGAGGGGAGCTTCGCCCTGGGCGGGGCGGTCACCGCGGTCGCGATCACCGGTGGCGTCCCCGCCTGGCTCGCGCTACTGGCAGGCGTGGCCGCCGGGTCGCTGGCCGGTCTCATGACGGCTCTGCTGAATTTGCTGCTGAGGATCCCCGTACTGCTTGGCGGACTTGTCATGAGCATGGGCCTGTTCACAATCACGCTGCGAGTGCTCGGGATGCCGACGGTGAGCCTCATCGGCGCGGACACGATCTTCAGCTCGATCGCGCCCGCACCCGGCCGCGGCGCAGACCTTGCGACGTCAGCGCTGCTCGCCGTCATCATCGCTGTGGTCTTCACCGCCTTCGCGCTGTTCCTCAAGACGGATCTCGGTCTTTCGCTGCGGGCCAGCGGGGTGAACGTGCGGATGGTCCGCAGTCAGGGCGTCAATGACCGTGCCCTGCTTGTGC
Organism: Microbacterium sp.; assembly: GCF_011620715.1. Classification (GTDB taxonomy): domain Bacteria; phylum Actinomycetota; class Actinomycetes; order Actinomycetales; family Microbacteriaceae; genus Microbacterium. The sequence continues at coordinate 3,764 of NZ_WOYP01000009.1, read as the reverse complement.
TCTCCCTCATGGTGTCCAACGGTCTGACTGCGCTCAGCGGCGGCCTGCTCACACAGGTACAGGGCTTCGCCGACGTCAACATGGGCGTGGGCACTTTCGTGGCCGGTGCGGGCGCCGTGCTGCTGGGGGTGCTGCTTCTGAACCCCGGCGGCTCGAATGTGGTCCGGATCGTGCTGGCCGTGATCGTCGGCGGCCTGATCTACCGGTTCATCCTGGTGGCCGCGCTGCGGGCGGGACTGCCCGCGGGCGATCTGAAGGGCATCACCGCGCTCACGCTCGTGGCAGCGGTCGCCGCGCAGGCGTACCTGGCGCCGGCGCTGGCGCGCTACCGCATCCGCTGGGGCGTCTCTCGCCGGTCGGCGCCGCCCCCGCCCCCGCCGGCGCCCATTCCGACCGCGACCGAATTGGAGGCCCGCCATGCCTGAACCTACGCTGCGTCTGGACCGGGTGCGCCTGGTGTACAACCCGGGCAAATCCGATCAGGTAATCGCACTCGATCACATCGATCTCGACGTCGCGCCCGGCGAGTTCGTGACCGTGATCGGATCCAACGGCGCCGGCAAGAGCAGCATCGTGCAGATCGTCAGCGGCGCGGTCCGGCCGACCCAGGGCCGTGTGAGCATCGACGGCGCCGACGTGTCACGATGGCCCGATTACCGACGGGCGGGCCTGGTGGCGCGCGTATTCGACGACCCGCGGGTGGGCACCGCGCCGGATCTGAGTATCGAGGACAACCTCGCGCTCGCTCTGGAGCGGGGCCGGCGGCGCGGATTAGGGCTCGCCCTCACCGCGCGTCGGCGTCGCCTCATGCGGGAGCGGTTGGCCGGCCTCGGTCTGGGGCTCGAGGACCGGCTGCACGAACGGGTCGGGCTGCTCTCGGCGGGTCAGCGCCAGAGCCTCACGATGATCATGGCCGGGCTGGTCCGCCCCCGCGTGCTTCTTCTCGACGAACACCTCGCCGCCCTCGACCCGGCCACGGCCGGGCGAGTGCTGGCGCTGACCCGCGACCTGGTCGCGGAGATGGGATGCACCACGATGATGATCACCCACAACATGGAGCACGCTCTAGAGATGGGGACTCGACTGCTCCTCATGTCGCGCGGCCGGGTGCTCGCCGACCTGGACGGCGCGGCGAAGCAGCGGATGGATACCGCCGGCCTGGTCGATCTGATCCGTAAGGCGGGCGACAGCGTCGGGGACCGGACGTTGTTGCCCGAGCTGGAGACGGAGGTGGCGTGATGACCACGATCGATGGGATCGACCTGGAATTCGCCACGCTCGACGAGATCCACGAGGCGGCACTTGCCCGGCTGGACCCCGGCGTGAGGGACTTCCTCGAGGGGGGAGCAGGGGAGGAGGTCACTCTGCGGCGGAACCGGGCGGCGTTCGACAAGTGGGCATTCGTTCCCCGCATCATGAGCGGGGCCGGCGCCCCCGACATCTCCGGCAGCTTCCTCGGGATCGACCTGGACATCCCGGTCATGACCGCCCCCTTCGGCACGGACGGCCTGTTCGACCCGGACGGGCACGTCGCGGTGGCGCGCGCGAACGAGGGCGCCGGCACCGTCAGCATCGTGCCCGAGGCGGGAACCTTCGCCGTGGAAAGAATCGCCGGGGCCGCTCCCGGTGCGGCCGCGATCGGACAGTTCCACCCGCTGGGAACCGACCAGACGTTCCTCACGATGATGCGCCGTTACGAGGCCGCCGGCTACCGCGCGCTGTGCCTGACCTGCGACTGCCCGACGGGCGGATGGCGGGAGCGGAATCTGCGCAATCGTTTCTCCCCCGACGAGAGCATCATCGCCGGGAACTACCCAGGCGGCCCGGAGGAGTACGGCCCGATCTTCGGTCAGCTGTTCGCGCAGACTGCGCCGATCTGGACCTGGGATCGTCTCTCGTCGCTGCTGGGGCAGGGCACGCTCCCTTGGATCGCGAAGGGAATCATGACCGTGGTGGATGCTCGCGCCGCGCTGGCCGCGGGCGCGTCCGGGCTGCTCGTCTCCAATCACGGCGGCCGTCAGCTCGACGGTCAGCGTGCGTCGCTGGAGGTGCTGCCCGAGATCCGGGACGCGGTCGGGCCGAACGTGCAGATCGCGTTGGACAGCGGCATCCGCCGCGGATCGGACGTGGTGAAGGCGATCGCTCTCGGTGCCGACGCAGTCGTGATCGGCCGGCTGGCGGTCTACGGACTCACCGCGGGCGGAGAGCGCGGGGTCGCCCGCGTGATGGAATTGCTGGGCGCCGAGATCCGTAACATCCTGGCCCTACTCGGGCGAGGCAGCCTCGCCGAGATCGGCCGGGACGCGGTGATGCGGGTGACGGACTGATGCCGAAACTGCGACGAGCGCCGGGCCAGAGCCCGATGCTTCCGGGGGCAGTGCTGGCGGGGAATCTCGCTTTCACCTCAGGCATCGTCTCGCCGCGCGTGCTTCGCGCGCTCGGCGCGGACTCCACGCCCGACGTGGACTTCCGCGCCGAGGCCGACGACGCACTGGACGCGCTTCTGACCGCGCTCGCGGCCGTCGGGGCGACGGCGGAGAACGTCGTGAAGCTGGAGGCCTTTCTCGCCGACCCGGCCGACTTCCTGGCGTGGAACGACGCCTTCCTGCGGATCTGGCCGGAGCCGGGGCCAGCACGCACGACGCTCGTGTCGGCGTTCGCGCTGCCCGGGGTGAGGATCGAGCTGCAGGCGGTCGCGGCGGTCTAGCGCCGCGCCTACACAGCGTAGGGGTCGCCGGCGACGGCGACATCGGTCTCCAGCATCCGGTCGATCGCCTCGTCGGCCAGCCCCGCCTCGCGCAGGACCTCGCGCGTGTGCTCACCGAGGCCCGGCACGACCAGGACGCCACGCGCCTCGGTGCGGCTCAGGCGCGCCATCCGACCCTGGGTCCACAGCGAGCCGGCTGCGCCGGCGACCGGTGTCTCGTGCACGACTTCGGACTCCTGCAGGGCGGGGTCAAGCGCGAGGTCCATGACCGAGCGGACCGCGACGGCGGGGACGCCGATGTCGGTGAGGGCGGCGACGACCTCATCGGACGGCCGCGCTGCGAACGCTCCGGCGATGATCGCGGCCCGCTCGGCGTCGTCGGCCGGAAGCTCCCCCAGCATGCCCGTGAGCGCGGCTGCGGCGGCGTCCGTCGTCGCCTGCAGCCGCACCCAGCCGTTCGCGGTGGCGTACAGACTGTCGAGGGCGGACGGTCCTGCGAAATCCTGCCCGCCTCGCAGCGCCGGTGCCCGCCCCTCGAAGCGGACGAGTTCGCCGGACTGCATGAGCGCGGCCTGGCCCGCGAGCGACGTCCACACCCGCTGTCCATCGCCGGTCCGACCGCGGTGATAGAGCGCGAGTACTGCACCGAGGGCCGCCATCGCTGCGGAAGCGACGTCGTTGACGGGAATGGAGAGGAACACGGGTTCGGCGTCGCCGCCCTGAGCTGTCATCATTCCGCTGAGCGCCTGCAGGACAGGGTCGAACCCGGGATCGCTGCCACGCGGGCCGCCCTCTCCGAACCCCGTGACCGAGACGGTGCTGATGCGGGGATTCACGTCGCGGAGCCGGTCGTAGTCGATGCCGAGCCGTTGCAACACGCCGGGGCGGTAGTTGTCCATGACGAGGTCCGCCCCTCGTACGAGGGTGAGGAAGGCATTGTGCCCGTCCGGCTTCTGCAAGTCGAGAACAAGGCCCCGTTTGCCCTTGTGGAACCCTGCGAAACCCAGCATCATGCCGCGCAGTCCGTCGCCGGAGCGCGGCTCGAGCTTGATCACGT
>NZ_WOYP01000030.1:61718-64781 GCF_011620715.1 Microbacterium sp. | reverse complement strand
CACCTTCTCGCGGCGAAACCCACCTTCTCGCGGCGAAACCCACCTTCTCGCGCTTGAGGCGAAGGTGCGGGCGGCTAGACCTCTGGCGCCACGACCTGCCGGCCCCGCACGAACACCCCCGTGATGGATGCCTCGCGCATGCCCATCAGCAGGGAGAAGAGGTGCGACCGGGGTCCGCCGTCGGCCGCGACCTCCATCGCGAGGGCGAAGCCGGGCTGAGCGGACGGGTCGACGATCACGAAGTCCGCGTCCTTGCCGGTGTCGAAGTTGCCGAAGTGCTGCTCCTGGTCCAGCGCCCGCGCCCCGGCGAGGGTGCCGAGGAACAGCAGCTGCGCCGGGTCGATCGCGGTCGAAGAGTCGCCCGGCTCGCTCATGTGCACCTTGAAGCAGTCGTTCAGCACCCGCGGGATGAGCCATTCGTCGCCGGCCCCGATGTCGGTGCCGATCGCGATCGTCGTGCCCGAGGCCGCGGTGCGCTGCCACGGCATGGTGCCGCTGCCGAGGAACAGCTGCGAGGTCGGGCAGTGCGCGATCGACGACCCGGTCTCGGCGAGCCGATGCAGCTCCCGGTCGGTGCAGTGCACGGCGTGGGCCAGGATGCTGCGACGCCCGAGCAGGCTGTCACCGCTCGTGCGCGACCCGGGCAGGCAGCGCCCGTCGTAGGTGTCGAGGTACGTGTCCACGCCGTACCGCTCCCGCACCGACGCGATCTCGCCGTCGCCGGGCCGGTCGTTCTCGTTCAGGTGGGAGTGGAAGTACACCCCGTCGCCGCGCACGTCCGCATACAGATCGCCGAGGCGGCCGAGGGTCTCGCGCGTCACCGACAGGCTGAATCGCGGCACGAGGGCGACCTGGGCCAGGGCGGTGCGCGGATCGGATGCCGCTTCGCCGGCATCCCGCCCGTGCCAGCGCGCGATCTCGTCGCGGGCGAGCCCGATCGCGGCGTCCTCGCTGGTGATCAGCGCGGCGGCGCTGGGAGGACCCACGGTCTGGATGCCGCGACCGCTCACGACGCGCAGACCGGCATCCAGCGTCCGCGTGAAGAGCGCGTCCTGCGCTTCGGGGAACGCCGAGCCGAACACGAGTGCCGAGGTCGTGCCGGCCGAGATGCGCCGCCGCACGAACTCCGCGGCCACCAGGTCGGCGAACACCGGGTCGGCCAGGCGCGATTCGGCGGGGAAGACGCGCCGCTCGAGCCACTCGAGCAGCTCGCCGCCGCCGAACTGGTCGGTGGTGAGCGTCTGCGGAAGGTGCAGGTGGGTGTCGACGAAGCCGGGCAGCAGGCACGCGCCGGTGAGCACGACCTCCTGGTCGGCGAGGGATGCCGGCAGCAACGCCCACGCCCCGGCATAGGCGATGCGGCCCGAGGCGTCGACGGCGAGTGCGCCGTCGGGCTCCGAGACGAGCGCGTCGGCCGCGCCGTCGAGCGACGGGCTGCCCGACACATGGAGCAGATGGCCCCGATAGATCGTCACCGCGACTCCTCCTGGCGGTCGTACGGTCAGACGAACGCGGGCAGATCGAGCCAGGCGTCGGGGGCCGCGGCCGCGCCGTCGCGCGTGATGGTGCCTTCGATCAGGCCGTAGGGGCGATCGGCGGCGTAGAAGACCTCGCCGGGGTTCTCGAGCCCGAAAGGGGCGAGGTCCGAGAGGAAGTGGTGCTTGTTGGGCATCGCGAAGCGCACCTCGGCGATCTCGGGCCGCGCTTGGATCGCGGCCTTGCCCATCGCGAACAGGGTCTGCTGGAGCGCAAGCGAGTGCACTGCCGCGAAGGTCGACAGCAGCACGGCCGACACTTCGGCATAGAGGCCGTTGTAGTCGATGCCGGCTTCGACGGCTTCGGGCAGGAACCGCCAGCGCCCGGTGACCGACGTCGCCATGATGCGGTCGTCGGTCTCTGCGAGCGTCGTGTAGCGGTCGCGGGGGAATCCGGAGAACTCGCTGCCGGTGGACTTGAGCACCGTGAGGTCCTTCACGCCTCCGATGACATGCGTCGCGCCGTCGATCACCTGCACGGCAGCGAGGCGTGTGCCCTGGCCCTTGCGCACGAACGAGTGGTCGTGCGGCCGGCCGTCGACCACGATGCGCTGCCACTCGTACTGCTCGGCCTGCCAGAGCCCGCCCTCGATCCAGTCGAAGCCGCTCACGAAGTGCTCCGAGAGCTTGAGCAGATACTCTTCGGCCGACGGGATGCCGTGCTGCTTCGCGAACGCGAACGCGGTGTTCTTCTGAGTGTCCGTCGCCACGACCAGGGCGTTGTCGCCGGTCAGGTACGAGTCGATCAGGGCCGCGCCGCGAAGCTGCGAGCTGACGTTGAGGTCGACGATCTCGTGGCGGGGGGTGTCGCGGTAGATGCGCACCACCCGGTTCTCGGCCTTGCCGTATTTGCTGGCGCCCAGGCTGACGGACACGTCACTCATGGTCTAGCTCCCTCGGTAGGTCGAATACGCGAACGGGCTGAGCAGCAGCGGCACGTGCAGGTGCCGTGGGGACTCGGGCCCGCCGGCGTCTTCGACGGTGAACGTGACAGTGACGAGCGGATAGAAGGCGGGCATGCCGCGGTCGGCGAAGTAGGCTCCGGTGCCGAAGGTGATCCCGTACACACCGGGCTCCAGCACGTCGGGGCCGAGGGCGAGTCGGCCGTCGAGGTCGGTGGTTCCCTGCGCGATCGGCTCGGCGCCTCCGCCGGGGAGGTGCCGGACGAGCGAAACCACGACGTGCGGAGCGGGCCTTCCGGCGGTGGCGTCCAGAACGTGCGTGGTGAAGTGGCTCATGAGGCGATCCTCTCCCCCGGACCATCGCTGAGGGAAGCCCGCAGCCGCAGGATCGCGATCTCGGCGAGCTGACTGAGCGCCTCGGTGGTCTCGGTGTCGTCGTCGTTCTCGATCCGCCGACGCAGCTCGGCGAGGATCTGCTCGGGCGAGCGCCCCGCGGCGCGGATCAGGAACACCCGTCCGAAGCGCTGCTCATACGCGGCATTGCCGGCCGCGATCGCGGCGGTCACGCCGGCCGCGGCATCCGTCATCGACGCCTGCTCGCGACGAGATGCCGCCGCTTCTGCGCC
>NZ_WOYP01000030.1:40895-61618 GCF_011620715.1 Microbacterium sp. | reverse complement strand
TGCGGATCAGCGCGTCGCGGGTCTGGATCGGCGGCGCCTTCCGCCCCGCCGAGATCACGGTGCAGGACGGCGTCATCGCCGGAATCGACGACGTGCGGCGCGGCCGCGCGGTGCAGGTGCCCGACGACGCGGTGCTGCTTCCGGGCCTGGTGGACTCGCACGTGCATGTGAACGAGCCTGGCCGCACAGAATGGGAGGGCTTCCGCTCTGCGACCCTCGCGGCCGCTGCCGGCGGTGTGACGACGATCGTCGATATGCCCCTGAACTGCGTGCCGCCGACCACGACGGCCGACGCGCTCGCGATCAAGAAGGATGCCGCGGCGAAGTCCGCGCATGTCGACATCGGGTTCTGGGGCGGCGCGGTGCCTGACAACCTCGGCGAACTCGCTCCCCTGCACGAGGCTGGCGTCTTCGGCTTCAAGTGCTTCCTCTCGCCCTCGGGCGTGGACGAGTTCCCCCACCTCGACCGGACGCAGCTGCTCGCCGCGATGGAGGAGATCGCGGCGCTCGGCTCGCGAATCATCGTGCACGCCGAAGATCCCGCACTGCTCGGCGCCGACGGCGCGCTGGGCCGAGGGTACGAGGCGTTCCTCGCCTCCCGCCCCCCGGCCAGCGAGGCCTCGGCGATCGACGCGGTGATCGACGCGGCCCGGCGCACCGGCGCGCGCGCCCACATCCTGCACCTGAGCGACGCGCACTCGCTGCCCGCCATTCGAGCGGCCAAGGCGGAAGGCGTCGCGCTGACCGTCGAGACGTGCCCGCACTACCTGACGATCGTCGCCGAGGAGATCCCCGACGGAGCGAGCGAGTTCAAGTGCTGCCCGCCGATCCGCGACGCCTCCAATCGCGACCTGCTGTGGGCCGGTATCGTCGACGGCACGATAGACGCGATCGTCAGCGACCACTCGCCTTCGACGGTCGAGCTGAAGCGCTCGGGCGGCGGCGACTTCGGGCTCGCGTGGGGCGGCATCGCGGGACTGCAGGTAGGGCTGTCGGCGGTGTGGACAGAGGCGCGAAGCCGCGGCATCCCCCTCGAGACGCTTCTGCCGCTGTTCACGACCGGACCGGCGGCGGTCGCCGGCCTCGCGGGGGCGGGGTCCATCGAACCCGGTGCGCCGGCGCACCTGACGGTGTTCGGAGTCGACGACCCTTACACCATCGAGGCCGCACGCCTGCTGCACAAGAACCCGATCACCGCCTACGACCACCGGGTGCTGAGCGGCCGGATCCGGCGGACGTGGCTGCACGGAAGGGCGACGTACGACCTCACCGAGGGCGGCGACGGCGACGCGCCGCGCTTGCGCGGCAACCCCCGAGGCCGGCTGCTGTCGACGCGTGCGGCCGACTGATGGGATTGGATGGGGACATGAACACCGCGATGGAGATCTTGCAGCCAGGCCTCGGCGACATCCCGGGAGACCATTACCTGCGCTCGACCCCCGAGACCGTGCTGTGGGGGCGACTCCCGTGCGAAGCGGATGCCGCAGCCCTTCGCATCCGGTCGGGCGAGTCGGTCACGATCGACACCGTGAGCCACGAGGGCATCCTCGAAGACCACGGCAAGGATCCGCTCGGCTACTTCACGAGCCAGGGGGTGGCGGCGTCCGCGGTCCTCGAGGATGCGATCTCGATCGCGGCGAACCTGTCGCGCGACCCCGCGGTGGACGGCCCGCACGTGGTGACCGGGCCGATCTTCGTCGAAGGCGCCGAGCCCGGCGATCTGCTGCGCATCACGGTCGAGAAGCTCGTACCCCGGGTGCCGTACGGAGTCATCTCGAACCGCCACGGCAAGGGCGCGCTGGTGGGCGAACTGCCGCGCGGCGACTACCACGTGAGCGTATTCACCCCGGTGCAGGAGCGCGACGGACGACTGATCGGGCTGCTGCCGGTCGTGGATGACGGGGAGCGCGTGATCGCGTTTGCGCTCTCGCCCTTCCTCGGCACGATGGGAGTCGCTGTGACCGGGGGTGAGCGCCCGCACTCGGTGCCGCCCGGCTTGCACGGCGGCAACATCGACATCAACCTGCTCGTCGAGGGCACGGCGCTCTACCTCCCGGTGCAGGTGGCGGGCGCGCTCGCGTACGTCGGCGATCCGCACTTCGCGCAGGGCGACGGCGAAGTGGCGCTCACGGCGCTCGAGGCATCCCTGCGGGCGACGCTGCGGTTCGACGTGGTGCCGCGGGCTGAGGCGCTCGCCGAGTTCGGCGAGGTCACCGGGCCGATGGTGCGCACGTCGGAGTACCTCGTGCCCACCGGCCTGGACCCCGACCTCAACGAGGCGATGCGCAAGTGCGTCCGGTCGGCGCTGAACCTGATCGAGGGCCGGTGGGGTGTGCAGGAGCACCTGGCCTACGCCTATTTGAGCGCGGCGACCGACTTCGACATCTCGCAGGTCGTGGACATCGTGTGCGGCGTGCATGCCCGCATCCGCGAGTCCGACTTCGACGGGGTGGAGCGTGGCTGAGCCTGCCGGCGCCGACTCCGTGCCGGCCGACCTGCTCAAGGCCTTCACCGCCGCGCAGGTCACACCCCGCGCGCAGGCGCTTGACCGCTCGGTGTGGCGCACGGTCGGCGATCCGCTCTGGCAGGGCGCGTGGGAGGGCCCACTCGCCGGGCTCACGGTCGCGGTCAAGGACCTCTTCGCCGTCAAGGGCTACCGCATCGGCGCCGGCAACCCGGCGTTCCTGGCCGGAGCCCGCGCCGAGACCACGACCGCGGCCGCGGTGACCGACCTGCTGCGCGGTGGTGCGTCGCTGCGCGGCATCGCCCGCACCGACGAGTTCGCGTACAGCATCGCCGGCGACAACGTGCACTACGGCACCCCGCCCAACGGGGCGCTCCCGGGCGCGCTGCCGGGCGGATCCTCGAGCGGTCCGGCATCCGCCGTCGCCACCGGCCAGGCCGAGATCGGCCTGGCCACCGACACCGCGGGGTCGGTGCGCGTGCCGGCTTCGTACCAGGGCCTGTGGGGTCTGCGGACGACCCACGGTCTGGTCCCCCGGCAGGGGCTGCTGCCGCTCGCGCAGTCCTTCGACACGATCGGGTGGCTCACCCGCGACGGGCAGACGCTGCAGCGCGTCGTGGACTGGTGCCTGAGCTATGACGGCTCGGAATCGACCGAGAACGTGTACGGCGAGTCCGACGGCGACCTGCCGTGGCGCTTCGTCGTGCCCACCGAGGTGCTCGACGCGGTCGAACCCGAGACCCGCGCCGCGTTCGACGCGTTCCTGGCGACGCTGACCTCGTCGACGGATGCCGCCCCCGTGGACTTCGCCTCGATCGGCGATCTGGACGAGTTCTTCGTTCCCTTCCGCACCGTGCAGGGCGCCGAGGCGTGGCGCAACAACGGCGAGTGGGTGACCGCGCATCCTGACGCGCTCGGACCGGCCGTCGCGGATCGTTTCCGGATCGCCTCCACGATCAGCGCTGGGGACGAGGCATCCGCTCGTCGTGCCCTCGAGCCGCTCACCGAGCGCATCCAGACGCTGGTGGCCGACGCCGTGCTGCTCATGCCGACCGTGCCCGGCCCGGCTCCGATGCGCACCGCGGGCGGCGAGCGCGTGGACGCCGTGCGCATTGCGACGCTGCGCATGACGGCCCCCGCCGCGATCGCGGGGCTGCCATCGCTGTCGACGCCGTTGCTGACCGTGCGGTCGCACCTGGGTCCTGCGCCGGTGGGCGTCTGCGTCACGTCGCGTTCGGGCACCGACATCGCGCTCGTCCGTCTCGCCCGGCGCCTCGCCCAGGCGGTGGAGTCGTGGTGAGCCGCCACTCGGCAGCATCTCGTGCACCCGCTGCTCAGCCGACCGCTCAGGAGACGCCGTGACCGCCCTCCCGCTCCCGGGGCCGATCGCCCCGCCGCCGCGCCTGCTCATGGGGCCTGGGCCGATATCTGCGTACCCCAGCGTGCTGCGGGCGATGTCGGCCGAGCTCGTCGGCCAGTACGACCCGTTCATGACCGCGACGATGAGTGAGACGCAAGAGCTCTACCGCCGTGTCTGGGCGACGCAGAACGACGCGACGCTGCTGATCGACGGCACGTCGCGCGCCGGCATCGAGGCCGCGATGGTCTCGCTGATCAGCCCTGGCGACCGCGTGCTCGTGCCGGTGTTCGGCCGCTTCGGTCACCTGCTCGCCGAGATCGCCGAGCGGGCGATGGCCGAGGTGCACACGATCGAGGTCCCCTGGGGGCAGGTGTTCCCGGTCTCGGCGATCGAGGAGGCGATCGTGCGCGTCAAGCCGCACCTGCTCGGCGTGGTGCAGGGCGACACCTCCACCACGATGCTGCAGCCCCTCGACGAGATCGGCGCGATCTGCGCGAAGCACGGCGTGCTGTTCTACAGCGACGCGACGGCGTCGCTCGGCGGCAACCCGTTCGAGGCGGACGCCTGGGGATTGGATGCCGCCACCGCCGGCCTGCAGAAATGCCTGGGCGGCCCGTCGGGCTCGGCCCCGATTACGCTGTCCGAGCGCGCGGTCGAGCTCATCCGATCCCGCAGCAAGGTGGAGGCCGGCATCCGCGAAGAGGGCGACCAGGATGCGGCGGACTTCATCCGCTCCAACTACTTCGACCTCGGGATGATCCTGGACTACTGGGGTCCGCGGCGTCTGAACCACCACACCGAGGCGACCTCGATGCTCTATGGCGCCCGCGAGTGCGCGCGCGTGCTGCTGCTCGAGGGCCGCGAGAACGCGATCGCGCGCCATCGCCTGCACGGCGACGCGATGCTCGCCGGGGTGCGCGGGCTGGGGCTCGTGGTCTTCGGCGACGCCGCGCACAAGATGACGAACGTCGTCGCGGTCGCGATCCCCGAAGGCGTCGCGGGCGATGCCGCGCGCAGCGCCCTGCTCGACGATTTCGGCATCGAGATCGGCACGTCGTTCGGTCCCCTGCACGGCAAGGTGTGGCGCATCGGCACGATGGGCTACAACGCCCGAAAAGACGCCGTGCTGCAGACCCTCGCCTCACTCGAGACGGTGCTGCGTCGCTTGGGCGCCTCCGTGCCGGCCGGCGGCGGCGTCGACGCGGCGATGGATGTCTACGGTTCGGCGCCGTCCGCCCACGCGCCGGGAGGCGCCTGAGCGCATGTCCCCCCGCCTGCCCGAGCTCCCCCCCGACGTCTTCCCGGCGGCGGCGCGGCGCGTGATGGCCCGCTGTGACGAGCTCGCGCGCGTCACCGCGACGCCCGGCCGGATCGAGCGCGTGTACCTGTCGACCGAGCACGCGCGCGTCAACCGTCTCGCGGCGGAGTGGATGCGCGAGGTCGGCATGACCACGAGTCAGGATGCCGCGGGCAACCAGATCGGCCGGCTCGCGGCATCCGAACCCCACGCCCCCGCCCTGATGCTCGGCTCACACCTGGACACCGTGCCGGACGCCGGCCGCTTCGACGGGATCGTCGGCGTGCTCATGGCGCTGGAGATCGTCCGGCTGCTGCGGGCCCCGCACGCCGACGGCTGGATCAGCCCGCTGCCGTTCGCGCTCGAGGTCGTCGCGTTCTCGGACGAGGAGGGCACCCGCTTCGGCAAGGCGCTCCTGGGGTCTTCCGCGGTCGCGGGCACGTGGAGCGACGAGTGGTGGTCACTGACGGATGCCGACGGCACGACCCTCCGCGAGGCGTTCCGCGAGTTCGGCCTCGACCCCGGCCGCATCGGCGAGGCGGCCCGGCGTCCGGACGAGCTCGTCGGCTACCTCGAGGCGCACATCGAGCAGGGGCCCGAGCTCGACCGCCGCGGCGAATCGCTCGCCGTCGTCTCCTCGATCGCGAGTGCGCGCCGGTTCCAGCTCGTGATCGAGGGTGAGGCCCGCCATGCCGGCGGCACCCCCTACGACATGCGCCGCGACGCCTTGCTCGGGGCGAGCGAGGCGGCGCTCGCCGTGGAGCGCATCTGCCGCGGCGAGCATCACATCATCGGCACGGTCGGTCAGCTCGAGGCCTTCCCCGGCGCGGTCAACATCGTGCCGGGCGAGGCGCACCTGAGCCTGGACCTGCGCGGCGAGTACGACGGGTCGCGCGATCGCGTCTGGGACGAGATCTCCGCCGACCTCGACGGCATCATGGGCGTCCGCGGACTGCGCTGGCATGCCCGCGAAGTGCACAACGCGGCCGCGGTGATGTGCGCGCCGCTGCTGCGCGACGTCGTGCGCGAGGGCATCCTGGAGACCCTGCCGCGCGGAGCCGACGAGCCGGCCACCATCTTCAGCCGGGCGGGTCACGACGGCATGGCGATCGGGGCGATCACCGACGTCGGGATGCTGTTCCTGCGCAACCCGGACGGCATCAGCCACCACCCCGACGAGGCCGTGAGCATCGGCGACGTCTCACTCGGCATCCGGGCTCTCGCCGAATCGGTGCTGCATCTGGCGGCCGAGCACCGCTGAGGCCGGCTCGGCGACCGCCGTCGATACGAGACGGGCGACGGGCTGCTGGCGAGGTCAGCGCCGGGTCAGCGACATGCCCATGCGCACGAGCACGATGTTCTCGACGATCTGGACGATGTTGTAGAGCAGCAACGTGATGAGGGTGATGAGGGCGATCGAGGTCCACAGCTGCGTGAACTGGGCCTGGGCGTTGAACTTCAGGATCGAGCCGCCGATGCCCTGACCGGTCGAGAGCCACTCCGCCAGAAGCGCGCCCGTGACGGCGCCGGGCACCGACACGCGCGCCGCAGCGAACAGCGACGGGCCCGCGCCCGGGATGCTCACTTTGCGCAGGGCTGTGAGCCGCCCGCCGCCGAAGACGGTGACGACGTCGATGCTCTGCCTGCTGGCCCGGCTCAGTCCGAACAGGATGCTCGCCAGGGCGGGGAAGAGCACGACGATCGTGCCGATGACCGCGACGGAGGTCACCGTGCCGCGGCCGGTGATGAGGATGATCACGGGGGCGATCGACACGAGCGGAATCGTGCGCAGGAGCAGCACGAGCGGCATCACGCCGGCCTCCACGGCCTTGGACAGGCTGAACAGGATCGCGAGGATCACGGCCGTGGTCATGCCGAAAACGAAACCGATCAACGAGTCGACAAGGGTCTGCGTGACGAGCGGGGCCATCTGCGCGCGGTGTTCGGCGGCATCCTCGCCGACGAAAAGGAAGCTCCATACGTCGAGCGGCCCCTTCGCCACGAACGGGGAGATTCCCGAGAAGCTGACGATCCCCTGCCACAGCAGCAGAACGACCGCGAACGTGATGCCGGCATTGCCGAGAGAGCGGCCGAGCGTGCTGCGCAGCGCGCGTCGGCGGTCGGCCCTCAGCTGCGCCTGCGCGGCCGGGTCTGCGGTGAGCACCGTCTGCGCCGTCGGAGTCTGGGTCATCCGGTGCTCCCCGACACCCAGGGCGTCACGAACCGCACGAGGAGACCGACGAGGCCGTAGGCGACGAGCGCGAACACGGCGCACAGGAGGAACACCGACCACACGCCGGCCGCGTCGAGCTGGCCCTGCAGACGAATGAGGGTGGGGCCCACGCCCGCGGTGATCGCTCCGAGGTACTCGCCGAGCACGGCGCCGAGGAACGCGGTCGGGACCGCGATCTGCAGAGCGTTGAGGATCGCCGGCAGTGCCGCGATGAGCCGGACTTTGCGCAGCTGTGTCCACGAGTTGCCTCCGAAGACCCGCACGACATCGAGCGACGACGCGTCCGCCGACTTGAACCCCAGGATCGCCCCGACGACGGTGGTGAACACGCACACGAGCGCGGCGAGGAAGATCGCCGTCGCAGACGGTTCACCAGGGGTCTTGGCGCCGCCGAGCACCACGACCGAGATACCGCCGATCGCGACGATGGGCAGGCAGTAGCTGACCACGGCGACCTGCGTGATGACCGTCTCGGTCTTGGGGAAGACCAGCACGAATGCAGCGAGGACCAGTGCGATGCCGTTGCCCCACGCGTAGCCGATCGCGGCCGCCGTGATGGTGGGCTGGAACACGCTCCAGGCTCCCGCGATGTTCCCGTCGACGAAGAGCCATTCGAAGACCGCCCACGGCGTGGGCACGGGAGTGAAGGTGGTGCCCTCCTGCGGCCGGAATGCGAGGACGGCCAGCAGCCACCACAGTGCGATGAGCGAGACGCCGCCGACGATGGCGGCCATCCAGGTGGGCATGCGCCTCGTGCGCATCACGCCTCCGCTTCGGCGTGACCGTCGGATCCGAACAGCAGCTCGGACGCGCGATCGACGTAGGCGTGGAACTCCGGCGTGCGCATCATGTCGGGGGTGCGCGGACGAGGAAGGTCGATCTCGATGATCTCCTTGACCCGTCCGGGCCTGGGCGACATGACGGCGACGCGATCGGCGAGGAAGATGGCCTCGCCGATGCCGTGCGTCACGAGCAGCGTCGTCGCGGGCTTCTCGGTCCAGATGCGCAGCAGCTCCAGGTTGAGGTTCTGGCGGGTCATGTCATCGAGCGCGCCGAACGGCTCATCGAGGAGGAGCACCGAGGGCTTGAGCACGAGAGCGCGCGCGATCGACGCGCGCTGTCGCATGCCGCCGGAGAGCTGCGCCGGCTTCGCAGAGGCGAAGTCCCGCAGGCCCACGAGCTCGATCAGCTCGTCGACGTAGCCCTTGTCGACCGGCTTGCCGGCCACCTCGAACGGCAGCTCGATGTTCTTCCGCACGCTGCGCCATGGCAGCAGCGCGTGATCCTGGAAGGCGATCCCGAGCTCGCTGGCCGCGCGCATCTGGTCGGGCGACTCGCCGTCGACCAATGCGGTGCCTGTGCTCGGGTGTTCGAGCGCCGCCAGGATGCGCAGGATGGTTGACTTCCCGCACCCGGACGGGCCGAGCAGGGCGAGGAACGATCCTTTGTCGGTGTGGAGATCTGTGTCCTGCAGAGCCAGGAGCGACTTGCCCCGGCGCAGAGCGAAGGATTTCGATACTCCGGAGATCTGGATGCCGGTGCCCGTGTGGGCACCGGCATCCGTGCGTGTCTCGATGGTCATCGTCCCTAGGGCAGGTAGTCCAAGAGATCGGGGTTCTCGGCGTAGATCTCGTCGATGATCGTCGTGTCGAACAGATCGTCGACGGTGAGCTTCCAGCCCGAGGTCGCGAGCGACGCGAGCGTCTGCTCCTTGAGGTCGTCGGAGATCGTGAAGAGGCCGTTGGATTCGGTCTCCTCCGTCGAGATCAGCAAGGCCTGCGCCTCGATGCCGGCGGCGACCTTCGCGGGGTCGAGCTCGCCGAAGGTGAGCTCACCCGCTGCCGCCGACTCGTTGTAGTACTTCGTCACGAGCGACACGGTGTCATCGATCGGCTGGGTGAACGTGTCCGTCCAGCCTTTGATCTCGGCCGTGAGGAACGCCTTGATGAGGTCGCGGTTCTCGGCGAGGTACTGGTCGGTGACGGTGAAGGTCTCGGCGACGTAGGGCAGGCCGTTCTCGGCGTAGGCGAGGTTGGTGACGGGGTAGCCCGCCATCTCGACCGTGATCGCCTCGTTGGTGAGGTACGCCATGAAGCCGTCGACCTCACCGTTGATGAGTGGAGTCGGGTCGAAGTCGACCGGCACGATCTCCAGCTCGCTCGGGTCGATGTCGTTCGCGGCCAGCAGCGCGGCGAACACCGAGGCGTTCGAGTCCTGCACGCCGATCTTCTTGCCGATGAGGTCTTCAGGAGTCGCTATGTTGCCGCCGTCGGCGAGCGAGAGGATCGTGAACGGGTTCTTCTGGAACGTCGCTCCGATGATCTTGAGCGGGGCGTCCTGCTCCGCGACCGCCGCACCGACCGACGCTGCGTCGCTCAAGGCGACCTGCACCGTCCCTGAGAGCAGCTTCGCCACTCCGGTGTCGGGGCCGGCGACGCCGATCACATCGGAGAAGCCCGCCTCGTCGTAGTACCCGTTCTCATAGGCATAGAACTCGCCTGCGAACTCTTCGTTCTTGATCCAGGAGTACTGGACGCTGATCTCGCCGTACGAGGCTTCTTCATCGCTGCCGCCGGATGCCGCGGGCGCGGTGTCGCCGGATGCGCAGCCGGAAAGGACCAGGGCTGAGGCGATGACGGCTGCCGCGATCGTGCCGACGCGCCGTGAGAGCGTGCTGTGTGTTGCCATCGGGTTGGCATCCCTTCTGATGCAGTGTGATCAGAGCGACGTTATGGCTCACACGTTTCGCAACGTCGACCCGGGTGTTTCGGCGGTGTGACGGATGCTCGGCGAGCGGCCGCGGCGCCGGCCACCGCGCGCGTCGGAGCATCGCGCGAAAGTCGGAGGATTCGCGCGCAATCCTCCGACATCGGCGCGATTCTCCGACATGCGGATGCCGCGACCCAGGGCGCGGCGGCGCGGTCGGATACCCGGTCGCGCCGCACCCGAGGGCCGTCGTCTCGCGAACAGGCCCCGAATCCGCACGTACAATCGCGAAGGTGGAGCATCTTCTCGGTGACACCGCCCTGACGGTCAACGGCACACCGCGCTCGCTCGCCGGAGTCGCGGTGCACACGAACGCCCTCGACTGGTTGCGCGCGACGGGCCTCCCCGGCAGCAAAGAAGGCTGTGCCGAAGGCGAGTGCGGCGCGTGCGCGGTGCTGCTGGCCACACCCACCGCCGATGGCGGCACCGCATGGACCCCGGTCAATTCGTGCCTCGTGCCCGCGTACGCGCTCGTCGGGCAGGAGGTCGTCACCGCGGAGGGTCTCGGCACCCCCGAAGACATGCACCCGGTGCAGCGCAGCCTCGCGGAGGGCGGCGGGTCGCAGTGCGGATACTGCACTCCCGGCTTCGCGTGCAGCATGGCCGGCGAGTTCTACCGGTCGGACCGCCGCCCGGCGGATGCCGGGAGCGACGCGCCGGACGCGCCCGAAGCGATCGACGATCCGCACGCGCATCACGGCCCGAACGGCTTCGACCTGCATGCGCTCAGCGGCAATCTGTGCCGGTGCACCGGCTATCGTCCGATCCGCGATGCGGCATACCGACTCGGGATGCCGGACCCCGCCGATCCGCTCGCGGAGAGGCGGCGGCATCCGTCACCGGGCCCCGGGGCGACCGACGTGAGCCTCGACGGTGCGCGGTTCGTGCGGCCCTCGGCCCTCGGCGAGGTGCTGGATCTGCTGCACGACGAGCCGGACGCGCGGCTCGTCGCCGGTGCGACGGATTGGGGCGTCGAGGTGAACCTGCGAGCGGCGCGTGCACCGCTCGTGGTCGCGATCGAGCGCCTGCCCGAACTGCGCGATCTCGTCGTCGGCGACGATGCGATCGAGATCGGCGCCGCGCTGACCATCGCCGAGATCGAGCGCGGGCTCGCGGGTCGCGTGCCGCTGCTGGCCCAGCTGGCCCCGCAGTTCGCGTCGCCGCTCATCCGCAACCGTGCGACGATCGGAGGCAACCTCGGCACCGGCTCGCCGATCGGCGACGTGAGTCCCGCGCTGCTCGCGCTGGACGCGCGCGTCGTGCTGGCCTCGGCGAGCGGTGAGCGGGTCGTCGCACTCGACGAGTACTTCACGGGCTATCGCCGGAGCGTGCGCCGCCCGGACGAAGTGATCCGCTCCGTCCGCGTGCCGCTGCCGCTGGCCGGGGTCACCGCATTCCACAAGGTCTCCAAGCGCCGGTTCGACGACATCTCCAGCGTCGCGGTCGCTTTCGCCTTCGGCATCCGCAACGGTGTCGTGACCGATGCCCGCATCGGACTGGGCGGTGTCGCGGCCACGCCGATCCGTGCGCGCGAGACCGAGCAGGCACTGGTCGGCGGGGCGTGGAGCATCGCGACGATCGGCGCCGCGGCGGCCGTTCTGGGCGCGGAGGGCACGCCGATGTCCGACCACCGCGCGAGCGCGCAGTACCGGGCGGTCATGCTCGGCAACGCCCTGCTGAAGCTGTACGCACGAAGCACGCACCCGAGTGACGGGGCAGTGGCGTGAGCGAGCTCGCGGCACGCCCGGCCGACCCCGTCGTGGGCCTCGCTGCCGCGCACGAGAGCGCAGCCCTGCACGCCACCGGTTTCGCCATGTACACCGACGATCTGGCCGGACGCACCGCGGGCGTGCTGACGGCCTGGCCGGTGCAGTCCACCAGCGCGCACGCGAAGGTCACCGTCGACGTCTCGGGCGCCTACCGGGTGCCGGGCGTCGTCCGGGTGCTGACCGCCGACGACGTCCCCGGTGAGAACGACGCCGGCGTGAAGCACGACGAACCGCTCTTCCCGGGCGAGGCGATGTACCACGGCCATGCGCTCGTCTGGGTGCTCGGCGAGACGCCTGAGGCCGCCCGGCGAGGCGCCGCCGCGGTGACGGTCCGCTACGAGCAGATGTCGAGTCTGATCACCGTGACCGAGGCGATCGCCGCGGGCTCCTACCAGGGCGCGACACGCACGGTCGTGCGCGGCGACGCCGCCGAGGCGCTGGGCACCGCCCCGTTCGTCTTCGAAGGCGTGACGGAGTTCGGTGGGCAGGAGCACTTCTACCTCGAAACCCAGGCATCGCTCGCGCACGTCGACTCGGAAGGGCAGTACTTCGTGGAGTCCTCCACGCAGCACCCGAGCGAGACCCAGGAGATCGTCGCGCACGTTCTCGGCATCCCATCGCACCGGGTGACCGTGCAGGCGCTGCGCATGGGCGGCGCTTTCGGAGGCAAGGAGATGCAGCCCCACGGGCTGGCGGCGATCGCCGCTCTCGGGGCTCGACTCACCGGTCGCCCCGTGCGGGTGCGGCTGAACCGGACGCAGGACATCACGATGACCGGCAAGCGGCATCCGTTCCACATCGCCTGGCGGGCGGGCTTCGGGGCGGACGGCGCCGTTCTCGCCCTCGAGGCGACCCTGACCGCCGACGGCGGGTGGTGCCTCGACCTGTCCGAGCCCGTCCTGAGCCGGGCGCTGTGTCACGTCGACAACGCGTACTGGATTCCGCACGTGAAACTGGTCGGTCGGATCGCGAAGACCAACAAGACCTCCAACACCGCCTTCCGCGGCTTCGGCGGCCCGCAGGGTGTCTTCCTGATCGAGGACATCTTCGGTCAGGCCGCCCCGATCCTGGGCATCGACCCGATCGACCTGCGCCGGCGCAACTTCTATTCACCCGGCCAGATCACCCCCTACGGACAACTGGTCAAGGATGCCGAGCGCATGCGAGCGATCTGGGACCGAGTCCGCAGCGAAGCCGACATCGACGCACGCCGGGCGGAGATCGCGACGTTCAACGCCCAGCACGAGCACGTCAAGCGCGCGATCGCGATGACACCGGTCAAATTCGGGATCTCGTTCAACTTCACGGCGTTCAACCAGGCCGGTGCCCTCGTCCACGTCTACAAAGACGGGTCGGTGCTGGTCAACCACGGCGGCACGGAGATGGGTCAGGGACTGCACACGAAGATGCTGCAGGTCGCTGCGACTGCGCTGGGCGTGCCGCTCGCACAGGTGCGGCTGGCACCGACGCGCACCGACAAGGTGCCCAACACGTCGGCGACCGCCGCTTCGTCGGGCGCCGATCTGAACGGCGCAGCCGTCAAGAACGCGTGCGAGCAGATCCGCGATCGGATGACACCGGTCGCCGCGCGCCTGCTCGGTGTCGATGACGATGCCGTTCGGTTCTCGGACGGCATCGTGACGGCGCCCGGCGCGCGCCGCTCCGCGACATTCGCCGAGGTCGTCGCGGCCTCCTACCTCGCGCGGGTTCAGCTGTTCGCCGCCGGCTACTACCGCACCGAAGGGCTGCACTGGGACGCCGAGCGCATGCACGGCTCGCCCTTCAAATACTTCTCCTACGGCGCCGCCGCCACCGAGGTCGAGGTGGACGGCTTCACGGGCGAGTATCGCCTTCGCCGTGTCGACATCGTCCACGACGTGGGCGATTCGCTGTCTCCGCAGATCGACCTCGGCCAGATCGAAGGCGGATTCGTGCAGGGCGTCGGGTGGCTCACGCTGGAGGAGCTGCGGTGGGAGACCGGCCACGGCCCCGATCGGGGTCGGCTGCTGACGCAGTCCGCGAGCACCTACAAGCTGCCGAGCTTCTCGGAGATGCCCGAAAAGCTCACCGTGCGGTTCTTCGCAGAGGCTCGAGAAGACGGGGCGGTATACGGATCGAAAGCGGTTGGCGAGCCGCCGCTCATGCTGGCCTTCAGCGCTCGCGAGGCGCTCCGCGAAGCCGTCGGGGCGTTCGGTCCCCCCGGTCGCACCGTCGTCCTCGGGTCGCCGGCGACACCGGAAGCGGTGTTCTGGGCGATCCGGTCCGCTCAGGGCCGGCGGCCGTCAGTGGCGCCCGCCGGCGAGCCGGTAGCCGCCGGGGGCTAGAAGGCGCGCGTCATGGACTGGGTCGACGAGCTGCAGCGTCTGCGGGAAGCGCGTCTTCCCGCAGTCATCGTCACGCTCGTGGCCGTGCGCGGTCACGCGCCGCGCAACGGCGGGGCGAAGCTCGTCGTGTCGCCGGGCAGGCTGTTCGGCACGGTCGGCGGCGGCAACCTCGAAGCGACGGCTGTCGCGTCGGCGCGTGAGATGCTCGTCGTCGGCGCGACGGAGCCCCGGCTGCTCACGCTCACGCTCAGCGACAAGGCGACGACCGAGTACGGCGTCCAGTGCTGCGGAGGAGAGGTCACCATGCTGCTCGAACCGATCCCCCCCATCCCCTCCGTCGCCATCTTCGGCATCGGCCATGTCGGTCTCGAGCTCGCCCGCATCCTCGCTCGACAGGAGATCGAGCTGCACCTCATCGACGCGCGCGCCGAGATGCTGCATCCCGACCGCGTCGGCGAACCGGGCGCGACCGGGGTGCTCGCCGACGCGGTCGCGACCGTGCGGCTGCGGCACGAGCAGGTTCCCGAAGCCGCCATCGCCGACCTGCCCGAGGGCACGCACGTGCTGATCATGACGCACGACCATGTCGAAGATCTCGCGATCACCGATCAGGCGCTGCGTCGGAGCGCACTCGGGTCGGTCGGGCTCATCGGCTCGGCGTCGAAGTGGGCTCGCTTCCGGGCGAAGCTGACCGAGCTCGGTCACACTGAGCAGGACCTCGCCAGGGTGACCACTCCGATCGGCGTCCCGGAGGTCGGAGGAAAGGCTCCGGCGTCTATCGCGGTGAGCGTGGCCGCGCGCACCCTGCAGTTCATCGAGGCGTCCACGCCCGCCGGAATGGTCTGAAACCGTCTCAGCGGAACGGACGCCGCCGTGGTGTTCCGGGTCGGATGCCGCGGGCTACGCGGCGGCGCCGACCACGGCCGCGATCGCAGACGTGAAGAACGGCAGGCCGTCCATGCCGGAGCGCATGGCGGCGGGCGTGTTGGGTCCGAAGCCCTCCTCGACCGCGTGCTCGGGGTGCGGCATGAGCCCCACGACGTTGCCGCGTTCATTGGCGAGGCCGGCGATGTCGCGCAGGGACCCGTTCGGGTTGACGCCCAGATAGCGGAATGCGACCAGGCCCTCGCCCTCGAGCCGGTCGAGCTCGGACTCCGCGGCGATGTAGCCCCCATCGGCGTTCTTGAGCGGGATGACGATCTCCTGGCCCTCGCTGAAGTCCGAGGTCCAGTCGGTCGACGCGTTCTCGACGCGCAGCCGCTGGTCGCGGCGGATGAACTGCTGGTGCGCGTTGCGAATGAGCCCGCCCGGCAGCAGCTGCGCCTCGACGAGCATCTGGAAGCCGTTGCAGATGCCGAGCACGGGCATGCCCTTGGCCGCAGCATCCTTCACGTCGGCCATGATCGGCGCGAGTGCGGCGATCGCACCCGCGCGCAGGTAGTCGCCGTAGCTGAAGCCGCCCGGCAGGACGAGCGCGTCAACGCCCTCGAGGTCGTGCGAGCCGTGCCAGAGCGCGACCGGCTCGCCCCCGGCGATGCGGACCGCGCGCTGCGCGTCGCGATCGTCGAGCGAGCCGGGGAAGGTGATGACTCCGATGCGCGGACTCACTCCACGACCTCGATGCCGACGACGTCCTCGATCACGGAGTTGGACAGGATCTCGTCGGCGATCTCGCGGGCTCTCGCCATCAGGTCCTCGCCGACCTCGCCCTCCACGGTGAGCTCGAAGCGCTTGCCGATGCGGACGGCGCTGAAGTCCGAGACTCCGAGCCGCGCGAGCGCGCCGGAGACGGCTTTGCCCTGCGGGTCGAGCAGCTCGGCTTTGGGCATGACGTCGACGACGATGGTGGGCATGAGGGCTCCGGAAGTCGCGGGCGGGCGTGTCTGTCCAGTCTAAAGGCGCGTCGCGCTCCGCTCGGGCGGGAAAGGCCGGACAGCGCTGCAGCCGAACCGTGACACCGAGGTGCTTCCTTGACTACATGGGAGCGATCCCATAGCGTGTGTCCACGTTCGGCGGGAACGCTCCCACGGGCCACCCTGCCGCACATCCCTGACCCTGACCTGACACGCACACGGGAGGACAGTGCATTCACCGCGCGAGTTCCCCTCCGACTTCCTGTTCGGAGCGGCCACCGCCGCGTACCAGATCGAAGGGGCCGCCCACGAGGGCGGGCGCACCGACTCGATCTGGGATGCCTTCAGCCGGGTTCCCGGCGCCGTGATCAACGCCGACAACGGTGATGTCGCGTGCGACCACTACCACCGCTACCGCGACGACGTGGCGCTCATGACCTCGATGGGACTGCAGACCTACCGCTTCTCGACGTCGTGGTCGCGGGTGCGTCCCGACGGCGGCCCGCTCAACCTCGAGGGCGTCGACTTCTACAAGCGGCTCGTCGACGAGCTGCTGGATGCCGGCATCCTGCCCTGGCTCACCCTTTACCACTGGGACCTTCCGCAGGCGCTGCAGGAGAACGGCGGCTGGACTGTCCGCGACACCGCCGACCGCTTCACCGAGTACGCACTCGACATGCATGATGCGCTCGGCGACAGGGTGAAGGTGTGGACCACGCTGAACGAACCGTGGTGCTCGGCATTCCTGAGCTACACCGCGGGCCTGCACGCGCCCGGGCACTACAGCAAGGCGGAGGGGATGCTGGCCTCCCACCACCTGCTGCTCGGACACGGTCAGGCGGTGCGCGCGCTGCGCGCGCGGGACTCGTCGCTCCATCTCGGCATCACGCTCAACATGACGGTCGCCGACCCGGTCGACGCGGCCGATCCGGCCGATGCCGATGCTGCCCGCCGCATCGACGGACAGTTCAACCGGTGGTTCCTCGACCCGATCTTCCGCGCCGCCTACCCCGCCGATGTGCTCGCCGACTTCCGCCGGGTGGATGCCGCGGCCGTGGATGCTCTGGAGCGGGCCGTCCTGCCGGGCGACCTCGAAGCCATCTCGACGCCGATCGACACGCTCGGCGTGAACTACTATCACGGCGAGTACGTGGGCGGTCATGCGCCGGTGGTCCCGCCGCTCAGCGGCGACGCACCCACGGAGCGACCCGGAGACTCGCCCTTCCCGTCTTCTGCGGGCATCTTCTGGCACGAGCGGGGACTGCCGCGCACTCCGATGCAGTGGGAGGTGCAGCCCGAGGGGCTCACCCGCCTGCTGCGCCGCGTGTCGGACGAGTACGCGGCACCGACCGGAACCTCGCTGTTCGTGACCGAGAACGGTGCGGCGTTCGAGGACACTCCGGTGCTCGAAGAGGGTGTCGTCCGCGTGCACGACGATGAGCGCGTCGACTTCGTGCGCGCTCATCTGGGCGCGATCCTCGATGCGGTCGAGGCCGGAGTCGACGTCCGCGGCTACTTCTACTGGTCACTGCTCGACAACTTCGAGTGGGCCTGGGGCTACCAGAAGCGGTTCGGGATCGTCCGAGTCGACTACGAGACGCAGCGCAGATCGGTCAAAGACAGCGGGCGTGAGTACAGCCGCATCATCGCGGCGCGCGCGCTCGGGGCCGCTGCTCCGGCCGGAGCCGCGGGGGCATAGCGTCCGGAGGATGACGGACATCTGGCGAGCGCCTGCCACGCTCGAGGACGGCGACTTCACCGCCGACGGCGGCGCCGCGGCGATGCGCCGCATCCTCGATCGCGGCGAACGCCCCGACGCGCTCTTCATCGCGAGCGACCTCATGGCACGGGGTGCGCTCGCGGGTCCGCGACAGCGTCTGAGCGCTGCCCGCGGTCAGGATGTGAGACGCGCCAGCAGCTCGCGGTAGCGGTCGGCTGTTCGCTCGACGATCTCGGCGGGCAGCTCGGGCGGAGTGCCGGTCTTGTCCCAGTGGGCGGCGAGCCAGTCGCGCACGATCTGCTTGTCGAAGCTCGCCATCCGCTCGGACGGAGTCGTGCCGGACTGCCATGCGGCGGCATCCCAGTACCGTGACGAATCGCTCGTGAGCACCTCGTCGGCCAGAGTCAGGACGCCCGAGTCGTCGAGCCCGAACTCGAATTTGGTGTCGGCGAGGATCAGCCCGTGCGCCTCGGCGACGCGGGCGGCCCGTGCGTAGATCTCGAGTGAGAGATCGCGCAGCTGCGCGGCGAGGTCGGCGCCGACGATCTCGACCGTGCGCTCGTACGAGATGTTCTCGTCGTGCTCGCCCATCGGGGCCTTGAAGGCGGGGGTGTAGATCGGCTCGGGCAGGCGGTCGCCGTTCTCGAGCCCTGCGGGCAGTCGGATGCCGCACACCGTGCCGTCGGCCTGATACTCCGCCCAGCCCGACCCGGTGAGGTATCCGCGCACCACGCACTCGATCGGCTGCATCCTCAGCCCTTTGACGACCATCGCACGGCCGGTGACTTCGGCCGGGATGAGTTCACGCAGGCCGTCGGCTCCGAGCACATGGTCGGAGAGCAGGTGATTCGGGATGCCGCGTGTCCCGCCGCTGCCCGTGGCGAGGCGGTCGAACCACCACAGGCTGAGCGTCGTGAGCAGCACCCCCTTGTCGGGGATCCCCGGCTCGAGC
This sequence comes from Microbacterium sp., assembly GCF_011620715.1. Classification (GTDB taxonomy): domain Bacteria; phylum Actinomycetota; class Actinomycetes; order Actinomycetales; family Microbacteriaceae; genus Microbacterium. The sequence goes on along the minus strand of NZ_WOYP01000030.1, from coordinate 42,880 downwards.
ACGTGGTCGAATGCGCTCACGCGATCGCTCGCCACCACGAGCATGCGCTCGGCGGGGGCGTCGGCCGGAAGGTCGGCCGGAACGTAGAGGTCGCGCACCTTGCCCGAGTAGATGTGGCGCCAGCCGGGCAGGGCGAGGGGGGAGGTCACCCGCCCATTATCGCGTCGCGGACGCCCTTGCGCGTGAACCTCTCGGAATGCTCGGCCATGCTCAGGCCTCCACGACCCGCGCGGCGATGTCGGTGCGGTACTGGCCGCCTTCGAGACCGATCTCGGCCAGCGCGCGGTAGGCACGCGCGCGGGCCTCGGCGAACGTCGTGCCGAGTCCCACGACGTTGAGCACCCGGCCACCGGAGGCGATGAGCCCTTCACCGGCGACAGCGGTGGCTGCGTGCACGAGGTGCACACCCTCGACCGATGCGGCGGCATCCAATCCCGAAAGCGCGCGCCCGGTCACCGGCGCGGCCGGGTAGCCCTCGCTCGCCAGCACGACGGTCACCGCCACCGCGTCGGCGAAGGCCGGGCGCGCCTGATCTTCGAGGGTGCCGGTTGCCGCGGCCAGAAGCAGCTGAGAGAGCGGGTCGAGCAGACGCGGCAGCACCACCTGGGTCTCGGGGTCGCCGAAGCGCGCGTTGAACTCGATGACCTTGACGCCCTGCGCGGTGAGGATCAGCCCCGCGTACAGCAGGCCGATGAACGGCGTGCCCTCCGCGTCGAGCTGGCGGATGACCGGTTCGGCGACGTCGCGGGTGATCTGGTCGACGAAGGCCCGCTCGCCGCCGAACGGCTCGGCGAGCCACGGCAGCGGCGAGTAGGCGCCCATGCCGCCGGTGTTCGGTCCGGAGTCGCCGTCGCCGAGGCGCTTGAAGTCCTGCGCGGGACTCAGCGGAAGCACCCGATCGCCGTCGCTCAGGAAGAACATCGACACCTCGGGGCCGGACAGGAACTCCTCGACGAGGATCGCGCCGGAGCCGAGGTACGCATCGGCGTGCGCGAGGGCGGCGACGCGGTCGTCGGTGACGAGCACTCCCTTGCCCGCGGCCAGACCGTCTGCTTTCACGACGTACGGCGAGCCGAACTCGTCGAGCGCGGCGGCGACCTCGGCCGGGGTGGTGGCGCGCAGCGCCCGGCCGGTGGGCACGCCCGCGGCATCCATGATCCGCTTGGCGAAGGTCTTCGATCCCTCGAGCTGGGCGGCGGCCCGGCCCGGCCCGAACACCGGGATGCCGCGCCCGCGCAGCGTGTCCGCGACACCCGCGACCAGGGGTGCCTCGGGGCCGATGACCACGAGGTCGACGGCGTTCTCGTTCGCGAAATCGGTGACCGCCGCAGGGTCGTTCTGATCGACCGGGACGATCGTCGCATCTTGGGCGATGCCGGCATTGCCGGGAGCGGCGAACACCTCGTGCGCGGCGCCCTCCGAGCGGAGCGCGAGGATGATGGCGTGTTCGCGCGCGCCTGAGCCGAGCACCAGGATTCTCACCCGCCCAGCCTACCGAGCCTTCCCCGAGACCGCCCCGACGATCTGTCCGGGCCCGCCAGCCCCACCGGCCGTCCTCGCGCGGGCGTACCGTTGTCGGATGCCGCCGCGCAAGATCACCACCGACGAAGGACGCGCCGCGCTCGCCGCCGTGCGCGCGGCGGACGCGGCATCCGAGAAGCCGGGGCGCCCCGACCTCGCGACGGCGGTGCGCTATCTGCTGCAGCTGCTCGTCGAGAAGGCGCCCGGCGGGGCGGTCGAGGTGCGCGTGCCGCCGTTCGGGGCGGTGCAGGTGATCGAAGGCCCGCGGCACACCCGGGGTACGCCGCCCAATGTCGTCGAGACCGACCCTGTGACGTGGATCGCCCTCGCGACCGGTGCGGAGCAGTGGGCGGATGCCGCAGCATCCGGTCGCATTCTGGCTTCGGGCGTCCGCGCCGACCTGACCGGCCTGCTGCCGCTGCGTCCGTGAGCTGCTGCGTCCGTGAGCTGCTGCGTCCGTGAGC
>NZ_WOYP01000030.1:39518-40795 GCF_011620715.1 Microbacterium sp. | reverse complement strand
GCTGCGTCCGTGAGCTGCTGCGTCCGTGAGCTGCTGCGTCCGTGAGCCGCTGACTCCGCCGGGGCGTCTCGGCTCTGTGCGAAGTGCGAGAATGGAGAAATGGCCGCACAGCCGAACACCCCCGACGAACCGCAGGCTCCGGCATCCGGTTTCGACGACGACCTCGAGCCGATTTCCGTCGTCGAGGAGCACATCGAGACAGTCCGGGTGCGCCGCTCGCCCAAGTACTCGGTGTTCCTGGGCGGGGGCGCGGCCCTCGGCGTGGTGGTCGCGATGATCCTGACCTTCACGTTCAGCGGCACCGGCAGCACGAGCCCCAACACCGGACTCGTGTACTCGTCCGGCCAGGTCTTCGGCTTTCTGCTGCTGATCTGCATCACGGTCGGCGTGGTGGTCGGCGGCGTCGTGGCGCTGCTGCTGGACCGCGCTCTCGCCAAGCGCACCCGCGACGTGATCGTCGACCGCGAGAGCGTGCGCGTCGAGGACTGAGCGCCCGCTTCAGGCGAGTTCGGCGATGATCGGGTGGATCGCCGAGTCGAAAGCGGCTACGTCTCCGCGCAGCCCGTCGGTCACCGCGATCGTGAGCGAGCCGATCCACCACACGCCACGCTGCGTCAGCGGCAGCACTTGGACGTTCAGCTCGAACGAATGCGCCCGCCGGCCGACCTGACGCTCGTGCTCGGCGATCGCGCTGGCGTACGCCCGGTATGAGACGCCGGGCTTGGCCGCGGAATCCTTGCGGTAGCGCTCGTGCGCCGACTGGGAGAATGCCAGCGCTTCACCTCCGTAGGGCATGATCGCAGCCTTAAGCGCGTCCGATCCCTGGGAGGGCAGTGCGACGAGCGTCGCGAACCCGTCGACCAGTTCGAGCGGCACCGGCGACGGATGCGCGGTCGGCTCGACGGTCATCGCCCAGTACTCGCGCCACTGCCGCTCGAGCAGCGACTGCGCCTCCGCGGCGCGGTCGTTGACACGCGGGGGTATGCCGCGCAGATGCGGCAGCTCATCGGGGGAGCGGATGCCGAGCACCTGGCGCAGGTAGAGGGCCAGCAGGACGGGCTGACTCGCGTCTTCGCGGATCAGCCATTCCGGAGCCCCCGTGCCGCCCATGCCGTCCAGTGTACGGTGGGCCTCGCCGCCCGTCCGCGCTGATCGTCGGTGCCGGCCGGCTCGGTCGATGCTCGCAACCTGCGACGGGATGCCGCACCCCTTCTCACCGCGCCCGCACCGCGCCTGCACCGCGCCTGCACCGCGCCTGCACCGCGCCCGCACCGCGC
>NZ_WOYP01000030.1:28143-39418 GCF_011620715.1 Microbacterium sp. | reverse complement strand
GCACCGCGCCCGCACCGCGCGGCCCCGCGCTCGCACCGCGGGAATCCGGCTTGCCCGCTCACCGGTAGGCTGGGGGCGTGGTCTCACCCTCCCACGACGCCCCTTCCTGGTCTGGAAGCGGCACCGTGAATCCCTATACCGCAGCCGGGGTCGATACGGCCGCCGGCGACCTCGCGGTGGAGCTGATGAAGTCCGCGGTGCGGCGCACCCACGGACCCGAGGTTCTGGGCGGCGTCGGCGGGTTCGCGGGGCTCTTCGACGCCTCCGCCCTTCGCGGCTACACGCGCCCGCTGCTCGCGACGAGCACCGACGGCGTCGGCACGAAGGTCGCGATCGCCCAGGCGATCGACAAGCACGACACGATCGGGCTCGACCTGGTAGGCATGGTCGTGGACGACATCGTCGTGGTGGGCGCCAGGCCCCTCTTCATGACCGACTACATCGCGTGCGGCAAGGTCTTCCCCGAGCGCATCGCCGACATCGTCGGGGGCATCGCCCGCGGCTGCGCCGAGACCGGCACCGCGCTGGTCGGCGGCGAAACCGCCGAGCACCCCGGTCTGCTGGGCATCAACGATTACGACGTCGCGGGCGCGGCGACAGGCGTGGTCGAGGCTGACCGCATCCTGGGCGCCGACCGCGTGCGGGCCGGAGATGTCGTCCTCGCGCTGGAGAGCAGCGGTCTGCACTCGAACGGCTATTCCCTCGTGCGCCACATCGTGACCGGCGCCGGCATCCAGTACGGCGACAACGCGGCCGAATTCGGTGGGACGTGGGGCGAGGCGCTGCTCGAACCGACCCGCCTGTACGCCTCGCCGGTGCTGCGCCTGATCGCCGGCATCCCGAACGGCGTCCATGCACTCAGTCATGTGACCGGCGGCGGCATCGCGGCGAACCTCGCCCGCGTGCTCCCACAGGGCACGTGGGTCGAGGTCGATCGCTCGACGTGGTCGCCGCACCCCGTGTTCCGCGTTCTCGCGGACCTCGGCGAACTCGACCTCGAGGCGACCGAAGGCACCTGGAACCTCGGAATCGGCTTCGTGGCCATCGTCGCGGCCGAGAAGGCGGGTGCCGCCGCATCCGCTCTGGGCCAGGACGGCATCTCGACCTGGCAGATCGGCACGGTGCACGATGGAGCACTCCCCGACCACGCGCACGGCGCTTTCGAGCAGGGCGCCAAGGGTGTGGACGGCGGAGCAGTGCGCCTGGTCGGCACGTACCGCGACGGCGGGGCGAACTAGATCCCATGTGCGGCATCGTCGGAATGGTCGCGCAGGGCTCGGTCAACCAGGAGATCTACGACGCGCTCCTTCTCCTTCAGCACCGCGGGCAGGACTCGACCGGGATCGCGACGGCCGAAGCCAGCGGCATCTTCCACATCGCCAAGGCCAAGGGACAGGTGCGCGAGGCCTTCCGCACGCGGGACATGCGGGCGCTGCTGGGCGAGATCGGGCTCGGCCACGTGCGTTACGCCACGAAGGGCACGGCATCCAGCGAAGAAGAGGCACAGCCGTTCTACGTCAACGCGCCCTACGGCATCGTGCTCGTGCACAACGGCAACCTCACGAACACCCGTGAGCTCACCGACGAGCTGTTCCACACCGACCGGCGGCACCTCAACACGAGCAGCGACACCGAACTGCTCGTGAACGTGCTCGCGAACGAGCTGCAGGCCTCGATCTCGGGCATCGAGCTCGACCCCGAGCAGGTCTTCCAGGCGGTCTCGCGGGTGCACGAGCGCGTCGAGGGCTCGTACGCGGCGATCGCGCTCATCGCGGGATACGGCCTGCTCGCGTTCCGCGATCCGTTCGGCATCCGTCCCCTCATCATCGGCACACGCAAGACCGATGCCGGCTCCTACGAGTGGATCGTCACCTCCGAGTCGCTCGTGCTCGAGAACGGCGGCTTCGAGGTCGTGCGCGACGTGCTTCCGGGTGAGGCCGTGTTCGTCGATGTCGCCGGGCACCTGCACACGAAGCAGTGCGCGACCGACCCGAAGCTCGTCCCGTGCTCGTTCGAGTACGTGTACCTGGCCCGCCCCGATTCCATCATGAACGGCATCTCGGTCTACGAGGCGCGGCTGCGGCTGGGCGAGCGCCTCGCCGACACGATCGCGAAATACACGCCCAAGGGCACGGTCGACGTCGTCATGCCGATTCCCGACTCCGCGCGGCCGGCCGCGATGCAGGTCGCGCGCAAGCTCGGCCTCGAGTACCGCGAGGGCTTCTACAAGAACCGCTACATCGGGCGGACGTTCATCATGCCCGGTCAGGCGGTGCGCAAGAAGAGCGTGCGCCAGAAGCTCAACGCGATGTCGAGCGAGTTCAAGGGCAAGAACGTCCTGCTGATCGACGACTCGATCGTGCGCGGCACGACCAGCAAGGAGATCATCCAGATGGCGCGGGATGCCGGGGCCAAGAGCGTCACGTTCGCTTCGGCCGCTCCGCCCGTCCGCTACCCGCACGTCTACGGCATCAACATGCCCTCGCGCCACGAACTCGTCGCGCACGGACGCACGATCCCCGAGATCGCCGTGGAGCTCGGGGCGGACTACATGGTCTACCAGGAGGTCGAAGACCTCAAGGCGGCGATCCTCGAGGGCTCGGACATCGATGACCTCGACATGAGCTGCTTCGACGGCCGTTACATCACCGGCACGGTCTCCGAGGAGTATCTCGCCTGGGTCGAGGGCACCCAGGAGTCCTGAACGTCACAGGTCGTGGTGGTACTCCTCGATCAGGTGATCGACGACGGCCGTCATGGCCTGATCCTGATCGGCACCCGCGGCGGTCGCCGCCGCGACGACGGCGCGCTGACGCTGGGCGGAGGTGCCGGCCGTGGCGATCGTGACCACGCGCTCGACCTCTGCCCGGCAATCCAAGGCATCGGCATCCTCTGCGATCATCTCGACGAGCTCGGCGATGAGCTGCGGGAACGGAACGATCTCGTTCGCGCCGAAGTCGATCAGACCTTCGGTCACCCCGTAGCGCTGGGCGCGCCAGCGGTTCTCGCCGATCAGGAATCGGTCGTAGATCCGCCACCGCTGATTGCGGATGCGCAGCCGCCACAGCATCCGCAGCAGGCACTGCGTCACGGCGGCCAGCGCGAGGGCGTCCTCGGCGCGCGGCGAGACGTCCATGATGCGCGTCTCGAGCGTCGGGTACCGGTGCGACGGGCGGATGTCCCACCAGATCTTCGAGGAGTCCTCGATGACGCCGAGGTCCACGAGTACTCCGACCGACCGCTGCAGCTCCGCCCAGCTCTGATAGTCCGGTGGCAGGCCGGTGCGCGGGAGGTTGTCGAACACCGAGATGCGGTACGAGGCCAGCCCGGTGTCCTCGCCCTGCCAGAACGGCGATGACGTCGACAGCGCCAGCAGGTGCGGCAGAAAGTACGGCATCTGACGCAGCAGGTCGGTACGCAGCGCATTGTCGCCGATCCCGACGTGCACATGGCAGCCGCTGATCAGCAGACGCCGGGCCACCCCGGCGAGATCCCTCTCCAGCCCGCGATAGCGCTCCTTGTCGGTGTGGTGCTGGTGCTTCCAGTCCGAGAACGGGTGACAGGATGCCGCGATCGGTGCGAGACCGTAGCGGGCGGCATGATGCGAGATCGTGGAGCGCAGCCGGAGCAGGTCGTCGCGGGCCTCACCCACGTTCTGCGACACCCGTGTGCCGATCTCGACCTGACACTTCTTGTACTCGGGGCTGACCTGATCCTGCAGGTCGGCGCGGCAATCCTCGAGGAAGCCCTCCGGGGCGACGCCCAGTGCCCGGGAATCGCGATCGACGAGGAGGTACTCCTCCTCTATCCCCATGGTGAACGCCGGTCGCTCCATCGAGGCCTCTTTCCGTTGCCCTGTATCGGCGCTCAGCAGAGGGGACGACTCGGCGGAGGGGACGACGGCGCAGGGCACGTGCCCGTGAGCCGAGGCGGCGGGTTACGCCTTCTCGTCCTCGTATTCGTCGGCGTACTGATCGGCCCACTTGTCGACGTACTGCTCGTCGTCCGGATGACCCAGTTCCTTCTCCAGCGCGGAGTAGTTGACGCTCGGGCTGTAGGACTTGAGTTCGCGAGCGATCTTGGTGTGCTTCGCCTTCTGACGGCCACGCCCCATGCGAGACCCCCTCATTTCTGAGTAACGGGTGGTGCGGGGCTGTTCGCCGCGTCGACCCGGGCATTCACGAAACCGGCTCGAGGCCGGTAAGAGTAGAATTCAGGATAACACGGAGCCCTTGGTCGCAGACCGCTCGACCTGGGACGGAAAGGGCGATGACGCATGTCGGATCACGCACCCGATGACCAGAACGCACCAGATGCGGTGGTACTGCACGGCGCTGTTCTGGTGGGAGTGGTTCCGGGTCTGCCGACCCGTGTCGTCAAGGAGGCGGCCCGGTATGCGAAGCTGCTGAACGCCCCTCTCGTGGTGGCCCACGTCGATGTCACGCGGTTCGTGACGTTCGAGGATCCCGATGGCTACGTGCACACCGCCCCCATCGACATCAACGTGACGGCCGGTGAGAGCGACCTCGCGATCGTCCGGGCCGAGGCGGCGACGGTCCTCGAGGGCCGGGAGGTCGACTGGAGCGTCAGGCAGCTCGTCGGCGACCCGGCCATGGCGATGAATCGACTCGCCGATCAGGTCGACGCCCGGCTGCTCGTCGTCGGCACCCGCAAGCGGGGAATCGGCGAGTCGATCCGCGAGTTCTTCACCGGCTCTGTGGCCGCACGCCTCGCGCACCGCCAGCAGCGGCCGATCCTGGTCATCCCGCTGGGCGAGCCGGTGGCGGACGACGAGGAGGTCTGGCCGAGCTGAGCCCCTCCGGGTCAGCCTCGCAGCGAACGCGTGATGCTGCGCGCGATGTCGTCGAGAGCCGTCGTGAGGTCGTCGACGACGGATGCCGCCAGCTCGCCCCCGCGGGCGACGTGCGACCGCAGATCGGTGCGCACCTGTGCGCGGAACTCGTTGATCGCGGCATCCGCCCGGTGCACCTGCTCGCGACTGGCCATGCGCGGACCCTCGGCGGGCGGCGTCTGGTTCGCGGTCGCCCGCTCGTCGCGCGTCGCCGCGGCCAGGTCGGCGCGCAGACTCTTCATGGCCGCGCGCACGCTTCCGCGCACCTCGTCGGCGATCAGGCGCACCGAATCGGTGAGACCCGCCTCGATACCCTCGAGGTCACCGGCGCGGGCGGCCACCTCGGCGCGGCCGGCTTCCGTGATCTCGTAGACCGTCTTGCGGCCGTCGACGCTCTTGGTGACCAGGCCCTCCTCCTCGAGCTTCGCGAGGCGCGGATAGATCGTGCCGGCGCTGGGCGTGTACGTGCCGCCTGTGCGGTCGGACAGCGCCTGCATCAGGTCGTAGCCATGGCGCGGCCCCTCCTCGAGCAGGCTCAGCAGGTAGAGGCGCAGGTCTCCATGCGAGAAGACGGGCGCCATCACCACTCCTCGTCGGCGATGGCGCCGTGCGCGGCATCCGTCGTCGTGGTGAACGCGTCGGCCGGGGCGCCGGCGCGGCGCAGCACGGTCACATCGCCCGAAACGGAATTGGCGCGCACATCGACGAAAGACCCGCTGAGCTCGCCGGTCGAACCGGTGAAGTTGGTCGTCGGGCCGGCGCCCTGACGCGAGCGCACGACGCCGTCGATCTGCACGCGCCCGCTGACGCTGCGCACGACGTAATTGGCCGGCAGGGTGTCATCGAGGCGCACGGTGGCATTGCCGCTCACTGTGTTCAGTGCGACCTGGTGGGCGTCGCCGGCCGAGTCGACGAGCATTGCGCCCGACACGGTGTCGATCGTGGCCTTGCGCAGGGTCCCGGTCGCCGCGACGTCGCCAGATACGCTGTTCGCGCTGAGCGAGCCGACGAGCTCGCGAATCTGCACGTCGCCCGAGACCGCGTTGACCGTCAGATCGCCGGTGAATCCGTCGACGATGATGTCGCCCGATACCGTGTTCAGGCGGGCATCGCGGCGGATGCCGGACACCAGCGCACTGGCGCTGACCACGCCGAGCGTGAGCGCGAGTTCGCGGGGTACCGCGACACTGATCTCGGCCTTCGGGCCGCCGGCGCCGAAGTTGCGGAACACCTCGAGGAAGTTGTCCCAGCGCAGCTGCGGGTGGTCGATCTCGACCACGTCGCCGGTGACCTCGATGCGGAGGTCCTTGATGGTGACGCCATGCACCTCGATGCGCGCGCCCGGTTCGTCGTGGCCGATCACGTCGATCTGACCTCCGACGAGGCCGACCTTGAGCTTGCGCACCGTTTCGATGTCGATGACGCGGGTTTCGCCCGGGTGGATGATCCACTTCTCGAGAGTCATTGTGAGCTTCCGTTCCTGAGGCCGTAGCTCGCGATATATCGCGATGGATCCCAGGATAACACGATATAACGCGAGTCGGTGTCAAGACATCAGTCTTGACACCGACTCGACTCACGGTGCAGCGGCCTGAACCTGCCCTCAGGTACGGCGGCTGCCGCTGATGACACGGAACAGGAACACGATCAGGGCGATCACACCGACGATGAGCGCGACCCACAGGAGCCAGTTCAACGCAGAGTTCAATCCACCGAAGATCGCAAGGATCACGGCGATGACAATGATGATGATGAGGGCGAGGTTCATGGGAGGGTTCTCCTTCTGTCGCCGGGATCTGCGAGGTTGGCGCGACCCGGATGCCTCGGGAGGCACGGACAAGACAATGGCACCCACCCGCCGAAGCGTGGTAGGGGGTTGACGAGCGGCGATCGCCGGTGCTAGGCCCGACGGCGTGATCCAGCGGCTGCTCGTCGGCTGACGCAATAGGGTGATGGCGTGCCGCGCCCACCCGTCTTCCGTGCCCGGATGCTGGGCGTGGTCGTCACCGGCGGCGTGATCGGCGTCGCGCTGCGGGAGCTGCTGCTCCTGCCGCTCGCGGCGCAGGATGCCGCACCGGGCTCGTTCGCACTGCCGGCTGCGACGACGGGCGTGAACATCGTCGGATCGTTCGTGCTCGGCATCGTCGTAGGCGGACTCGGTGATCGGCATCCGCTCACCCGCGCCTTCCTCGGCACCGGGGTGCTCGGCGGGTTCACCACGTACAGCGCGTTCGCGGTGCAGACCGCGGGGCTCCTCGCACCCGCCCCTCTGGCCGGCATCGCGCTCTCCGTGGTCTCGGTGCTGCTCGGTCTCGCCGCGGCCGCGCTCGGATTGCGCCTGACACAGCGAGCCGCGGGATCCGCCGGATCCGGCGGATCCCGCGGACCGGAGGCCGCCGAGTGAGCGCTTGGGCATTGGTCGCAGCGGCCCTCGCCGGCGGCGCGGGTGCGGGACTGCGCTACGTCGTCGACGTGCTCGTGGTCGGCGGCAAGCCGGCGCGCCTGCCGTTCGGCATTCTGCTGGTCAACGTGACCGGCTCGTTCGCCCTCGGCCTGCTCACCGGACTGGGCACGGCAATGGTCGACAGCGACCTCTCGTGGGTGCTCGGCGTGGGCCTGCTCGGCGGGTACACGACCTACAGCACCGTATCGGTGGAGTCAGTGCTGCTCATGCGGACCGGCGAGAGCCGAAGAGGCTGGACGAACGCACTGGGCACGCTGGTTCTCGGTGTCTCGGCGGCCGCTGCCGGGCTCGCGCTCGGGAACCTCGTCTAGACCCCAGACCCGTCGAGAGGGGATTTCCCGGGATTGCGCCTCGATTGGCGATGGCGCAGATCGGGCATGGGATACTGAAACCCCGATACATCCACGTATCCGTCGCAGGGGTTTCTGCGGCATCACACGACCCGGCGATCTCACCCGGGCATCCGACCTGCACCACAGTGAAGGCCACCGTGTTCAACCTTGCCGTCCTGAGCCTCAAGAACCGTGCGCTCATCGCCCTCGTCACCATCGTCGCCGCGATCTTCGGAACTCTCGCGCTGACGAGCCTGAAGCAGGAGCTCATCCCCTCGATCGAGTTCCCGCAGCTCGTCGTCGTCTCGACCTACCCGGGCGCGTCACCCGAGGTCGTCAGCAACGATGTTTCGGTGCCGATCGAGACCGCGATCCAGGGCGTTCCGGGTCTCGAATCGACGTCGGCCACCAGCACGACGAACGCGTCGATCATCCAGGCGTCCTTCACCTACGGCACCAACCTCGCGACCGCCGAGCAGAAGATCAATCAGGCGATCAACCGGATAAAGGCGCAGCTGCCCGAGGGTGTCGAGCCGAATGTCATCTCCGCGAGCATCGACGACTTCCCGGTCATCCAGGTGGCCGTCACCGGCTACGACGACGAGCAGACGATCCAGGCGCAGCTCGAGGCTTCCGTCATCCCGGAACTCGAGGACGTCGAGGGGGTCAACGCCGCTCAGATCGTCGGCGGCGTCGGTCAGCGGGTCACGATCACGCCCGACCAGGCGGCCCTGGCGGCGGCCGGGTACACCCAGCAGGCGATCCGCGACGCGCTCGACCAGAACGGCGTGCTGTTCCCCGGCGGCAAGATCACCGAGAACGACCAGACCCTCACCGTGCAGACCGGCACGAAGATCACGTCGGTGGACGCGATCGCGGCGCTTCCGCTCGTGCCGTCGACCGCCGCGCAGTTCCAGGCCGGAGCGATCACGATCGCGGATGTCGCGGCCGTCGAGCAGAACCAGGATCCGGTCACGACGATTTCGCGGGTGGACGGCAAGCCGGCCCTGACGATCGCGGTCACCAAGCTTCCGTCGGCGAACACCGTCGAGGTGTCCACGGGCGTACTCGCGGTGCTCCCCGGCCTCGAAGACAGCATCGGAGGGGCCGAGTTCACGGTCGTCTTCGACCAGGCTCCCTACATTCAGCAGTCGATCGAGGCGCTCGCGGAGGAGGGGCTGCTCGGCCTGTTGTTCGCGGTGATCGTGATCCTGATCTTCCTCTTGTCGGTGCGTGCGACTCTCGTCACCGCGATCTCGATCCCGACGAGCGTGCTGATCACGTTCATCGGCATCCAGGCGTTCGGGTATTCGCTCAACATCCTCACGCTCGGTGCGCTGACGATCGCGATCGGTCGTGTGGTGGATGACTCCATCGTCGTGATCGAGAACATCAAGCGGCACTACGTCGGCGACGCCGAGAAGCTGCCGTCGATCCTGCGCGCGGTGCGCGAGGTCGCCTCGGCCATCACGGCGTCGACCGTCACGACCGTCGCGGTGTTCCTGCCGATCGCGTTCGTCGGCGACGTGACCGGTGAGCTGTTCCGTCCGTTCGCACTCACCGTCACGATCGCGATGACAGCGTCGCTGTTCGTCGCGCTGACGATCGTCCCGGTGCTGGCGTACTGGTTCCTGCGGCCCGGAAAGCCGATCCTCGACGCGACCGGCAACCAGGTCGACCCCGAAGCCCCCGAGGCGCCGCCGAGCCGACTGCAGAAGGGGTACCTGCCGATTCTCGGCTGGACGCTGAAGCACTCCTGGGTCACCCTGCTGCTGGCCGTGCTCGTGCTGGCGGGCACCGCAGCACTGGCACCGCTGATGAAGACGAACTTCCTCGGCGACTCCGGTCAGAACACCTTCACCATGACGCAGGACATCGGCGCTGCGCCCAGCCTCGAGGCGGAGAATGCCGCGTCGCAGGAGGTCGAGGCGATTCTGCTCGACATCGACGGCATCGAGACGGTGCAGGTCTCGATCGGCTCGAGCGGATCGGCGCTGCGCGATGCGTTCGCCGGCGGGGGCAGCGGAATCACGTACTCGATCACGACCGACCCCGACGCCGACCAGGTCGCCCTGCGCGAAGAGGTCCAGGCCGCTGTGGCCGCGCTCGACGACGCCGGGACGATCACGGTCTCCAGCGCCGCAGGTGGGTTCGGCTCCAGCGACATCGAGATCGATGTCACCGCACCCGACTCCGCGACGCTGCAGGAGGCGACGGACGACGTCGTGACCGCGGTGACCGGAGACGATGGCGTGGGCCAGGTCTCCAGCAACCTCTCGGCGTCGCTCCCGTACATCGCGGTGGTCGTCGACGCCGACAAGGCCGCGTCACTCGGTCTGTCCGAAGTCGCCGTCGGAGCGCTCGTGTCCAGCACGATGCAGCCGCAGCGGATCGGCACCGTCGAGATCGACGACACCTCGCTCACCGTTTATCTCGCGGCATCGGAGGTTCCCGCCACGATCGAGGAGTTGCGCCAGCTCAGCATCCCCAGCGCGACCGGCCCGATCCCCCTCGCGGACGTCGCCACTGTCGAGGAGAGCGAAGGCCCGACCTCGATCACGACCGCGAGCGGTCAGCGCACCGCGACGGTCACCGTCACGCCTGCCACCGATGACCTGACGGTGGCGACCGCGTCGGTCACGGCCGCGCTGGCGGACGTCGCCCTGCCCGACGCCGCCGACGCCTCGATCGGCGGCGTGGTCTCGCAGCAGCAGGATGCCTTCGCGCAGCTGGGCCTGGCCCTGCTCGCAGCGATCCTGATCGTCTACATCGTGATGGTCGCCACCTTCAAGTCGCTCCGCCAGCCGCTGCTGCTGCTGATCTCGGTGCCGTTCGCGGCCACCGGCGCGATCCTGTTGCAGATCATCACGGGCGTGCCGCTCGGGGTCGCGTCGCTGATCGGCGTGCTCATGCTCATCGGCATCGTCGTGACGAACGCGATCGTGCTCGTCGACCTGGTGAACCAGTACCGTGTGCGAGGTCTGTCCGCGCACGAAGCGACGGTCGCCGGCGCGTCGCGTCGACTTCGCCCGATTCTCATGACGGCGCTGGCCACCATCTTCGCGCTGACCCCGATGGCCATGGGTATCACCGGACAGGGCGGATTCATCTCGCAGCCCCTGGCGATCGTCGTGATCGGCGGTCTGGTGTCTTCGACGATCCTGACTCTGCTCGTGCTTCCGACGCTGTACAACCTCGTCGAGGGTGCGAAGGAGCGTCGCACCCTGCGTCGCACGGGCGGTGCGGATGCCGCAGCCGGAGCGCTCGAGCCGGTGCTCGTCGGCGCGGGCGCCGCTGGTGCGGCCGCCCCTGTGCTCACCCGTCGCGAGCTGCGCGCCCGTGAGGCCGCCGCCGGTACGGCAGCGACGGATGCCGCCGAGGTCGAGGTGCCCCCGATCGAGGAGGGCCCTGACATCGAGATGCCGGAGCACGATGCCTCAGCCGACCTGTCGGCCGCGATCACGGACCTCGAACCGGTTACCGATGAAAGCGCCGATGTGCCCGAGACCACCGAGTCGGATGCCGGCGCCGTCGAGCAGGATGCCGCCGAGGAACCGGAGCAGTCGCCGGAGGGCGTCGCGCACGACGAGCCACTGTCGGATGACGCAGAGCCACTGTCGGATGACG
>NZ_WOYP01000030.1:16150-28043 GCF_011620715.1 Microbacterium sp. | reverse complement strand
GGCGTCGCGCACGACGAGCCACTGTCGGATGACGCAGAGCCACTGTCGGATGACGTCGAGCCCACTGCGGAGTCGGGCGGTCAGGACGATCACCCGACCGACGGCGACGAGCACCGCGACCACTCCGTGTAGGCGGATGACCGATGAGATCGGCGGGCCATTGTGCCCGCCGATCTCCAGGTCGCCGTCGCGCCGGTGGTCCGGAGCGAGTCGGTCAGGCGCCGCCGGGTCCCTGCCCTAGGTGCGGACCGGGTAGGCGCCCGGGTGCTCGGGCTCCGGCTCGGGCTGGCGCACACTCTGAGAGCGCGTCAACCGGCGCTGGGCGCGCAAGCTCCGACGCGCGCGCGGCGCGGGGCGCACTGCCGACCGATGCGGGCCGTGCGCCGCGCCCGGGACGTGCTCGGCGCGGACCAGCGGGGCGATGACGACCGTGCGATGCATGCTGCCGAGGCGTCGGCGTGCGGGTCGTGCGGGTTCGTCCGCGGGGCGGCCGACCGTGCGTGCGAACAGCAGCAGCCACCAGAACACCAGGCTGAAGACGATGAGCTCGAACGCCGCGAGGTTGATGAAGCCGGCGATGTACGGTGCGATCGTCGCGGCGAGCCCGAGCCCGACCCTGCGGCTGGCCCGCGCAATGACCCGGTGCATTCCGCGCAGCATCCAGCGGCTCGAGGCGAGGATCGCGAAGAACGAGAAGACGGCGCCGGTGGAGCCTCGGTCGTGGAGGAACTCGTTCGTACTGACGGGCACGAATCCGACGACGGACAGATGGATGCCGATCAGCGCGACCAGGATGGGCACGACGGCTGCTGCGCGGCGGTTCGCGAGCACCGCGGTGCCGGCGTGGCGCTGCATCTCGCGGCGCAGACGGAGGGCGAACACGACGATCCCTGCGCTGGTCATGACGATGGTCGCGTTGAAGACAAAGCCCGAGAACACCGCGAACGTGCCCAGCCGGCTGAAGTGCAGGTGCCACCACAGCGGGTCGGGGGTCGTGGCGATGGAGATCAGCAAACCCACCACCAGGAGCGCGGCCGTGGCGAGACCGACCTGGGAGGCGGTGCTGTCGCGCAGCAGTTCGAGCGGGCGCGCTGCGAGTCGAACGGGCGCAAGGGGTCGGGCGAGTGCGGGTGCGTCGGCGAGGAGGGCCACGGCGGAGGTCTGGCCTTTCGTGAGGCGGAGAGCGTCAGCGCTCCCGCCCTGCAGGTAACTCCAGGCGCAGCCGCTTATCCCCCGGATCGTCGGTGCTGTTCAGGCAATGATGCTCCCTCCCAGCAGGCATTGCTTGGGATGAGAGTATCCTCTCCGCGCAATCGCGGGCGAATCCTGGGCGGGAATCGGTCTATTCGTGCTGGCCCGTGACGCCGAGGAAGCGGATGAAGACCGCGATCCACCCGAAGATCAGCGCGAAGACGATGATCTCGAATGCCGGCAGCCAGAGACGGCGGACGCGGTGATGCCCGCCCCGATCGCGGCCAGAAGGCCGAAAGCGCCGGTGGAGTCGGCGAGCGGCACGTCCGGGCGATGAAGGCGACAACGAGCCCGTAGATCGCGCCGAGGATGCCTGCGGCGGCTGCAGCGTAGATCGCTTCGGACTCAGCCCGGAGTGTCGGGGCGGGCGCGACGCCCTCGGGGTGCGTCGTCGCGGTGTTCGCGGTCCTCGCGCCGGTGTATGACCTGCATGCCGCGCCCACCGGCATCCTCACAGGGTCGCGATCGGAGCATCCGTTAGAATGAAGCGTCGGCTCTGGACACCGCACGTGCTGTGCGGATGGGTTTGTGAGTCCAAGGGGCCGATGGTGGGAGCGAATCCGCTCCGGCGACCATCACGTTGAATGGCCCCCGGCCGACGATAGTCCGGGTAACTCCGTGCCGCATGTGCGGCGTTTGCGGCAGTGGGATCTGCGCAGATGACGTCTGTGCGCGAACTGCAGAGTGCTGTTCTCAGCTGAGACAACCCAGAAGGACATCACCATGCCCAAGAGCAAGAAGCCCGCCGGCGGACGACCGGCCAAGAACTTCGAGCCGCGCTACGGCGAGAAGAAGGCTCGGTACCACGACGGGCGCAGCCCCGCTGATCCGTCTCGGAGCGAGCGAAGCGAGTCGAACGGCCGCGACCGCGCGCGCACGGGTGCCGGCCAGAAGCCCGGCAGCAAGAGCCCGAGCCACCGCGGCTACCGCGCCCCCGAAGAGGGCGCCCGCAGCGACGCCCCGTCGGGTGCCCACAAGACCCGCTGGACGGCTACTCAGCGCGCCGGCCGCGACGAAGCCCGCGGCGTTCGCACCCATGCGCCGGGCGACCGCCCGGCTCGCTCGCACGACCGCCCGGCGCGCCCGAACGGCAACGACCGCCCAGCCCGTTCTTACGACGAGCGTCCCGCCCGTCGTGAGTACGGCGACGAGCGGCCGCAGCGCTCGAACGCCGACCGCCCTGCCCGCCGCGACATCAACAGTGACCGTCCCCGCGGCACGCGACCCGCCGGTCGCTCCGACTGGAACACGCCCATTTCGCGCACCCCGGCGCACGAGCAGCACGTCGACGTCGTGCACGAGCGTCTGCAGGCCGAAGCCATTCAGGCGACGGATGTCGACGGGGTGAGCTTCGGCTCGCTCGGGCTGGGCGAGAACATCGTCCGCACGCTTGCCGACCTCGGGGCGGCCGCTCCGTTCGCCATTCAGGCCGCGACGATCCCCGAGATCCTCGCCGGTCGCGACGTCCTCGCGCGCGGACGCACCGGCTCGGGCAAGACCATCGCGTTCGGCGCACCGCTCGTGGAGAACGTGTTGCGTGCCGGTGCCGGCAAGAAGCGCGAGTTCGGCCGCAAGCCGAAGGCGATCATCCTCGCCCCGACGCGCGAGCTCGCACTCCAGATCGACCGGACGATCCAGCCGATCGCCCGCAGCGTCGGCCTGTTCACCACGCAGATCTACGGCGGGGTGCCCCAGGCGCGCCAGGTCGGTGCGCTCAAGAAGGGCGTCGACATCGTCATCGGCACCCCCGGTCGCATCGAAGACCTCATCACCCAGCGCAAGCTGGACCTGAGCGAGGTCATGGTCGCAGTGATCGACGAGGCCGACCACATGTGCGAGCTCGGCTTCCTCGAGCCCGTGCAGCGCATCCTCCGCGAGACGGCGGACGGCTCGCAGAAGCTGCTGTTCTCGGCCACGCTCGACCGCGAGGTCTCGGCGCTGGTCGACGAGTTCCTCGTGGACCCGTCGGTGCACGAGGTCGCGGGCGAAGACCAGGCATCCAGCACGATCGAGCACCGCATCCTCGTGATCGAGCACCGCGACAAAGCGCAGATCCTCGACCAGCTCGTCGATCGCGAGGGCAAGACCCTCGTGTTCGCCCGCACCCGCGCCTACGCCGAAATGCTCGCCGAGCAGTTCGCCGATGCGGGGATTCCGGCCGTTTCGCTGCACGGAGACCTGAACCAGGCCCGACGCACCCGCAACCTGGAGCGCCTCACCTCGGGCCGCGTCAACGTGCTCGTCGCCACCGATGTCGCCGCGCGCGGCATCCACGTCGACGACATAGACCTGGTCATCCAGGCCGATGCGCCCGACGAGTACAAGACCTACCTGCACCGCTCGGGCCGCACCGGCCGGGCGGGCAAGACCGGTCGGGTCGTGACCCTCATCACCCGTCAGCGCCAGCGCAAGATGGCTGAGATGCTCGAGCGTGCCGAGATCGAAGCGCCGTACCAGAACGTGCGTCCCGGCGACGACACGATCGAGGCACTTCGACAGGCTCAGTAGCCGCGGCCGGCCGCGCGCCGACCACGGCCGCGCCCACCGCTGGGGAGCTGCTTCGTTCGCTTGACCAGGGCGGCGGCGCATTTCTCCTGCAAACGGATGGCGAAACCCCGGGAAACCGGGGGTTTCGGCGCATCGGCCGTCATTCTGCAGGAGTTGTGCACCGCGCTGCGCCGAGCTCGTAACCGCGACAACCGGTCATCGACGCCCTACCGAGTCGGCTCAGAACAGGCGAGCGGTCTCTTCTGGGGCTCGCCCGCGCGAAGTGGTCACGAGCTGCGGCCGCGCCCCGAGACCCGGCACGGTCGACCGACGCGGCTCGTCGTCTTCGGCGCTCCCGTCGAGTCCGTGCACGCGCAGCAGCGGTCGCACTCGTCTTGACAGCCACGCCCGGTACGCCTTCGGAGCGCCGGACGATGCGCCGGGATAGAGCCCGAGGTAGGACGAGACGAGTTCGGGATGCTCGCGCGCCAGCCACTGCATGAACCACTGCTTCGCGCCGGGCCGCAGATGCAGCGCGCCGAACACCACACGCACCGCACCGGCATCCGCGATCTGCGTCAACGCGCTGTCGAGGGCGGCGATCGAGTCGGTGAGGTGGGGGAGGATCGGCATCAGAAACACGGTCACGGCGAAACCGGCGTTCCTCGCCGCGCGCACCGTGTCGAGGCGACCCGCCGCCGAGGGGGTTCCGGGCTCCAGCCGCTTCTGCAGGCCATCGTCGAAGACGGCGATCGACATCGCGATCGACACATCCACGGATGCCGCCGCCTCGCGCAGCAGCGGCAGGTCACGTCGCAGCAGCGTGCCCTTCGTGAGGATCGAGAACGGCGTGCCCGACTCGGTCAGCGCCGACACGATCGCGGGCATGAGCCTGTAGCGCCCCTCGGCGCGCTGGTACGGGTCGGTGTTCGTGCCGAGCATGACGGGCTCCCGCAGCCAGGTGCCGCGCCGCAGCTCCTTCTCGAGCACCTCCGCGACGTTGATCTTCACAATGATCTGCGAGTCGAAGTCGCGGCCGGCATCGAGTTCGAGGTACTCGTGCGTTCCGCGGGCGAAGCAGTAAGCGCACGCATGACTGCAGCCCCGATAGGGGTTCACGGTCCAGTCGAACGGCATGACGGACGCACCGGGCACGTGGTTCAGTGCGCTCTTGCACATCACTTCGTGAAAGGTGATGTCGGCGAATTCAGGAGTGGTCACTGATCGGACGAGTCCATTGAGCTGCTCCAGTCCGGGCAGGGCAGCGGCATCCGCCACGCCCAGTTCCTGACCTCGCCACCGCATGGCTCCATGGGAACAGAAATACGAAAGTATGTCAACACGACATCGCACACAGTATCGAGGAAACGCCGAAGCAGTGCCAAGGCCTCGACCCATGCCGGTTCGCGGGGAAGAATGGGGCGAGTGACGGCACCCGAACCGCACAATCCCCCGTTGACCCGCCGCGCCGCACGATTGCAGCGCGAGCGGGATGCTGAGCGTGGCCTCGAGGCGGATGCCGCCCCCGCCGTGTCGATCCATGGCGAAGAGACCGCGGTGAAGATTGTGGCGCGCCACACCGTCCCGATGCCGATCATCGACGTCACCACCCCTGCGCCCGTCACCTCCGCCGCGCTCCCCGTCACACCGCCCCAGCCGGCGCCCGCGCTCCGATCACGCGGCGGCCGCCGCGCGAACACGGGCCCCACCCCGACCCGCGTGGGAGCATGCGCCGTCGCGCCCGCCCCCACCCGTCGCGCCGCCAAGACCGCCGAGCTCATGGCACCGTCGGCGCCGCCCGCACGACATGCGCGCGCGCCCCGCACGGCGCGCGCCGGCATCGTGGCGAGCTTGGCCGTGGTCGCATCGATCGTTCTGGCCTCCACCGCGACGGTCACCGCGACGGTCACCGCGGCCCTCAGCGAACAGGCCCCGGTCGGCGTCGCCGCGGGGCAGGTCGCCGTTTCAGCGGAGCCGGTCGAGCCGCCGCCGACGGCCCGGGATGCCGAACCGCTTCCCGCCCAGGTGCAGGCCCTCCCGGCGCCGACGATCGCGGCGACTCCCGCGGCGCTCGAACTGTGCAGCATCCCCGCCGTCCTCAGCGCACTCGCCGCCGGCGACGATGCTGCCGTGATCGCCGCCGCCGGTGGCGGCGAGGCGTTGCGCAGCGCGGTCGCCGCGGGCACCGCCCCGTGCATCGCACTCGATGACCCCGCGAGGGTCTGGGTCGTACTCAACAAGACGCGCCCGAACGCCCCACTGGACTATCGGCCCGCGGCTCTCGCGCCGCCCGCGGGAATGCGCAGCATCGAGGGCGGATCGCTGCGGTCGGATGCCGCCGCCGCGCTCTCGGCGATGGCCGGCGCGGCAGCGACCGCCGGGGTGGGCGAGATCGCGCTGCAGAGCGGCTTCCGCTCGTACGAGACGCAGCAGACGACCTATGCGAATCAGGTGAGCGTCGAGGGCGTCGAGCAGGCCGATCTCACCAGCGCACGCCCGGGCTTCAGCGAGCATCAGTCGGGGCTGGCCGGCGACGTCGTCGCGTGCGCGGACGGCTGCGGCACGCTCGACGAACTGGCCGCCACCGCCCAGGGTCAGTGGATTCTCGCGCACGCATGGGAGTACGGCTGGATCACGCGGTACGAGGCCGGGTCCACGCCGATCACCGGCTACAGTCCCGAGTCCTGGCACCTGCGATACATCGGCGTGGAGCTCGCGAAGGCGTACCACGACGGCGGCTGGCACACCCTGGAAGAGTTCTTCGGGCTGCCCGCGGCTCCGACGTACCTGTAGCCGAGCGGCCTCAAGGGGCCACGGATCCACGATGTGGCGGCATCCGACAAACGCGGTACCCAGTTTCGCGGTAAATGGGATGCAATGCCACAAGCGTTTCGGCATCCGCCCCGTTCGGTGCCCTAGGATCGCCAGCGGCGACGCGGCCGCGCACGGCACTTCGAAGACCCGGCCCCGCCACTGATATGCACAGAAGGGCAGGACGCACATGGAGCGCGACATCTACAACGAGGATCACGAGGCCTTCCGCGACGTCGTGAGGGAGTTCATCAAGCGTTACGCGACGAACGAGAAGCGCATGCAGTGGGACCGTGACGGCGAGATCGACCGGCAGACGCTGCTCGCGGCCGGCGAGTCGGGCATCATCGGTCTCGCGGTTCCCGAGGAATTCGGCGGGGCCGGGATGCTGCAGGACTACCGCTTCCGCGCGATCGTGAACGAAGAGGTCATCGGCGCGGGCCTCGGCTCGCTCGCCGGCGCGCTGGGAATCCAAGACGACCTCGCAGTGCCCTACATCGTGCACATGGGCACGCAGGAACAGAAGGAGAAGTGGCTCCCCCGCATGGCCACGGGCGAGATCCTCGGCGCTCTCGCGATGACCGAGCCCGGTGCCGGCAGCGATCTGCGCGGCATCAGAACCACCGCGAAGAAGGTCGACGGCGGCTACATGGTCAACGGCGCGAAGACGTTCATCTCGTCCGGCAAGACGGCCGACATCATCGTCACCTTCGTCAAGACCGGCGAGGGAAATCGTCCCGATGCGTTCAGCCTCCTGATCCTCGAGGATGGGATGGAGGGCTTCGACCACGGCAGGAAGCTCGAGAAGATGGGCTTCCACGGCTGGGATACCGCGGAGCTGTCGTTCAGCGACGTCTTCGTGCCAGAGGCGAACCTCATCGGCGGCAAGGAGGGTCTCGGCTTCATCCAGCTCATGATGAACCTGCCGCTGGAGCGCCTGTCGATCGGCGTTTCCGCAGCTGCGGCGGCTCAAGCCGCGCTCACGTGGACGCTCGACTACACCAAGAGCCGCGAGGCGTTCGGGCAGCCGGTTCTGGACTTCCAGAACACGCGCTTCCGCCTGGCCGACATGGCGACGACGGTCGACGTGATGTGGGCCTACATCGACCGGGCGCTGATGCTCTACAAGGACGCGAAGCTCACTCCCGAAGAGGCCGCGAAGGTCAAGTTCTGGTCGACCGACCGCGAGTGGGAGGTGCTCGACATCGGCGTGCAGCTGCACGGCGGCTACGGGTACATCACCGAGTACCCGATCGCGCGCGCGTTCCTCGACGCCCGCGTGCACCGCATCTATGGCGGCACCAACGAGATCATGCGCGAGATCGTCGGTCGCCAGCTCGCTGGCAAGCGATGACCGCCTGACACGCGATTCCGGATGCCGCGACCCGTCGCTCGCTCACACCCTCCCGGTTCCTGAGCCTGCCGAAGGGCGCGGCATCCCTCATTCTCAGCCCAGACCCCACGGGAACCAGAACCAGAAGATCGCGCCCGATGCCGCCACGAAGAGCACGATGAAGACCACGTCGCGCGTACGGAACGGCACGATGTGCCGCTCGGTGCGGTCGGGGTGGGCGCCGAAGGCGCGGGCATCCATGGCCAGTGCCACGCGCTCGGCGTGCCGGATCGCTCCGGCCAGCAGTGGCACGATGTAGCCGCTCCAGCGCGCGACCGCAGCGAACGGCCCGCGGCCCCCGTGCGCTCCGCGCACACGATGGGCCTGCCGGATGACCTCCAGCTCATGACCGAATCGCGGCACGAACCGAAATGCGGCCAGGGCCGTGTAGCCGATCCGATACGGCACCCTCAGCTGCTGCACCGTCGCGCGCACCAGATCGGGTCCGGTGGTGCTGAGCCCCGCGATCAGGGCAAGGCCGACGATCGCCGCGATGCGCAGACCGGTGGCGAGTCCGACGAGCACCGCACCGCCATACAGCGTCCACGAGCCGAGCTGCCACACCACGACGCTCTGGTCGACGCGCGACGGATCGATCCACAGCGAGAAGCCGAGCCCGATCGCAAGCGCACCGAGCGGCAGCGCGAGCAAGAGCACCAGCGCGAGCAGGCGCGTGAAGCTCACACCGATCAGCAGCATGGCATATGACAGCAGCAGGAATGCGAGCGGGGTGGCGGCATCCCGCACGAAGACGAGCAGCACCATCGCCGGGACGGGTGCCAGCAGCTTGGCGAGCGGATTGAGCCGGTACAGGAAGCGCACCGGCGCGGCGGTGACGGCATCCGCGTAGGGGTCGAGGTGCATGTGCGGCACCTGTGCGGCGAGGATCGGTCCGGTGGCGGTCACGAGGGGCCGCCGGGCAGATCACTGAGGCGCGCCATGCC
The DNA here is from genome assembly GCF_011620715.1 of Microbacterium sp. Lineage (GTDB taxonomy): Bacteria > Actinomycetota > Actinomycetes > Actinomycetales > Microbacteriaceae > Microbacterium. Next base: position 19,157 of record NZ_WOYP01000030.1, on the reverse strand, counting down.
CGCCAGCTCGGGGTGGTGCCGCAGGCCGTGCAGCGCGCGCCCCAGCGGCGGCAGGCGCAGGCCTGCCCGCTCGATGGTGTCGGCATCCGCAAACACGGCGGCGGTCGTGCCGTCGGCGAGCAGACGGCCGCCGGAGAGCACGACCATGCGGTCGGCATACTCCGAGACCAGCTGCATGTCGTGCGTGACGGCCAGGATCGTGGTGCCCTCTCGGTTGAGTTCGCGCAGCAGCCCGAGCAGCTCGTCGGCCCGGGCACGATCCTGCCCGAACGTCGGCTCGTCGAGGGCGAGCACCGGCGCGCCTGCCACGAGCGCGGTGCCGACCGACAGGCGCCGCTTCTGACCGCCCGAGAGCAGGAACGGGTGTGTGTGCGCCTTCGCCGCCAGGCCGAACCGCTCGAGGAGCGCTTCGGTGCGCTCGCGCACCTGGGCGTCGGGAAGGCGCTGCAGTCTCAGTCCATGGGCCAGCTCATCGAAGACGGTGCCCGCGATGAACTGATGCTCGGGATTCTGGAACACGAACCCGATCCGCGAGGACAGCGTGCGCGTGTCGGTGCGGCCGATGTCGAGCCCGTCGACGTGCACAGTGCCGCGGGGCGGCGGCACGACCCCCGCGATCGCCTGGATCAGGCTCGTCTTGCCGGCGCCGTTCGCCCCCACGACGGCCACGAACTCCCCGCGCCGCACGTCGAGGTCGATCTCGTGCAGCACTTCGGTGCGACCGCGGCGGAGGCTCAGCCCGCGCACCGAGATGAGCGGCCCCTCCTCGGTTCGACGCCCGAACCACTCCTTCTCGTCGTGGCCGTGCGTGTCAGGCATGCCGGCGCGGGTGGAATCGGCGAGAACGGGTGGTTTCGCGGCAGGTGAGGCGAGGGATGCCGGAACCTCGGCCGCCTCGAGCGCTGTGCGCAGCTCGTCGGGGGTCAGCGGAAGCGGATCGAGCACGAAGCCCGCCCGCCGCAGGCGCAGCGCGGCCAGCGCGGAGATCGGCAGCCACACCCCCATCGCGTGCAGTTCCGCGGCGCGGCCGCGCAGCACCGCATCGACCGTGCCGTCGGCGACGAGCCGGCCCTTCTGGTCGAGCACGACGGCGCGGTCCACGAATCCGATCGCGGCGTCGAGGTTGTGCTCCACGAGCAGGATCGCCTGGTCGCCGCCCGCGACGAGTTCGGCCAGCGCAGCGTAGACCTCCTCGATCCCCTGCGGATCGAGGTTCGCCGTGGGCTCGTCCAGCACGAGCAGCGGTGAGCCCATCGCCAGAGCGCACGCGATGGCCAGTCGCTGACGTCCACCGCCGGAGAGCCGGTCGGGGTTCTCGGTGCGGCGCTCCCACAGTCCCACCCGGCGAAGGGCGGACTCGGATCTGGCGAGCACGTCGGCCACCGGCATCCGCAGGTTCTCCGGGCCGAACGCGACTTCGTCCAGCAGCGTGCCGGTCACCAGCTGCGCGTCGGGGTCTTGGAAGACCATGCCGACCTGCGTGCTCAGCTCGGCCACCGTCGACGTCGCGACGTCGCGGCCGGCCACTTCGATGGTTCCCCGCACGTCGGCGGCGACCGCCTGCGGGATGAGCCCGTCGAGCGCGAGCGTCAGGGTGGACTTTCCCGATCCGCTCGGCCCGAGCAGCAGCACGACGTCGCCGACCGCGATGTCGAAGCTCACCGCGGCCGGGGTGGCGGCATCCTCACCCACGTGAGTGATCGCGAGATCGCGCACACGGAGCAGGGGCGCCGAAGCGGCGCCGGACCGGGCCTGTGCCGAGGCGGAAGGATCGCGCTCGAGTGCGGTCACGGGTCTTCCCAAGGGGTTGCTGAGTACTCCCAACTTAGCCTGCCCTAACCCGAAGGGCGGCACCTCAGCGCGACCCGATCAGAGGCGGCTGGACCGCGCGACGCCGGTGCGCCGCAGCGCGGCGCCGATCGCGAGCCCGACGGCGGTCCACGCGATCGGACCGACGATGAACAGCGCCATGTAGACGATCTGTCCCCACAGCGGGAAGCGCGAGACATCGGCGGCGAACCAGATCGGCACCGCGATCACGACGCCGACGACGATCGCCGACACGAAGAACCGCCACGACTCCCATCGCCGGTAGCGTCCGAGCGCGGCGATGCCCTCCTGCAGCGCGCCGATCAGCAGCGCGGTGCCGAGGTAGCGACCGATCCACAGCGGCAAGACCGCGCTGGCCACGAGGGCGGCGATGAGGTGCGTGATGAGCGCCACCCACGGGCGCCGGAGCAGTTCCTGGGCGATGACACCAGGCAGGACGTGCACGCCGAGCACGAGGCCGTAGAGGATCGGCACGGCGGCCGAGACCGGTCCGCTGATCGCTCCGGCTCCGGCCGAGAGGGCTCCCGTCGCCACGCCGATTGCGGCGCAGGTGAGCAGCACGCTCGTCGAAAGCCGGGGAGCTGAAGCCACCTGCTCAGCGTAGTGCGGCCGGGTCACGGCGATCTCGTGCGCCCGCTTTCGCCCGATCGGCGGCAGCGACTTCGGCCGAGTTTCGTTCCAGCCGTGTCAGCCCTCGTCGCCCGGTTTCGGCCAGTCGATCTTCAGCCCGGGTACGTCGTGGCCCTGCAGATATCGAACGACGAACGTGCACTCGGGCACGATCGTCTCGCCGCGGCTCGCCACATCTGCCATGGCGCGACCGGCCAGTATGCCGCCGAGCCCCTGGCCCTTGAACGCCGGGTCCACCTCGGTGTGGGGGAACACGAGGCGGCCGCGCGAGTCGGGCGTGAACTCCGTGAACCCGCCGAGCACCTCCCCGACCCAGATCTCGTAGCGGTTCTCGGCGTCGTTGCGCTCGACACGCGGTTCGGCATCGGTCTCAGGCTGGGTTGTCATGGGGTTCCCCTTCGTCGCTCCTCTTCAACATACGGACGGCGCTCGCATTCCGCCAGCGCGTTCGGCGCCGCGCGCCTGGCAGACTCAGGTGGTGTCGACATCGTTGCGTGACCGCATCCCGAACGGGGCGGACGACGACGCGATCTACGACGGTTTCGTC
>NZ_WOYP01000030.1:4913-16050 GCF_011620715.1 Microbacterium sp. | reverse complement strand
TCGTCGGTCAACGCGGATGCGCCGATCATCTGCTGCACGGCCGAGATCCTCGCGAACCTCGCGCTGCGGCAGGGCGCCGACGCGAAGGTCGATCAGGTCGTGATGGACGAGTTCCACTACTACGGCGACCCCGACCGCGGCTGGGCCTGGCAGGTGCCGCTGCTGCTGCTCCCGCGCGCGCAGTTCGTGCTCATGTCGGCGACGCTGGGCGATGTGACCGGGATCTCGGCCGATCTCTCGCGGCGCACCGGCCGGCCGACGGCGGTGATCACCGGCGTGGAGCGGCCTGTGCCGCTGCACTTCTCGTACGCTCGCACGCCCGTGCACGAGACCGTCGAGGAGCTGCTGGATACCGGCCAGGCGCCGGTGTACATCGTGCACTTCTCGCAGGCCGCCGCGATGGAGCGGGCGCAGGCGCTGTCCTCGGTGCGGATCGTCTCGCGCGAGCAGCGGGATGCGATCGCCGAGGCGATCGGCGGCTTCCGCTTCACGACGGCGTTCGGCCGCACGCTCTCGCGCTACGTCCGCGCCGGCATCGGCGTGCATCACGCCGGCATGCTGCCCCGCTACCGGCGTCTGGTCGAGACCCTCGCCCAGCGCGGCCTGCTGCGCGTGATCTGCGGCACCGACACCCTCGGCGTCGGCATCAACGTCCCGATCCGCACGGTGCTGATCACCGCGCTCGCCAAATACGACGGGCAGCGGATGCGGCAGCTCAGCGCCCGTGAGTTCCACCAGGTCGCCGGCCGGGCGGGGCGCGCCGGTTACGACACCGCGGGAACCGTCGTCGTGATGGCGCCCGAGCACGAGATCGAGAACACCTCCGCGGTCGCCAAGGCGGGGGATGACCCCAAGAAGCAGAAGAAGATCGTGCGCAAGAAGGCGCCGCAGGGATTCGTCAACTGGGGCGAGGCGTCGTTCGAGCGCCTGGTCGCCGCCGAACCCGAGCCGCTCGAGCCGCATCTCCAGCTCACCGCGGCGATGATGATCAACGTGATCGCGCGGGGCGGCGACGTGTTCGAGAACGTCCGCTCCCTCGTGTTCGACAACCACGAGCCGCGCGCCCGGAAGTACGAACTGGCCCGTCGCGCGCTGGGCATCTTCCGGACCCTGGTCGCGGCCGAGGTCGTGGTGGCTGTGCCTCGGTACGCTCCTTCGTCGCTACTCGACAACCGAATTGGCGAAGTGGACATCCGTCTCACCGTCGAGCTGCAGCCGAACTTCGCACTCAACCAGCCGCTCTCGCCGTTCGCTCTCGCCGCGATCGGGCTACTCGATCCCGGCGATGCACCCGATGCCGCGGGCACCGGCCACTATGCGCTCGATGTCGTCAGCATCATCGAGGCGACCCTCGACGACCCGCGGCCCGTCCTGTCGCAGCAGCAGTTCATGGCCCGCGGCGAGGCCGTCGCGGCGATGAAGCGCGAGGGCATCGAGTACGACCAGCGCATGGAACTCCTCGAAGAGGTCACCTACCCTAAGCCCCTCGAAGAACTCCTCGCGCAGTCGTTCGAGGTGTTCGCGTCGAGCCAGCCGTGGGTGCGCGACTTCGAGCTGTCGCCCAAATCGGTCGTGCGCGACATGTTCGAGCGCGCGCTGTCGTTCGCCGAGCTGATCCAGGTGTACCAGCTCGCCCGCAGCGAAGGTCTCGTGCTGCGCTACCTGAGCGACGCATACCGCGCGATCCGCCAGACCGTGCCGACCGAGGCGCAGACGCCCGAGCTTCTCGACATCATCGAGTGGCTCGGCGAGCTCGTGCGCCAGGTCGACTCGAGCCTCGTGGACGAGTGGGAGAGCCTGATCAACCCGGTCGCCGATCCGACTGCGCCGGTCGTGCCGCCGGCACCTCCGTCGGTCCTCACGAATCGCCGGGCCTTCATGGTGCTCGTGCGCAACGAGCTGTTCCGGCGCGTGCGCCTGGCGGCGCTGCAGAAGGACGACGAGCTCGCCGAACTCGACCCGGACGTGGACTGGTCGGCCGCCCTGGACGCCTACTTCGACGAGCACGAAGAGATGCTGAGCGGCGGCCCGGCGCGCTCGCCGCGGCTCGTCACCGTCGATGAGACGGATGCTGCGGCATCCGGTGTCTGGAAAGTCGAGCAGACGATCGACGACCCCGAAGGCAATCACGACTGGCGCATCCGCGGCGAGGTCGACCTGGCCGCCTCCGAGGAGGAGGGCGCCGCGGTCGTGCGGATCACCGACGTGCTGCGCCTCTGAGCCCTGGGTCGACTTGCCGTATATGTCGGCGCATCCTCGGCGTGTCCCGTGCGTGTACGGCAAGCCGACACTGCGGCTCTGCAGCAATCCGGTCGGGGCGTCGGCGACGAAGACCGTGCAGGCGGCCACTCCGGCCGCCTTCGAACAAGGAGGTTCACATGCGCACACGTACTCGCGCGCTCGCCCTCGCCGGAGCGGCCGGCATCGTTGCCAGTCTCGCCCTGGCCGCACCCGCGTCCGCCGCGGAAGGAAGCAACTGCTGGGGCGTCGTGTCCGCCCAGGCGGCGAAATCCGACGGCGGTCTCGGGGAGCACTCCAGCTCGTTCGCGGGCGAGAAGCGACTCGGCCTCGGCAACGTCGCGCGACTGTTCGGCGTCGACGGCCCCGGCGGGCTCGGCTCGCTGCTGGCATCGCTCGACGGGAACGACGCGACCTACTGCTAAGTCGCGGCAGAGCACACCAGGGCGCCCGTTGGGGAGGGCGCCCTTCGTCTGCGTGCGCCTGGCGGTCCTGCAGAAGGACGCCGAGCTCGCAGAACTCGACCCTGCGCCTCTGACGACCTGGCGGCTCGCCTGTCGGTAACCGCCCGAATCGGCTCCGCCGAGGGCGGTTGGCGGCAGGGAAGGTCCCAGGGGCATGGCGGTGCGACTACGCCAGCGCGTCCCATTCGCCAGGTCGCGGCTGGCGCTTGCGAGACCCTGAGTACGACGGGTCCGACGGAAGACGCCCTCGCCGGTCGGGGTAGCTGAGCTGCAGGAGCGGCACCGAGAACTCCGGCGGTCGCTGGTAGAACCGATTGGCGTTGAAGGCGATGTCGCCGGGATTCGGCACCGCTTCCGCGACGAAGCGTCGGCTCCATCCGGAAGCAGTCATCTCGACATCCGGCATGATCCGTCCTCCGTCGAGCACCGTCCGCCCCACCGCGTTCAACGCGCGAGACGACTCTGAGATGTCGAGTCCGACGACGACGAGTTCGGGGTGCCCGATGCCGAAGAGCCCGACCGTGTACGCGAAGGGGCGAGTGCTCAGGGGAGCGCAGCAGCCGGGCGCGGAACAGCGGCCACCTCCGATCATCTGCACGGAGAACCCGAACCGGCGGATCTGGTCAGCTAGGCGTGCGTCTTCCTGATCGAAGAATGCGGCGAGGTCGGGTGCGATGTGGTCGGTCATGTCGTTCTCCCATGGGGGTCATGGGCACGCGGATCATCATGGCGGCCACAGTAGGACCGACCTCCGACGCCCGTCCGACCAGCGGGCACAGAATCGGGGATCGTCCGAAACACACGGGGATCGGATGCCGCGACGCGCCGTGTCGTCGAATCCCCCCGATTCTGTGCGCACCGGACGGAGCGTGTCGGCCACGCGGGCTACCCTGGAGCGGATGAGCATTCCGTCCGCCGACCCGTACGCCGATGCGGTGTGGGCCGACGACGAGCCTCCGCCCGACGACCTCTGGACACCGCCCGCTGACGACGCGTGGGCACCCCCGCCCGAGGACGGATGGATGCCGCCGACCACGGCGCCGGCATCCGCCCCGCCCGCTGTCCCCAAGGCGACGCCGTCCCGCTACGCCACCCCCGGCGAGGCCCTGCACACGGTCTTCGGCTACGACGCGTTCCGCGGCAATCAGGCCGCCGCGATCGACTATGTCGTCGCGGGCGGCGACGCCGTCGTGCTCATGCCGACCGGCGGCGGCAAGAGTCTGATCTACCAGATCCCCGCGCTCGTCCGGCCGGGGACGGGCCTCGTGGTGAGCCCGCTCATCGCGCTCATGCACGACCAGGTCGACGCGCTCGTGGCGAACGGCGTGCGCGCGGCCTACCTGAACTCCACACAGGCCGCGCCTCAGCGCGCGGCGGTCGAGCGGGCGTACCTCTCGGGCGAGCTCGACCTGATCTACGTCGCCCCCGAGCGGCTGTCCAGCCCGTCCACGCGCGCGCTGCTGCAGCGCGGCACGCTCAGCGTCATCGCGATCGACGAAGCGCACTGCGTCTCCCAGTGGGGACACGACTTCCGCCCCGACTACCTCATGCTCGGCGACCTCGGCGAGCAGTTCCCGGGCGTCCCGCGCGTCGCCCTGACCGCCACGGCGACCGATGCGACCCATCGCGAGATCACCCAGCGGCTGCAGCTGCCCGACGCGCAGCACTTCGTGGCGAGCTTCGACCGCCCGAACATCCAGTACCGCATCGACCCCAAGGTCGAGCCGCGCAAGCAGCTCCTCGCGTTCATCCGGTCGCAGCCGGCCGGATCGGCGGGCATCGTCTACGCACTGAGCCGCAAGAGCGTCGAGCAGACGGCGGAGTTCCTGCGCACGCAGGGCATCGACGCCCTCCCGTACCACGCCGGGCTCGACGCGTCGGTGCGCGCGGCGAACCAGGCCCGGTTCCTCCGTGAAGACGGCGTCGTGATGGTCGCGACGATCGCGTTCGGCATGGGCATCGACAAGCCCGACGTGCGCTTCGTCGCGCACATCGACCTGCCGAAGTCGGTCGAGGGGTACTACCAGGAGACCGGCCGCGCCGGCCGCGACGGCGAGCCGTCGGTCGCGTGGATGGCGTACGGGCTCGGCGACGTCGTGCAGCAGCGCCGCATGATCGACCAGTCGCCGGGCGAGCGGGCGTACAAGACCCGGCTCGGGCAGCACCTCGATGCGATGCTCGCCCTGTGTGAGACGGTCGGGTGCCGCCGCCAGAACCTCCTGGGCTACTTCGGCGAGGCATCCGGTCCGTGCGGCAACTGCGACACGTGCCTCGAGGCCCCCGAGACCTGGGACGGGCTCGTCCCGTCGCAGAAGCTCCTCTCGACGATCGTCCGCCTCCAGCGCGAGCGCGGCCAGGCGTTCGGCGCCGGGCACCTGGTCGATATTCTGCGCGGGGCCTCGACTGACCGCATCCGTCAGCAGGGCCACGACGCGCTGTCCACGTACGGCCTCGGGGCCGATCTCACCGACCAGGACTGGCGCAGCGTGATCCGCCAGCTCCTGGCCCGCGGCATCCTCATTCCGCAGGGCGAGTACGGCACGCTCGCGCTCGGCGAGCCGGCGGCAGCAGTTTTGCGCGGGGAGGCGCCCGTGCCGCTGCGGCGCGACGTGCTCGGCCGCGGTGGGTCCGGCGGCGGGTCTTCTCGGGCACCCAGGGCGGCGGCATCCGAATCATTGGATGCCGCCGATCGGCCCGTCTTCGAATCGCTCCGAGAGTGGCGTGCCGGGGTCGCGAAGGAGCAGGGGATGCCGGCCTACATCGTCTTCGGCGACGCGACGCTGCGAGCGCTCGCCGAGCAGCGTCCGGCGACGCTCGGCGACCTCGACGGCATCACCGGAATCGGTGCGAAGAAGCGCGAGGCATACGGTGCCGCCGTGCTCGAGGTGATCGCCGCGTCCGCGTGAATCGCTCGCGGTGCTGCCGACGAGATCAGGAGCCGCCCCTTCGGGAAGCACCCTCCCTGAAAACCTAGCGCTGCTCGGTTTAGTGTTGGCCACATGAGCAACGACGCCGCGACCCTCGAGGTCGATACCCGCTACCGCGACTCCGCCTTGCCCGTCGATGAGCGCGTGGAGATCCTCCTGTCACAGATGACCCTCGCCGAGAAGGCGGGGCCGTTCTTCCAGATGATCTCGATGGGCCCAGGCATCACGACCGGATGTGCCCTTCGACACCGTGTCGACACCGTCGACCCGCTCTTCCGCTTCGGCCACGGCCTCACGCTGTAGCCGCCCGGAACCGACCCGTCGAGGTGATCTCGACGTAGGCTGGCGTGTCGCCGTTGTCGTCGGCATAGGTGCAGGTCAGCTGTGTGCCGACCGAGAGCAAGTCAAGCCCGGACCTCGGCGACCAGATCGAGCAGTTCGCGCAGCGGCGCGCGCAGCACGCGAATCCGCAGCAGCGGCAGCGAGAGCCGCAGCAGGCGGAGGCCGCCATCGACCAGCCGCTGGGTGTGCCGCTGACCCGGTGAGCGGTCGTAGACCCAGAACAGCGCCAGCAGCAGGTGGGCGATCATGAGCGCGGACGGCAGTCCGTCCTCGAACTCGGCGGGGAGGGACTTCTTCTTCGCTCCAGTCACGGCGTCGCGGAACACTCCGACCACGATGTCGCGCGACGGTGTCGACTCCTCCGAGAGGGGGTTGACCGACGAGCGCGGCGACATCGCGGCCGACAGGAACTCGGGCGCGAAGCGGTGATAGGGCTCCAGCTCGGCGAGCCCGGTGCGGAACACCAGCGCGAGCCGGTCGACGAGGTCGTCGGCGGTCTCCAGCAGCGGAGTGACCGCACCGCGGTGAGCGAGCTGCACATCGAGGTACAGCTCCTGGACGAGGTCGTTCTTGCTCGCGAAGTGATAGTTCGTCGTGCCGACCGAGATTCCCGCCTCGTGCGCGATGAGGCGGATCGTGGTGGCGTCATAGCCCCGCTCGCGGAAGGATCGCAGTGCGACGTCGCGGATGGCCGCGCGGGTGCGCTCGCTCTTGGTCGGCGCTTCAGCGGCTTCGGTGGTCATTATGCAACTCCCTCATCGCGGGGGGACATGCTCGTACGTGAAGGTGCCCGTATAGCGGAAGATCTCGCCGATGAACGGCGACTGCATGCGGACGTCCACGCGCTGACCGGCACCATCCGCGCACTCGTCGACTGTCACGCGCGTGAACGCCGGCAACGGCAGCCGAAGCGAGCCGAGCCGCAGGCCGAGCCGGCGCGATTCCAGCCTCATCCCGCCGTCAACGACAGTGACACCCAGCGTCAGCTCCAGCCGGCCGCCCTTTCCGACGCGTTCGACCAGCCGCCCGTCGTGGACAACCAGAGTGTCGCGCATGACCCGCACGCGGTTCGGGAAGGCGAACGTGCGCGTCGCCGTCAGGCTTCCGTCCGGCTCGGGCGCGTTGATCACGGTGAAGGGGACGTCGCGACCGACTTCGGGAAACAGGATCCCGCTCCGCGTGGTCAGGGCGAAGACGAGTCGCAAGACGCGCATGCGGGAGCCGGCGAACTCGAATATTCCCCGGCCGACCCCGACGGTGCCTGAGGGCGCCGGACCGAAGTAGGCGCGCAGTCGCGGATCCAGGGTGTCCCATTCGCCCTGTGCCACCCGCTGGTAGACCGATTCCGCCGCGACGGTGTGCATGCCACCCAGAGTATCCTATTCTGAACACGTTCAGAAAAGAGGATCGTGATGACGAACCAGCGACGCACAGTGATCGCGGGCGCCCAGGGATTCATCGGCCGCGCGCTCGCCGACGCGCTCCGCGCAGACGGCTGGGACGTGCGGACGATCGGGCGGAGTGGCCCGGTCACCTGGGCACAGCCCGCGGCGATCGCGGCCTTGCTCGACGGCGCCGACGTCCTGGTGAACCTCGCCGGCAAGTCGGTCGACTGCCGCTACACCGACGTGAACCGCGACGAGGTGCTGCGCTCGCGGGTGGAGACGACCCGGATGCTGCGTCACGCCGTGATCGCGACCGCACACCCGCCGAAGGTGTGGCTGAACGCGTCGACCGCCACGATCTACCGCCACTCGATGGACCGTCCGAACACGGAGGCGACCGGCGTGATCGGCAGCGGGTTCTCGGTCGACGTGGCCTCGAGCTGGGAGCGCGAGTTCTTCGCGGGCGACCTGCCCGGCACGCGGAGGGTCGCGCTGCGGATGGCGATCGTCCTGGGCGACGGACCCGCGACGCGGATGCTCGTGCGCCTGGCTCGGGTCGGGCTGGGCGGCCCGCACATCGACGGGCGCTGGCCGCAGCACCGGCGCTACCGGGGAATCGGCGCGCACCCGAGTGGCGACGGCTGCGCGCCGCACCACGACACGAAGGGTCGGCAGCGCTTCAGCTGGATCCACATCGACGACGTCGTGGGCGGCATCCGGTTCCTTATAGACCGCGACGACCTCGCTGGGGTGGTGAACCTGGCGAGTCCGAACCCCTCTGACAACCGGACGCTCATGCGCACGCTGCGGCGCATCGTCGGTGCGCCCGTGGGCCTCCCCGCATACCGGTGGATGCTGGAACCAGCCATGTGGGCGCTGCGCACCGAACCCGAACTGATTCTCAAGAGCCGTTGGGCAGTCCCTGAGCGGCTGACCGCCGCGGGCTATCGCTTCGCGCACCCGGACCTCGAAGAGGCGCTGCGCGACTGCATCCGCCGCCTGTCGGCGACGCGCCGTAGGGTGGCCGGGTGACCGCTGATGTGAGGATCGGACCCGATGGCACCGCGCGGTGCGCGTGGGTGGGCGACGATCCCGAGTACCGCAGATACCACGACGAGGAGTGGGGCCGACCACTCCACGGCGACCGCCCGTTGTTCGAGAAGATGAGCCTCGAGGGCTTTCAGGCGGGACTGTCGTGGATCACGATCCTGCGCAAGCGCCCGCGCTTCCGCGAGGTGTTCGCGGGGTTCGACCCGGCGGTGATCGCCGCATTCGACCAGGGCGACATCGAACGAATGATGGCGGATGCCGGGATCATCCGCAACCGGCTGAAGATCGAGGCGACCATCTCGAATGCGCAGCTCATGCTCGGACTCGACGACGGGGAGTTCGACGCGTTCATGTGGTCGTTCGCCCCGCCGACCTGGCGGCGCCCGGCCACGTTCGCCGACGTCGCTGCCACGACGGCGGAATCGGACGCGATGAGCAAGGCGCTGCGCAAACGCGGGTTCCGGTTCGTGGGGTCGACCACGATGTACGCCCTGATGCAGTCGGCGGGAATGGTCGACGACCACGTCGAGGGATGCTGGCGGGCTGACGCGCCCCGGCATTGACGCGTGATGCATGATGCATGATGATCGATGCATGCGCACCACCGTGACTATCGACGACGACGTGCTCGCCGCGGCGAAGCAATTCGCGGACTCGCGAGGCCTCACCCTCGGCGAGGCCCTCTCGCAGCTCGCTCGGGCGACGCTGACCGAACGCCGTCGCTTCGACACGCGGAACGGCATCGTGCTGCTGCCGGCATCCTCCACGGCGACGCCGGCCTCGCTGGAGGACGTGAACGCCCTCCGGGACGACCCGTCGTGACACGACATCTGCTCGACGTGAACGTCGTGATCGCCCTGATCGACCCGCTGCACGTGCACCACGATCGCGCTCATCGCTGGTTCGCCGAGCGGGGCGCCGCGCCGTGGCACACGAGCCCGACCGTGCAGAACGGGGTGGTCCGGGTGGTGAGTCATCCCAAGTATCCGAACACCCAGCCCGCGCCGGTCGTGCTCGCGAGTCTCGCGAGTCTCGCCGCACGAGACGGTCACGCGTTCCTCCCCGATTCGGTGAGCCTCCTGGACGGCTCGGTGCACACCGAGCGGCTGCTCGCGAGCTCGCAGGTGACCGATACGTATCTCCTGCACCTCGCCGCGTCGAACGATGCGCTGCTGGCGACGTTCGACACGCGCATCGTCACGACCGCCGTGCCCTCCGGCGCTAAGGTCGTCGCGCTGATCCCCTGACTGCCGAGCAGTATTCAGGAGGCGCGGTGTCCGCGATTGTCGGCACAATGAAGGGCCGCCGATCGAGAGGACCCCATGGCCGAGTCACCCTCCGCCCACATCGCCGATTCCCACGAGATGATCCGCGTGGTCGGCGCTCGCGAGAACAACCTCAAGAACGTCAGCGTCGACATCCCGAAGCGTCGCCTGACGGTCTTCACCGGGGTGAGCGGGTCGGGAAAGTCGTCGTTGGTGTTCGCCACGATCGCGAACGAGTCGCAGCGGCTGATCAACGAGACCTACCCGACGTTCGTGCAGCAGTTCATGGGGCAGCTGAACCGCCCCGAGGTGGACGCGCTCGAGAACGTGAGCCCCGCGATCATCGTCGACCAGGAGCGGATGGGCGCGAACTCCCGCTCGACGGTCGGCACGGCCACCGATGCGCAGGCGATGCTGCGCATGTTGTTCAGCCGACTCGGGCAGCCGCACGTCGGCTCGCCGCAGGCGTTCTCGTTCAACATCCCGTCGGTCTCGGGGGCCGGGGCCGTCACGTTCGAGAAAGGCGGCAAGAAGGTCAAGGAGCGACGTTCCTTCGAGATCACCGGAGGGATGTGCCCGCGGTGCGAAGGTCTCGGCGAAGCCAGCGATGTCGACCTCGACGAGCTGTTCGACAGCACGAAGTCCCTCGCCGACGGCGCGCTGAAGATCCCCGGATACAGCGTCGACGGCTGGATGGTGCGCGGCTTCACCGAGTCCGGCTTCGTCGACCCGACCAAGCCGATCAAGGACTACACCGCGCAAGAGCGTGAGGACTTCCTCTACAAGGAGCCGACGAAGGTCAAGATCCAGAACATCAACATGACCTACGAGGGGCTCATCCCGAAGATCACGAAGAGCTTCCTGCAGAAGGACCGCGACAGCCTGCAGCCCCACATCCGCGCGTTCGTCGACCGGGCCGTGAAGTTCACCGCGTGCCCGGACTGCCACGGAACCCGGCTGAACGAAGGCGCCCGGTCCTCGAAGATCAGGGGGATCAGCATCGCGGATGCCGCGGCCATGCAGATCACCGATCTCGCCGACTGGCTCGCGACAGTCGACGACCCCGAGGTCGCCCCGCTCATGCAGGGCCTGCGCGCCACGATCGACTCGTTCGTCGACATCGGGCTGGGGTACCTCTCGCTCGACCGGTCGTCCGGCACGCTGTCGGGCGGCGAGGCGCAGCGCACCAAGATGATCCGCCACCTGGGGTCTGCCCTCACCGACATCAGCTATGTCTTCGACGAGCCCACCGCAGGTCTGCATCCCCATGACATCCAGCGCATGAACGCGCTGCTGAAGCTCCTGCGCGACAAGGGCAACACCGTGCTCGTCGTCGAGCACAAGCCCGAGGTGATCGAGATCGCGGATCACATCGTCGACCTCGGTCCCGGCGCCGGGCGCGCGGGTGGCGAGATCCAGTACACCGGCGACGTTGCCGGGCTCCGAAAGTCCGACACCATCACCGG
>NZ_WOYP01000030.1:0-4813 GCF_011620715.1 Microbacterium sp. | reverse complement strand
GGCACGGGCTTCAGCGACGAGGTCCTGGAATTCACGCTCGACGGCAAGAACATCGCCGAGGTGCTCGGCATGTCGGCTGCGGAGGCCGCAGAGTTCTTCGCCGACTCGAAAGCCGTCAGCAGCGCTCGCACGACCCTCGCGCGCATGATCGACGTGGGCATCGGCTACATCACGCTCGGCCAGGCGCTCAACACGCTGTCGGGCGGTGAGCGCCAGCGTCTCAAGCTCGCGATCAGCATGTCGAAGAAGGGGGCGATCTATGTTCTTGACGAGCCGACGACAGGTCTGCATCTGGCTGATGTCGACAACATGCTGAGGATGCTGGACCGACTTGTCGAGGCCGGAAACTCGGTCATCGTGATCGAGCACCACCAGGCCGTGATGGCCCACGCCGACTGGATCATCGACCTGGGCCCGGGCGCCGGACACGACGGCGGCACGATCGTCTTCGAGGGCACCCCCGCCGACCTGATCGCGAAAGCGGACACCCTCACCGCCACGCACCTCAAGAACTACGTCGGCGCCTGACGTCGCGCGTTTCGTCTCGGTGCTCTCGCTCAACAGCCGGACGATCGGGCGAGTCTCAGAAGTCGTCGTCGAGCCGCAGCTGCAGGCTGAGCTGATCGGCGTCGAGTTCGGCCAGCGCGTGGCGCAGCGCGGCTGTGCTGAACGTGCCGTCGCGCGAGAGGTCGTTCAGGCGCATGCGCATCACGTCGATGAGGGCCAGGCGCAGTTCCAGCACATCGTGCGCGTAGGAGGTCGTCTCATCGTCGGGCGGGCTCGTCAGCCGTGCGCCGACGGTCTCGACAAGATGCGCCGAGAACGCCGACCCGTCCCGCCTCGTCAGGGCGCCCGAGGTCAGGCTGGATGCCGCGGCCGCGCGCATCTCGTCGTCGAGGCGTCGTTGCTCCGGCGCAGTCGGCCCCCCACCGCCGGAGCCCTCGAGGGCCAGCAGGCGCACCAGCCAAGGCAGCGTGAACCCCTGCAGAACGAGGCTGCCGACGGCGACCAGGAACGCCACGAAGATCAGCAGCGCCCGGAACGGCCCGTCGGGGAGCGTCTGCGCGGCCGCGAGGGTGACGACACCGCGCATGCCCGCCCACACGATCACGGTTCCGTGCCTCCAGCCGAGCGGCGAGGTCTGGTAGTAGTCGAGATCGGCGCGCGCGCGCGAGACGCGAATGCGCATCCTCTGCACTCGTCTCTCGCGCCGCACGGTGGAGGTGGGAGTTCTCGTCACTGCCCCCGGGGCGTCGCGACCCTGCGCTTCGACGACGTCGATCCGGTTGCTGACGCCCTCCAGCCGTTCGCGGGTGAGCCGCCGCGCTCGGCGGCCCTGCGACGACACCAGGATGGCGACGTAACCGGCCCGGACCAGGAGGATGACGCCGATCGCGGATGCCGCGAGCCACGTGGCCTGCCAGATGCCCTGATGCTCTTCGATGTTGGCCCGCACGATCTCCTTGAGCTGCAGTCCCATCACGAGGAAGACCGCGCCTTCGAGGGTGAGCTCGACGGTGCGCCAGTTCAGTTCGTCCGAGAGCCGCTGTTCGGGAGTGAACCACCGCGCGGCGCCCTGTCCGGTCACGATGCCTGCGACGACGGCCGCGACGAGTCCTGATCCCCCGAGCTGCTCGGTGGGAATGTAGGCGACGAACGGCACGACGAAGCTCAACGCCGTATTCGCCGCCGAGTGCGCCACCCACGCGCGCGTCCGCAACGCGACGAGGCCCACCAGGGCACCGATCACGACGGCGATCAGGACTCCCCACCCGAACGCAAGGACCGCGCCGCCGATCGGCACGCTGCCGACGGCGATCGCGGCGACCGCGGTGCGCAGCAGCACGAGCGAAGTCGCATCGTTGAGCAGGCTCTCGCCCTCGAGCATCGTGACGACGCGGGGGGAGATGCCGAGCCTCTTGACGATCGACGTGGCCACGGCATCCGTGGGGCTGAGAAGTGCACCGAGGGCGATCGCGAGATAGACATCGATCCCGGGGATGGTCAGGGCGAAGAAGATCGCCAGCACGGCGGTGCTCAGCAGCACCAGCAGGATCGACAGTCCGGTGATCGAGCGGAAGTCCCTGCGGAATTCGATCGCCGGCAGTGACACGGCAGACGAATAGAGCAGCGGCGGCAGAACCCCGACGAGGATGATCTCGGGATCGATCTCAAATGCCGGGAAGAACGGCAGCAGGCTGACACCGATGCCGATGGTGAGAAGCGCGAGCGGCCCCGCGATGCCCACTCGCGGTGCGAGCGCGGTGGCCAGAGCGATCACCACGACCCCGACGACCGCGATGAGCAGGAGCTCCATCGCTGCTACAGCACTCCGAGGGCGCGAACCGCGTCACGTTCGGCGGCGAGCTCGTCGACCGAGGCGTCGATGCGGGTGCGCGCGCGGGTGTCGATCTCGAGCCCTTCGATAACCCGGTACCCGGTGCCGTCCGATGCGACCGGGAAGCTGCACACGAGACCTTCCGGCACGTCGTACTCGCCGCGCGAGATGACCGCGGCCGAGGTCCAGGCCGTGCCGGACTGCTCGTCACGCACGTGCTCGATCGCCGCGTTGGCCGCCGACGCGACAGACGATGACCCGCGCACCTCGATGATCTCGGCGCCCCGCTTCGCGACGCGCGGGATGAACACGTCATCGAGCCAGGCGCATGCCTCGACGCGGCCGCCGAGCCGTGCGCCGAGGGCATCGGCGACCCGCTCGCCGCGCACCGTCGCGTGCGAGACGTCGGGGAACTGGGTCGCCGAGTGGTTGCCCCAGATCGCCAGGCCCTCGATCTCGTCGGGCCAGGCGTCGAGCGCCTCGGCGAGCAACCCGAGTGCACGATCGTGGTCGAGGCGGGTGAGCGCGGTGAACCGGTCCGGCGGCACGTCGGGGGCGGATGCCGCGGCGATCAGCGCATTCGTGTTGGCGGGGTTGCCGACCACGGCGACGCGGATGTCGTCGGCTGCGTGGGCGTTGATGGCCGCCCCCTGCGGCCCGAAGATCCCCGCGTTGGCGGCCAGCAGGTCCGCGCGCTCCATTCCGGGTCCGCGCGGTCGGGCGCCGACCAGGAGGGCGATGCTGGACCCGTCGAACGCAACGGTCGGGTCGTCGGTGAGGTCGACCTCGCGCAGCAGCGGAAACGCGCAGTCCTGCAGTTCGAGGGCGGCTCCCTCGGCACTGCGCAGGCCCTGGGGAATCTCGAGCAGCTTCAGCCGGACCGGCCGATCGGGGCCGAGCATCTCTCCTGCGGCGATGCGGAACAGGAGCGCGTAGCCGATCTGGCCACCCGCCCCGGTGATCGTGACAGTCGTCGTGGGGGCGGAGCCCCGCTCAGCAGATGGCGCCATCCTTCGAGCATATTGGTGTGCCCGCGGTGTTCGCGGCGGCATCCGATGCAGGCCACGCCAGGGAGCACAGCGGGCTGTGCACGGAACGCTGCTGAAGCAATCTCCCCCCTGACGGCGGAATGTCCGCTGTCGGCGCGGGGGGCACCGGTACCGTGAACGCATGACCTTCAACGACGACGCGGGCGTCGGCGGCGACTCCGCCCGACGCCGCGGGGCTGCGGTGGCTGCTGTGGCGGCCGCCGGGGGCGGCATCGCGGGGCCCTGCGTCCACTTGTGCGACACGTTCGCTGTCGCGGGAAGGAACACATGACAGGCGCGAGCACGCTCGACTGCCTCTACCCCGAGGTCGAGCCATACGAGTCCGGGATGCTCATGGCCGGCGACGGCCAGCGCCTGTACTGGGAGCAGAGCGGCAATCCCGAGGGCAAGCCGGTCGTGTTCCTGCACGGCGGGCCGGGCGCCGGAACCTCGGCCTGGCACCGGCGGTTCTTCGACCCGGACAAGTACCGCATCGTGCTGTTCGACCAGCGCGGCTGCGGTCGCAGCACCCCGCATGCGAGCGACCCCGATGCCGATCTGCGCTTCAACACCACGTGGCACCTCGTCGCTGACATCGAGCTGCTGCGCCGCAACCTCGGCATCGAGCGCTGGCAGGTCTTCGGCGGCTCCTGGGGCAGCGCGCTCGCACTGGCGTACGCGCAGACCCACCAGGATGCCGTCACCGAACTCGTGCTGCGCGGCATCTTCACCCTGCGCCGCCACGAGCTCGAGTGGTTCTACGAGGGCGGCGCGTCGGCGATCTTCCCCGACCGGTGGGAGGAGTTCATCACGCCGATCCCGGTGCTCGAGCGTTCGCGGATGATCGAGGCGTACCACCGCAGGCTGAGCGACCCCGATCCGGCCGTGCACGTGCCCGCGGCGGTCGCGTGGTCCCGCTGGGAGGCTTCCGCCCTCACGCTGCGCCCCGACCCGGAGCTGGTGGCCGGCATGACCGAGCCGGCCGCCGCGACCGCTTTCGCGCGGATCGAGAACCACTTCTTCCTGCACGACGGATGGTTGCGCGATCAGCAGCTCATCGAAGACGCGGCGTCGCTGCGCGGCATCCCGGCGGTCATCGTGCAGGGCCGTTACGACGTGTGCACGCCGATCATGACCGCGTGGGATCTGCACCGGTCCTGGCCCGAGGCCGAGCTGGTCGTGATCGACGATGCCGGTCACTCGGCGAGCGAGCCGGGTATCGCGGCCGCCTTGGTCGAAGCGACCGACCGCTTCGCCGCGTAACGATCGCCGCGTCGAGCCGGTCGGACCCGGCTAGGCGATCTCGGTGGCTACCGCGTCGCGGACGGCGATCATGCCGTCGAGGGTCTCGGTGAAGCTCGTCGAGAGGGGCGAGAGACCGATGCGAAGTCCGCCCGGGTCGCGGTAGTCCGGGATCACGTCCTGGGCCCACAGCCGGGCGGTCACC
>NZ_WOYP01000039.1 GCF_011620715.1 Microbacterium sp. | reverse complement strand
CTAGGTGCTCCGCCACGGCGACGCGACAATGGATGCATGCCACCCGAGCCCATCCGCGTCGTGCTCGCCGATGACCACCCGATCGTCCGGGGCGGCCTCGTGGCTCTGTTCGAGACGCTCGACGGGATCGCCGTCGTCGCGCAGGCGCACGACGGCGAGTCCGCGATCCGCGAGACGGCGCTCCAGCGTCCCGATGTCGTCGTGATGGATCTTCGGATGCCGGGCGTGGACGGCGTCGCCGCGACCCGGCGGATCACCGCCGACTTCCCCGATGTCGCGGTGCTCGTCCTCACGATGTTCGACGAGGACGACCTCATCGCCGAGGCGCTCGCCGCCGGTGCCCGCGGCTACCTGCTCAAGGGCGCCGATCAGGCCGAGATCGAGCGGGCGCTCCGAGCCGTAGCGTCGGGCGACGCGATCTTCAGCCACGCCGTCGCGGAGCGGGTGCTGCGACGCGTCTCGTCGCAGCCGGCCGGCACCGATCGGGTGCTTCCGCAGCTCACCGCCCGCGAGCGCGATATCGCCGACCTCATGGCCGCCGGAATCTCGAACGGAGCGATCGCCGATCGGCTCTCCCTCGCTCCCAAGACGGTGGGCAACCACATCTCGTCGATCTTCCTGAAACTGGGGGTGGCGACGAGAGCCGAAGCCATCGTGGTGGGCCGTCAGGCGGGGCTGGGGCGCATCGACACGCGGATCGAGGGACCCGGTGGCTGAGCGACGCACCGCGATCGTCATCGCGGGATGCGCCGCCGGGGCATTGGCGGTGACATCGGTCGCGGCATCCATCGCCGTCGATTGGACGTGGTCGGACTACGTGTCGTCGTACACCCTCACCAACACGGTGATCGGCCTCGCGCTCGCACTGTGCGGAATGATGATCGGGTGGTTCCGTCCGCGCAACACCGTCGGCGTCATCTTCCTGATCGCGGGACTCGGACACCTGGTCTCGGCCGCGCTGACGCCGCTCAGCCTGCTGGCGCTTGAGGCCGGTGCTCCGCAGACGCTCACGCGGTTGATGGCGGCCGTGTTCCTCGGCGCGTGGTGGATCGGCCTGCCGTCGCTGTTCATGCTCGCTCTGCTGCTGTTCCCCGATGGCCGCCTGCCGTCGCCACGGTGGCGGGTCGTCGCGTGGCTCATCGTCGTGTACGCGGCCTTCAGTGTGGTCCTCGGTGTCATAGACCCCCTGCCGACCGCGCCCGGAGAGCCCGCTGCGATATCGCTCTTCGCCGCTCCCACGGCGCCGCACGCCGCCTTGGGCGTCATCAACGCCATCGTCTCGCTCGCGATCGTCATCCTGGTGGTCGGGTCGCTCGTCCTGCGCTACGCGCGCGGCGACGAGCGGATGCGCCGCCAGCTCCTGTGGCTGATCCTCGCCGTGCTCGCGATGCTCGTGCTCAATCTTCAGCGGTGGGTCACGGGCGACGGACCCGTCCTGCTGTTGCTGAGCGCCGGGCTTCTGCCGATCGCCATCGCCATCGCCATCGTGCGCTACCAGCTTCTCGACATCCGGGTCGTGCTCTCCCGCGCGCTCCTCTACGGCGTGCTCATCGGCGTGATCATCGCGATCTACGCCGGTCTCGTTGCCACCCTGACGTGGTCCGTCCCCGCGGCGGGTGACCCGACGGTCGCGATCGTCGCCGCTGTCGCCGTTGCGCTCCTGTTCAACCCGCTGCGGCTCTTTCTGCAACGTGTCACCGCCCGCGCGTTCTATGGCACCCGTTCCGATCCCGGTGAGACGGCGAAGACCCTCAACGAACAGCTGCGCACCACAGCCGACATGGCCGGCGCGCTCGGAGCGCTTCGCGCGAGCCTGCGCTTTCCGCACATGGCGGTGATCGGCGCGGACGGGGAGGAGATCGCATCAGACGGCGCGCGAGACCCGGACGCGCGCAGCGTGGAAATCCCGCTCTTCGGTACCGGCGACCGGGCGGGCGCGCTGACCGTCACTCTCCGCCCCGGTGAACACATCCTGCACGACGCCGATCGGCGATCCCTCTCGCTCGTGACGCCGCTGATCGGGATGGTGCTGCGGGAGCAGTCGCTCGCGGCGGATCTGCGTGCCGCGCGCGCCCAGACGGCCGAGGCACGCGAGTCGGAGCGGCAGGTGCTGCACCGCGACCTGCACGACGGGCTCGGCCCGACCCTGACGAGCGCCGCGCTGCGCATCGATGCCGCGCAGAACGTTCTGGACGCGGATGCCGATCGTGCACGCGCGGTGCTCACCCACGCGCGCGCCGACGTCAGCGCGGCGCTCGCGGAGGTGAGACGGGTCGTCTATGGTCTGCGACCGATCCCACTCGACGAGCGGGGGCTCGTCCGAGCGCTCCAGGAACAGGCAGAACATCCCGCCGCGCTCGATGTGGAGGTCACAGCCGAAGCGCTCCCTGAACTGTCACCCGCGACCGAACTCGCCGCGTATCGCGTCGCCATCGAGGGCATCGCGAACGCGAACCGGCACTCGTCAGGTTCGCGCGTGGTCGTCGACCTCGCCATCGATGACCAAGTGCTGAGGGTCACCGTCGTCGACGACGGTATGCCGGTTCCCGGCTTCACGCCCGGCGTCGGCATCCGCTCGATCACGGAGCGGGTCGAGGAGCTGGGCGGCACCGTCAGCGTGGGCCCAGACGCGCACGGCTGGCGCGTCGCCGCCCTGCTGCCACTGCGCGCCTGACTCCCGCCGTCGCGGGTGCACCTCGACTCGGCTGCGACGGCGTCCGTGCCAGCTCGGAATCGGATCTCGGGCGTCATCCCTGATGCCGCCCGCGCGTATGCACGCCGACATTGGTGGCTTCCGTCATCTCCTACTCGAGGCTCGCCATGTCCACACGAACTCAACTTTCAGAGCCCGCACAGACACTGCTGGCGCAGTCGCGCGTCGGAGCCATCGTCCTCGCCGTGATTGCTCCGCCCGGGCCACTGTGCTTCGCGATCTCGCACTTCATCTCGCCGTTCGGTCAGGACGAGTTCCCGGTCATGTTCGCCAATACCGCAGCTGGTGGCGACCCTGCTCACCGCGTCGACCGTGATTGAGTCGTCCGGTGAGGGATGAAGCCCCTCCGCACCCTCACCCGCGCAATCGACCAGAATCCTGGTTCTGACCTGGGGCTTCCACTGCGAACCAGGAGGGCAAGAAGGCACCGATGAGTCCACCTACGTGCGAACTGAAAGCGGTCGCATAATGCTCACAGATCGAGCCCAGGACAGGGCACATTGCCCTTGACCTGGACTTTTTCCGGCGGAGACGGAGGGATTTGAACCCCG
>NZ_WOYP01000043.1 GCF_011620715.1 Microbacterium sp. | reverse complement strand
TCCGTGACGGCGAGCTTGATGTAGAGGTGCCGGAGGTGGGTCTTGACCGTGTTCGTCGAAACGAACAGAGCGCGTGCGATCTCGCTGTTCGACAGGCGTGTCGGGAGGTAGTCGAGCACCTCCCGTTCGCGCTCGGTCAGCGGTGCCTCCAACTGCCCCGCACTGGCGGCGTCGTCGCGCACCACTGATCGGGAGATGATAGAGCGGGCGAAGCCCTGCGATCCACGCAGCACCTCCCTTCGAAGCATCCGGTGTACTTCTGCCTGCTCGAGGAACGGTGCCCGCAGCCCGTCCTGCTCGGCCAGCTCGAGGGCGCGCCGCAGCGCGAGGGTTGCGTGACTGCGCGCCCCCTCCTCGGCCGCGACGGCGGCGGTTCGAATTTCGTGCTCGATTGCGCACCGCAGGGTCTTGGGCTGATCCCATTGACTGAGTGCCTGGCGAGCAGCGGCAGCATCGCCGGTCGCAAGCTTGAGGTCGATGACCTGCGGAGTCAGGGCGTCCGCGCGCGAGTTGATGTCGAGAAGTGCTCGCGCTTGGTCGCACTTGCCCATCGCGATCAGCATGCGCGTTTCAAGCGCTTGACGGAGACCTGTCACGACCTTCGGCTCCCACGGGTGGCGGTCAGAGGACCGCAACTCAGTCAGGGCGGCATCCGGACCCTTCCAGAGTGCCGTCTGCTCGACCTCCAAGAGATGCTGAATGGCCACATTCGCGGCCAGCCTGGTCGTGTGCGCCCGGATACCGGACTCGCCGAGGTGAAAGGCAGCCATGTTCTGATCGAGCTGGTCGAGCGCGACTCTTACGAGCGCGAAATGCGCAAACGCCAGGCTGTGGTGATAGGTGATGCCGTTGGCTTCAGCCACTTCCAGTGCAGCCATCGCGTTCGATCGCGCCTCGTTCGCGTGCCCGGCCAGTGCGCGCGCGAGAGCGAGCCCGCCCAGTGCGTAGATCTTCCACACCCGGTATTGCGCGCCAGGAAGGTCGCGGACTGCTTCGAACTTTGCCGCGCTGCGATCGAGATCGCCGTCGAACAGCAGTGCGACGGCAACCATGCATTCGGCCAGAAACTCGACGCTGTCACGTCCGCCGACACCGAGGAAGTCGATAACGATG
Source organism: Microbacterium sp. (assembly GCF_011620715.1). Lineage (GTDB taxonomy): Bacteria > Actinomycetota > Actinomycetes > Actinomycetales > Microbacteriaceae > Microbacterium. The sequence goes on along the minus strand of NZ_WOYP01000043.1, from coordinate 2,165 downwards.
TCGTCGGCGGTTCGCAGTAGCCCCGTGGCCGTCTCCGCCGCCTTGAACACCTCGGCCATCGGCAGATCGTCCAGCCCTGCGCACGCGTACAGGGCCGCGGCCGCGGCCGAATCTCCGTCTGAGAGATCGGCTCTACGCCGCAGTCGTCGGTACGTCTCCACCGCCTCGTCGGTCTGGAACGCCGCTATCTGAGCAGCGAGGAGATTGACCTCCACCGCCGCCGACAGCGATGGGTCGATGTTGCGGGCCGCCTCGAGCCAGCGGGCCAGGGTCGCGGCTTCCCCACGCTCGAATGAGTCCTGCCCGTATGCGATGACCAAGTCGGCGACCCGGCCGGGTTCGCCGGCGGCCAGCGACTGCTCGACCGCATCGGCGAAGTTGCCATGATCGAGCAGCCACTGCGCAGCCCGGCGGCGAAGGCGCGGCTCCTCTCCGGGTTGAACGCGGAGTCGATAGCGCAGCAGATCGGCGAAGAGGTGATGGTAGCGAAGTCGCCCGTCCGCAGTCCCCGGATGCACCAGGAACAACGAGCGCCATGCCAGGAGATCCAGCATCTCGGCACCGTTCCCGTCACCCGTGACTGCGTCGCACAGATCGGCGTCCAGCCACTCCAGCACCGAAGTGCTCAGCAGGAAGCGGCGGACGCCAGGCTCGAGATCATCGAGCACCTCCTCGGCCAGGTAGTCGGCGATGAGTCGGTCGCTACCGGTGAACTGGTCGATGAAGGCGTCCGCGTCGGGTACCCGCTGCAACGAGATCCCGGCCAACTGCAAACCCGCTGCCCACCCTTCGGTCCGCGCGTGGAGCGCCTCAGCCTGCGCCACGCTGAGCGGCCTGCCCGACACCGACTCGAGCAAGTCCCGGCTCTCGTCCCCGGTGAAGGCGAGATCGGATGCCCTCAACTCCATGAGGCGTCCATCCAGCCTGAGCCGCTGCAGGCGCAGCGGGGGGTCCCATCGAGCGCCCATGAGAACCCGAACTGTCTGCGGGAGCCGCCCGAGCAGGCGCGCAAGATCACCGCAGATCAGCTCGTTGTCCAGCAGGTGCACATCGTCGATCACCACCACCATCTGGTCGCCCAGGCTTTCAAGCTCCGCACGCAACCGGTTCACGAACGCCGGCCCGAGTGCGGGGCCGCTGACAAGCTCGGCGATTCCGGGATCGAACTCGGGAGCGGCGGCCACGAACGCAGACACGAGTGACCGGGCGAAGAGCACGGGATCGTCATGACTCGCAGTGACTCTCATCTGGCACACGCGCGCGGCGGAACGTCTTGCCCACTGACCCAGAAGGACCGACTTTCCCGACCCCGCGGGCGCCACGACAATACCGATCCCGGCAGGCTGCACCCGATCCAGCGCGGCCTCCAGCCGCGGTCGGGGTAGCTCTGCGGACGCATGAGTCGGCAGAAGCGGCCGGTCGGCGAGGTCACTTGGCGAGGGGCCCACCTTCAAAGCATCCCAGTGCGGGCGACGGTTAGGTAGGGCCCTTAGTCCCTCCGGTCCCGCCGCCTCACCTCGTCACATCCAGACGACGCACCTCGAGAATCTCGGCGTGCAGATCGTGGATTCGGTGCAACGCCGCCTGGAGGGCGGCCTGATCAGCCAAGGCGCCGATGAGGTGGACGGATCCGGAGGGCCCAGGCCGCAACGTAAAGCCGTCCAATGCCGCCAGCAGCATCGGCCCGGCCTCGCCGGCAACGACAATCTCATACCGTGCCGACACCTCGGCCTCCCTTCAGAGTGCGTAGTCGCTGATGCACGCGCGACCTTGGGCGAGCGCCGACGGGATACCCGAGCGGTTCGAGCGTCACCACCTGTGTCGAGGATCGCGCGGTGCCGGAATGCGGTCGTCACCCCGCATGGGTGATCCGATGGCCCCTGAACAATTGATCACCCCGGCGGGATGACGTCGGCACGGAGTGACTGCGACACCGTTGCATGCAGAGGAAGAAGGAGGCTCTCATGAGAGAGCAGGAGCCCGAACCGAGGATAGGGCTCATCGACGCTGAACGCGATCGCCTGCTGGAGCGAGGTAACGGGGCGCCCTGGTTGCGCTGGGGTCCCTACTTGAGCGAGCGGCAGTGGGGCACGGTGCGGGAGGACTATAGCGCGGATGGCGACGCGTGGGCCTTCTTCCCCCACGATCATGCACGCTCGAGGGCC
>NZ_WOYP01000019.1 GCF_011620715.1 Microbacterium sp. | reverse complement strand
CACCTTCTCGGCGCAGGGGGCACCTTCTCGGCGACGAGGCAGGTCCAGGATTCGGATGCCGGACCGCGCCGTTGCGGGGTTCTTCCAGTCTCGCCCCCTAGCCTGGTCGGGTGACTGAGTCCATCGTGCGCACCGGGCCCGTGAACGCTGTGCCGCTGCACTCGTCGGATGCGCCCCTGGTCGGTGTCGTGATGGGCTCCGACTCCGACTGGCGCGTCATGAGCGACGTGTCGCAGATCCTCACCGATTTCGACGTGCCGCACGAGGTCGAGGTGGTCTCGGCCCACCGCACGCCCGACAAGCTCATTCGCTACGGCCGCGAGGCGCGCGCCCGAGGGCTGCGCGCGATCATCGCCGGCGCGGGCGGCGCGGCACACCTGCCCGGCATGCTCGCCTCGGTGACGGCGCTCCCCGTGATCGGGGTTCCCGTGCAGCTCGCCACGCTCGAGGGGCTGGACTCGCTGCTGAGCATCGTGCAGATGCCTGCCGGCGTGCCGGTCGCCACGGTCTCGATCAACGGCGCGAAGAACGCCGGCCTGCTCGCCGTCCGCATCCTCGGAGCGACGGATGCCGCGTACGCGGCGCGCATCGAGGACTACGCCCGCGACCTCGAGTCTCAGGTGGAGGAGAAGAACCGGCGGCTCAAGGAGTCCCTGTGAGCATCGCCAGTCCGCCGCGTCCGGCTCAGACGCGCATTCCCGCCGCGAAGGTCGTCCAAGACCGGCCGCTGCGCTACCCCGACGCATCCGCTCGCGAGGTGATGACCCGCCGCGGCTGGTGGCTCGTGCTCCTCAACTTCCTGCTGCCCGGGTCCGCCCAGGCCGCGGCGGGCAACCGGCGACTCGGCAAGATCGGACTCGGCTCCACCCTCGTCATGTGGGTGCTGGTGATCCTCGGGGCGCTGACCGCGCTGCTGTGGCAGCAGGTGTTCCTGACGATCGCCACCAACTGGTTCGCGCTGCTGCTGATCCAGGGCCTGCTGATCGCCTACGCGGTGCTGTGGCTCGTGCTGACGATCGACACGCTGCGGCTGGTGCGGCTCGTCAAGACGGGAACGGCGGCGCGGTTCGGCATCCTGGCCCTTGCCATCGCACTGCTGGTCGCCTCGAGCGGCGGAGCGGCCTACGCGGCGCAGACGGTGGCTGCCGCGCGCGGCGCGCTGGGAGCCATCTTCGGCGCGAGCGGACCGTCGGTCCCGCCCAGCGACGGCTACTACAACATCCTTCTGCTCGGCGCCGACAGCGGCGAGGGCCGCGACTCCATGCGCTTCGACAGCATCTCGGTCGTCTCGGTCAACGCCACCACCGGCGCGACGACGATCACCGGCATCCCGCGCGACATGCCGAACGTGCCGTTCTCGGCGGGGCCGATGCAGGACAAGTACCCGAATGGCCACGAAGGCCACGCCGATGCCAGCTGCGGCTGGGGCAGCGGCGTCAACCAGCTCCGCACCGAGGTCGAGGTCTGCCAGGACGGCGATCTGCTGTATCCGGACGCCGTTGCGAACGGCTCGGAGCCCGGCATCGAGGCGACGAAGGATGCCGCGGAGGGCGTGCTCGGCATCGAGATCCCCTATTACGTCTTCGTCGACATGCACGGGTTCGCGGCACTCGTGGACGCGCTCGGCGGGGTGGATGTGACCGTCGCGGAGCGCCTGCCCGAAGGCTGGGGGCCGACGTACGCGGGTCAGCCGGCCGAGGAATGGGCGATCGGCTGGATCGAAGCCGGACCGCAGCATATGGACGGCGACACTGCGCAGTGGTATGCGCGGTCGCGATACACCACGTCCGACTTCGACCGCATGAAGCGCCAGCGCGAACTGCAGGAGGCGATCCTGGCGCAGTTCACTCCTCAGGTCGTGCTGACCCGATTCCAGGACGTCGCGTCCGCCGGGCAGGCCCTCATTCAGACGGACCTCCCGCAGTCTCTGCTTCCGTTCCTGGCCGATCTCGCGCTCAAGGCGAAGGAGCAGCCGGTCACCACGATCGAGCTCACGCCCGAGGGTGGCATCGACGAGTACGAGCCCGACTTCGCGTACATCCACGAACTGGTGCAACAGGCGCTGCATCCGCCGACGCCGACGCCGACCCCCGAGGGCTGAGCGGATGACGGCAACCCTCCGGGTGATGCTCGACCAGCTGGTCGCCCCGACGGATCCTGACCTCGAGCTCGCTTCGCGCGAGCTCACCCGCGGGTTGATCGCCGGAGCCCCTGCCGGCTGCGATGTCGAAGGCATCGCGCCTGCCGGACCGGCGGATCGTCCGGTCGAGGTCCCCGGCCTCGCAGGCGTGCGCCGCACCGCGCTGGCTCGTCGCGAGCTCGCCGCCGCACTGCAGCTCGGCGTCGGCGCGGGGATCGGTGGAGGCATGATCCACTCGCCGACGCTCCTGGCGCCCCTCGTGAAGCACGATCGCATGCACGACAACGACCAGACCGTCGTGACGATCTGGGATCTCGGTCCGTGGGATGACCCCGGCGAGTGGCCGAAGTCGGTCGTCGGGTGGCACCGCGCAATGCTCAAGCGCGCGGTCAAGCACGCCGATGCGGTCGTCGTTCCCACGCACTCGCTGGCGCGGCAGCTCGGCGAGATCGCGAAGCTGGGTGAGCGGATCAGGGTCATCGCCGGCGCGGCGCCGCAGGGGTTCGCGGTGCCTGTCGACGAGGTCGGTCGCCGCCGGGTCATGGATCTTCCGGAGGGCTTCGTGCTGCTCGCCGGTCGCGCGGCTCCGACCGATGCCCTCGCGCTCGGGTTCGCCGCCGTTGCGCGTGCGGGCCTGGATCTTCCGGTGGTGGTGATCGGCGCCGGCGATGCAGAAGAGCCCGCCATCGCGGACCTGGCGGCCGCAGCCGGCGTCCCCGAGCGCAACCTGCACGTGCGCGGAGCGCTCGGGGTCGAAGATCGCGCGGCCGTGTTCGGCGGCGCGGTCACGTTCGTCGCGCCCTCGCAGCGTTCGGCATTGCCCTGGCGCGTGCTCGAGGCGTTGGCGCTCGGGGTGCCTGTGGTCGCGGCATCCTCTCCCGTTCATGATGAGGTGATCGTCGACGGGGGGATGCTGGTCGATGCGTCGGCGGACGCACTCGGTGCCGCGCTGGACGAGGCTCTGGGATCCACCGCCGCGGTGGACCGCCTGGGCGTGCTCGCCGCCGACCGCGGCCGCGCCTTCTCGTGGCGCGAGTCGGCCGACCGGGTGTGGCAGCTGCACGCGGAGCTGTAGAGGCTTCGTCCGGTCGGGTTGCTGGCCAGGAAGGCGCCCAGTTCGGCGTGTCGCAGCGCCGCAT
>NZ_WOYP01000049.1 GCF_011620715.1 Microbacterium sp. | reverse complement strand
GACATGACGCGCGACCAGTACACGTTCACGAACCCTGCAGAGCTCTACACCGACTTCGCACCGAAGAAGCAGCATCAGCCCGAGCCCGGCCTGGATTCGGAACTCCAGCCGCAGGCAGACCTCGGCGAGAAGACCTATCGCGGAATGGGGCGACTCGCTGGCCGCAAGGCGCTCATCACCGGCGCGGACTCGGGCATCGGCGCGGCGACGGCAATCGCCTTCGCCCGTGAGGGCGCGGACGTGGCGATGTCGTATCTCCCCGAGGAAAGGGCGGACGCCGAGCGGATCGCGCAGATCATTCGGGAGGCGGGCGTGAAAGTCCTGACACTGCCGGGCGACCTTCGCGATGCCGCGTACTGCCGTGATCTCGTCGAGAAAGCTGTCGAAGGACTCGGCCGACTCGACATCCTCGTGAACAACGCCGGCAAGCAGATCTACAACGAAGACCTTACGACGATCGACGACGAGCAGTTCGATGATGCCTTCAAGACCAACGTCTACGCGATGTTCTGGATCACCAAGGCTGCCCTCCCCCACCTTGTACCCGGCTCCGCGATCATCAACACGACGTCGGTCCAGGCGTACAAGCCATCGGAGATCCTCGTCGACTACGCCTCTACGAAGGCGACGATCAACGCCTTCACGAAGGCGCTCGCTCAACAGCTCGCGCCCAAGGGTATCCGCGTCAACGCGGTCGCGCCTGGCCCGATCTGGACGCCTCTGCAGGTCACCGATGGCCAGCCGCCGGAGAAGCTCGCCGAGTTCGGCGCGCAAACGCCGATCGGCCGCGCAGGCCAGCCTGCGGAACTCGCCCCCGCGTTCGTGTTCCTCGCCTCGGCCGAGTCGAGCTACGTCATCGGCGAGACACTGAACGTAAACGGCGGCACACCAACTCCGTAACCAGGACCGAGTCGGCTACACGTGGGGGTGGCTGCGGGACGTCGATCACGCGCCTGAGGATGAGCTCGGGGATCAGTCCGAGGCGAGCATGATCTCCCCGGCAATGTCGCCGTCGGGCGACGACACAGAAGTGGATGCCACGCCGCCGGCAACGAGAGGGCGATAGTGCGGGATGCGTGTCGGGCGCTGTGCGCCGCAGTTGAGGGTTCTCCACCGCTCGAGGTCTTCGAGCACATCGCCGGCATACCGGTATCGCGTGGGCAACGGTATCCCGGCGCCGAGCCAGATGACCTCTAACTCATCCTCTTCGGCTTCATGGACGCAGGCGATCACGTTGCGCGCGTCGGTCTCAGGGAAAGCGTGATCCCGGATGACCCAATTCGCGGAGTCGATACGATGCAGCTCAAGCGAGGCCGGCTCGTGAGGTTTGGGTGTCGGAGTCATATCCAGACCTCGATCGCGCCCGTACGGAGCATCTCCGCGGCGAGCGCGTCTTCGAACACATCGGCTTCGTCCCTCAGCCCGAACGTCGCTTCGTCGACATCGCCGGTGATGTGCGGGGAATGGGGCTTCATCGCCCGGTCGAGAACCATGTCCTGTCTTCCTCCATTGGTGGCGAGGGGTACTCCATTTTGCCGGCGCATCACCAAAACCGGATGAGGCTTGACAAGCGGTCGCGCCCCACCCCATCGTCTCGGTCGACCTCACCCACTAGGCCTGCGTGTCGTACCGGCGTCGGGCGGACGCCACGTCGTCGAGGTGCTGGTCCGTCCAGGTCGCCAGGACGCGGAACGCAGGCTGGAGAGTCTCTGCAAGCGGGGTGCTGGTGTATTCGACGCGGGGTGGAACCTCGGCGTGGTAGGTGCGTCGGATCAGTCCGTCGCGTTCGAGTTTGCGCAGTCGTTCGGTGAGGACCTTGGGAGTGATGTCGGGGATCAGGCCGCGCAGCTGTGAGAACCGGAGGGTGCCGTGTTCGCTGAGGACCCAGAGTATGTGTGATGTCCAACGGGGCAGCAGGATCTCGACGGCGGGCCCGAAAGGGCAGGGATCGTCGGGCCGCTTGTGCATCATCTTTCCCCCGGTGTCTCTTTAGTATCCGCTTGGAAACCAGTATGTAAAGAATACTAGTATCGGAGGCATGGAACTAGGGATCTATTCATTCGGTGATATGACGGGCGAAATGACGCCACAGGCCTGGGGCGAGCGGCTGGATGCTCTGCTGCGGCAGGCGGAAGCTGCGGACGCGGCTGGGCTCGATGTCTTCGCGCTGGGCGAGCACCATCGTCCGGACTTCGCGGTATCTGCTCCGGAGGTGGTGCTGGCGGCGGTCGCGGCGCGCACGGAGCGGATGCGGTTGACCACGTCGGTGACGGTGCTGTCCACGACGGATCCGGTGCGCGTGATGGAGCAGTTCGGCACGCTGGACCTGCTCTCGCATGGACGGGCGGAGATCACCGTGGGGCGGGGGGCGTTTACGGAGTCATTCCCGCTGTTCGGCTACGACGTGCGGAACTACGACGACTTGTTCGAAGAGAAGCTGCGCCTGTTGATCCGGTTGCGGGATACCCCGGGCCAGCCATGGCAGGGCCGGTTCCGTACCCCGTTGCACGAAAGTATGCACATCGGCCCGCGACCAATCCAGGAGCCCCTGCCGATCTGGATCGGCGTGGGCGGAACCCCGCAGAGCGCAGTACGGGCGGGCACCCTCGGGCTGCCGATGTTCCTGGCGCTGTTCACCGGGGCGGCGCAGGGAGTGAACCTGGTGGAGCTGTACCGGCGTGCCGGTGAGGCTGCCGGGCATGCAGCCGACGCGTTGCAGTTGGCAACCGGCGGGCACATGTTCGTCGGTCGGAACTCGCAAAGTGCACAGGACCAGTTCTACCCGTACTACTCCCACTACATGTCCTTGCATCCCGCGTTCCAGGGTGGCATGCCCCGGCACGTATATGACCAGTGGGTCGCCGCGGGACTGCTGGTCGGCAGCCCGCAACAGGTCATCGACGGCATCCTGGCCCAACACGAGATCCTCGGTTCCAACCGGTTCGTCGGCCAGTTCGACCCCGGCATGCCCGCATCCGCTGCAGACGCGAGCTTGGAGCTCTTCCTGACAGAAGTGCTCCCCGTGGTCAAGGCGGAGACCCGAGCGAACCCCGAGCCCGCAGGCGCGACTGCCTGAGATCGGGATCGCGCGCGCCGGTCGGGGCCCCTCACGCCTCCCGCCGGGTATGGCGCTTCCGCACGATCCGGCCGACCTCGCGGATCGCGACGAAGATGGCCGCCGCAAGCAGAACGAACCCCCAGTCCAGTGCGCTCAGCGGTCCCGTCTTGAACATCGCCTGCACCCAGGGCAAGTAGACGATCACGAGCATGATGACCACCCCTGCGCCGCACGCCAGCCAGTAGGTCGGGTTCGAGAGTGTGTAGCGGCTGAACAGCCCGCCCGCGCTGCGG